>JAMCSM010000146.1 GCA_023380915.1 Actinomycetota bacterium | reverse complement strand
ATATTTCTTCCAATACCATGGCCAACAAAATCTTTTACAACTGAATATCCATTTCTTAATGCTAACTGCTCTATTGTACTGGAAATATCTCCTAACCTGTTACCTTCAACACACTTGCCAATTGCCGCATTTAAAGCATCCCGGGTAGTTTTTATTATTTTTTGTACCTTTTCATTAACATTCCCGACAGGAAAACTTCTTGCAGCATCTCCAAAAAACCCGTCAAGTTGTACACCAACGTCTATCGATATTAAATCTCCATCTTTTAAAATTCTTTTACCTGGAATTCCATGAACAACTTCCTCATTAATTGATGCGCAAATTGTACCAGGAAATGGTATTTTTGAAATTCTTCCAAGATAACCTTTAAATGCAGGTTTTGCATTATGCTCAATTATCATTTTTTCTGCAATTTTATCTAAAAATTCCGTTGAAATCCCCGGTTTTATTAAACTTTCAAGTTTTAAAAGAACATTACACACAAGCTCACCTGCACGCTTCATGAGCTTTATTTCGTCATCTGATTTATAAATAATCATAACCGAGCAAGGATCCTTTCAAAAATTTCATTTTCAGTTCCAAGCCCATCAATATTTTCAAGTAAACCTGAATTTTTATAATACTCAACAACTGGCTGTGTCTGTTTTTTATAAACTTCAAGTCTATTCTTTATTACTTCTTCAGAATCATCATTCCTTTTATACAATTCTCCACCACAATCACATTTAAGCGGCTGTTCTTTTGAAAAATCGCTTAATTTAAATATTTTATTACATTTTTTACACACAATTCTGTCTGTAAGTCTTCTTACAATCTCATCTTCATCAACAACTATATTTATAACTTTATTAAGACTTAAATTAAGTTCTTTTAATAACTGGGAAAATTTTTCTGCCTGTTCAATAGTCCTTGGAAAACCATCCATTAAGAAACCAGTCCTGAACTTATCTTTTTTAAATTCTTCTTTAATCATTCCTATAATCAGTTCATCCGGAACTAGTTTACCACTATTTACATATTCCTCTGCTTTTTTACCTAACTCACTATTACTGCTTATTTCAGATCTTAAAATATCACCAGTTGAAACATGGGGAATATTAAATTTTGATGAAATCTTTTTCGCCTGAGTTCCTTTACCTGCACCAGGTGCACCAAGTAATATAAGTCTCATTTTATAAATCCCTCATAATCTCGCATCATAAGTTGAGATTCAATCCATTTCATAGTCTCAAGAGCAACACTTACAGCAATTAAAACAGAAGTACCACCAAATCTGAATGGAATACCCATCGCATCAATTAATATCTCCGGCAATATTGCAATAATCGCCAGAAATATAGCACCAGGAAGAGTTATTCTATTTAAAATATTAGATAAATAATCTGAAGTATTCTTACCTGGTCGAATACCTGGAATATAACCGCCATATTTTCTTAAATTATCTGCAGTTTCATTAGGGTTAAATGCAATTGCTGTATAAAAATAAGCAAATACAATAATTAAAAGTGAGTAAATTATAATATAAAAAGGATTAACCCTGCCTGCGATTGAAGGACTAAGCCATGAAGCAAGAGACTGCAACCATCTTACATTTATAAATTGAGCAATAGTCGCTGGAAAAAGTAAAACTGAGATTGCAAAAATTATGGGCATAACACCTGATTGGTTTACTTTTAAAGGGATATAAGTAGATTGACCTCCAAATACCTTTCTACCCACTATCCTTTTTGCATATTGAACAGGCATTCTTCTTTCACCCTGATTTATTAAAATAATAGCCATAACAACTGCAACAGAAAGTATGGCAAATATTCCAATAAGAAACCAGTTTGTACCCTTCAGTCTAAATAAACTTATTAATCCTCCAGGTATTCTTGAAATAATTGATGCAAAAATTATTAAAGAAATACCGTTCCCTATTCCATGGATATTTATTAATTCTCCAAGCCACATAATAACTGTAGTTCCTGCTGTTAAAGTCATAATTATTAGTGTTACATGCATCCAGTCAAAACTAATAACGGCTCCAAAATTACGAAAATAAAAAGTCATGGCAACTGATTGAATTAAAGCAAGCCCGACTGTCACATATCTGGATATCTGATTAATTCTTCTTCTGCCTGTTTCTCCTTCTTTTGCAAGAGCATCAAGTTTTGGTATAACTACCTGAAGAAGTTGCATAATAATTGAAGATGTAATATAAGGCATAATTCCAAGAGAAAAAACTGAAAATTTTCCTAAAGCTCCACCAGAAAATAAATCCATCATTCCAATTATTCCGGTCCCGACCTGGTTTAAAATTTTTGTCGGATTAACTCCAGGTATTGTAAGATTTGCTCCAAATCTGTAAAGAGCAAGGATACCTACCGTAAATAAAATTCTATTTCTTAATTCCCTGATTTTAAACGCATTTAATAAAGCACGAAACATTAAATTGCCTCCGCTTCCCCTCCAGCTTTTTCTATTTTTTCAATTGCGCTTTTACTAAAATAATCAGCTTTAACTACAAGTTTTTTTGTAAGACTTCCATTGCCTAAAATTTTAATTTTATTAACTTTATCTCTTATCAATCCTGATTTGATTAAAGCTTCCATATCTACTATTGAATCATTATCAAATTTTTCAAGCTGGCTTAAATTAATAATATTAAATTCTTCTTTTCTTGTATTTTTAAAACCTTTAATATGCGGAAGCCTTCTATTAAGTGGCATCTGCCCGCCTTCAAAACCAAGTCTTGTCTTACTTCTACCTCCTGATCTTGCAAGCTGGCCTTTATTTCCTCTTCCAGAAGTTGTTCCGTGACCCGAACTATTACCTCTTCCAATTCGTTTTTTATTTTTAACTGAACCATAAGCTGGCCCTAAATCACTAAGATTAACCATTTTTTCTCCTCAAAAGCTTATGAAATATTATAACTTATTATTTAATTCATCAGGACTTTTTATGCTTTTAAGTCCATGAATTGTTGCATTTACAATAGATAATGCATTTGAACTACCTATAGATTTTGCAACAACATCCTTGATTCCTGCAAGTTCCATAATTGCCCTTACAGGTCCGCCAGCAATTACACCAGTACCATGAGTTGCTGGCTTGAAAAATACATGTCCTGCACCTTTAATTGCATTAATTTCATAAGGAATAGTTCCATTTTTCATTGGAACTTTAAACATATTTTTCTTTGCAGCATGAACTCCTTTCTGGATTGCAGTTGAAACTTCATTTGCTTTACCAAAGCCAACGCCTACCATTCCATTCATATCACCAACTGCAACTAAAGCTGAAAAACTAAACCTTCTTCCACCTTTTACTACTTTAGCTACCCTATTTATTTTTAAAACTTTTTCAGCAATATTTTCTTCTTTAGAAAATTCCGGCACTACTTTCCTCCTTAAATAAAAACCTGTTTAAAATATTAAGCCACCATCTCTAGCACCATCTGCTAAAGCTTTGATTCTTCCATGATATTTAAAACTTCCTCTATCAAAAACCACTTTATCTATATTTTTTGCCTTTGCTTTTTCTGATAAAGCTTTCCCTGTTCTAAAACAAACACCAAGATAACCTTTTTCATCAGGATTTTTCTCAATTACCTTACTGGTTATTCCTGTTATGGTTTTGCCTGTTTTACTATCAATAATCTGTGCATAAACATATTTATTACTTCTAAAAACACAGAGTCTTGGACGATCAGTTGTTTTTTTTATTTTAGCCCTTACTGATAGTTTTCTTCTTTCAGCAGCGCTTCTTATTTCTCTTTTAGTTCTCATTAAAACTCCTGTATTTTAAAAAATTATTCAAAATTGTTGAATTTTTTTAAAATTATTAAAATATTAAAATAAACTATTTTTATCATTTCTTGCCGCCTGATTTTCCACCAGCAGCTGTAGTCTTTCCAACTTTTCTTCTGATTACTTCGTCTCTATATTTAATGCCTTTACCTTTATATGGTTCAGGCTTTCTCACATTTCTTATCATATTGGCAACTTCACCAACTTTTTGCTTATCTATGCCCTTAACAATGATAAGATTCTGATTAGGTAAGTCAAACAAAATTCCATCTACTGCTTTTATAAAAACCGGATTTGAATATCCAATTAAAATTTCAAGATCATTTCCTTTTTTACTTGCCCTATAACCTACTCCAATAATATCAAGAGCTTTTTCAAAACCTTCGCTAACTCCTTTAACCATATTATTTAAAAGGCTTCTATAAAGACCATGCTGAGAACGACCCAGCTTATCATCAGATTTTCTGGTTAAAACCATTTTATTTCCCTCAATAGTTAGTGATACCAAATCACCAAGCTCCTGGGAAAGTTCTCCAAGTTTTCCTTTAACAATTACTTTATTCCCATCAACGGTAACATTTACACCTGATGGAATATCAATTGGTATTTTTCCAATTCTGGACACTTTAAATCCCCCTTTTAGTTACCAGATGTAACAAATAATTTCGCCACCAAGACCATTCTTTTTTGCTTCAGAACCAGTTAAAACTCCTTTTGATGTTGAAATAATAACTGTCCCAATCCCGCCTAATACTTTAGGGATTTCATTATTCTTAGCATAAGTTCTAAGTCCAGGTTTGCTTATTCTTTTAATTCCAGTGATTACACTATTTTTATTTTTATCAAACTTTAAATAAATTCTAATTGACTTTATTATGCTATCACTGGTTAATTCAAAATTTCTAATATAACCCTTTTCCAGCAAAATTTTTGCGATATCCTTTTTTATTCTCGAATAAGGTATATCAACAAAATCCAACTTCGCCTTATTGGCATTTCTAATCCTGGTTAGCATATCTGCAATAGGGTCTGTTACAACCATTAAATCCTCCTTTAATTACCAACTGGACTTTGTAAGTCCAGGTATTTTTCCTTCATGAGCAAGCTCTCTAAGACAAATTCTGCATAATCCAAAAGTTCTAAAATATCCTCTAGGCCTCCCGCATCTGCTACACCTGTTATATTTTCTTGTTGAAAATTTAGGTGTCCTGCTATGTTTTACAATTAACGACTTTTTTGCCAAAAAACCCTCCTATAATAAAAAATTATTTTCTAAATGGAAAACCAAATTTTTCAACCAAATTTAATGCATCCTTATCACTACTAGTATTAGTGGTAAGAGTAATATTCATACCTTTAATAACCTGAGATTCTTCTAAATCAACTTCAGGGAAAATAGTTTGTTCTTTCAGGCCAAGAGTGAAATTGCCATTCCCATCAAACCCTTTTTTTGAAATACCTCGAAAATCTTTAATTCTTGGTATAGCAATATTTAAAAGTCTGTCTAAAAATTCATACATCCTATTACCTCTTAATGTAACCTTGCACCCAATTGAATTACCAGCTCTAACTTTAAAACTTGCTATTGATTTTTTTGCCTTAGTTATTACAGGTTTTTGACCGCTAATTTTTGCTAAATCCTTTACTGCAGATTCAAGGTCTTTTTGATTTGATGTTGCCGAACCAACACCCATATTTATTGTAATTTTCAGCAGTTTTGGAACTTGCATAATATTTTCATATTTATTTTCTTCCATTAGCTGCTTTACAATTTCTTTTTCATATTTCACTTTTAATCTTGGTTTTATTTCTGTCATCATATATCCTCTTTTAAAAACTAAAATTTAAATTTGCTGACCACAACTTTTACAAATTCTTACTTTTTCATTATTATCTCTTACTTCAAAACCTACTCTAACATCTTTCCCGCATCCTGGACAAACAAGTTTAACGTTTGAAATATTAACAGGTCCTTCTTTTTTAATTATTCCACCAGGCTGATTTTGATTTTTTGATCTTGTATGTCTTTTTATAATATTTGCGCCTTCTACAAATACTTTACCTTCTTTAGGACTAAGTCTTAAAACTTTCCCAATTTTACCTTTGTCTTTACCTTGAATTATTTTTACTTTATCGTTTTTTTTAATTTTAATCATTATTTCACTCCCGATTTAAAATATATCAAACTACTTCTGGAGACAGCGAAATTATTTTCATATAATTTTTTTCTCTAAGTTCTCTTGCAACAGGTCCAAAAATTCTTGTTCCTTTTGGATTTCCCTGTTTATCAATTATAACAGCAGCATTCTCATCAAATCTGATATAAGAACCATCTTTTCTTCTATATTTTTTTACAGATCTGACAAGTACTGCAGTAACAACATCGCTTTTCTTAACTACGCCACCAGGGTTAGCATCTTTAACAGTTGCTATAAAAATATCTCCTATTTTTGCATATCTCTTTCTGGTGCCTCCAAGAACCCTTATACACATTAATTCCCTTGCGCCGGTATTATCAGCTACTCTAACTCTAGTATAAGATTGAATCATCTTTCAGCCCTTCCTTATTACCTATTACCTGCTATCAATTATTCTGCTTTCTTAATTATTTCAACAAGTCTCCACCTTTTTGTTTTACTTAGTGGTCTTGTTTCTGAAATTCTGACTTTGTCGCCAATTTTAGCTTCATTGTTTTCATCATGAGCTTTATAATTTTTAACTTTCTTCAAAATTTTCTTGTATAAAGGATGTTTATAATGATATTGGACTTTAACAACAATGGTTTTATCCATTTTATCACTTACAACATCGCCTATTCTGGATTTTCTAATTCCTCTTTCCAAAGAGTCCCCCTTATATAAAAACTAAAAATATTTTTTATCCTTGTTTTTTTTCTTTTTTAACAGCTTTTTTTGCTGTTTCTTTTGCTTTTGTTTCTTTATCTTTTTTTATTTCTTTTAATTTTTCCGGCTTTTTATCTTTACTTGTTTTCTCTTTTTCTTTTTCAGTTGTTGTTTTTATACCAATTTCCTTTTCTCTTGCAACTGTTTCGATTCTGGCAATATCCCTTTTTAAATTTTTAATTTTCATAGGGTTATCAAGCTGCCCTGAAGCTTTCTGAAATTTTAAATTAAATAAATTTTTTTTAACTTCAGAAATCTTTGTTTCCAGTTCTGTTACTGATAATTCTCTTAATTCACTAGCCTTCATTATTTCCACCTGACTTTAAAAATTAACTTGCTAATTATTCAACTTTTACAAACTTAGTTTTTATTGCTAATTTATGAGAAGCCAGTCTCATTGCTTCTTGCGCAATTTCATCACTTACACCTGCTAATTCAAACATAATTTTGCCTGGCTTTACAACTGCAACCCAATGGTCCGGAGCTCCTTTCCCGCTACCCATTCGAGTTTCAGCAGGCTTTTTAGTAACAGGTTTATGTGGAAAAATATTAATCCATACTTTACCGCCTCTTTTTATGTATCTGGTAAGAGCAATCCTGGCTGCTTCTATTTGTTTACTTGTAACCCATCCAGGTTCTAAAGCTTGCAAACCATATTCACCAAAAGAAAGTTTTGAACCTCCTTTTGCCATTCCTTTCATCCTGCCACGTTGTTCTTTTCTATGTTTAACCCTTTTTGGCATTAACATTGGTGACATAATATAACTCCTAACCTTAAATCCTGTATAATATCATATATTAATTTTATTAACTTACTAAACTTTCTTTTTCTACTTTTGCAGATTTTTTATCATTAACAGAGACTTTATCTATAATAACATCTCCAAGATATATCCAGACTTTAACACCTATTTTCCCGAAAGTAGTATTAGCTTCTGCAAATCCATAATCAATAGCTGCTCTTAAGGTATGCAAAGGAACTCTTCCTTCCCTATACCATTCTCTTCTTGCCATTTCAGCACCACCAAGTCTTCCGGAACATTGTACTTTAATTCCTTTTGCCCCAGCTTTAAGAGTAACTGAAACTGCTTTTTTCATTGCTTTTCTAAAACTTACTCTTCCCTCAAGTTGTGATGCTACTCCTTCAGCAACAAGTTTTGCAACAAGCTCAGGCTTTTTTACTTCAATAATGTTTAGCTGAACCGCCTTACCTGCTTCTTTTTGAAGCATATCTTTTATATCATTTATTGTGGTTCCTCTTTTACCTATAACAACCCCTGGTTTTGATGTATAAACATCAACCTTTACTTCATCAGAAGTTCTCTCAATTTCAATCTTTGAAATTCCTGAATTTGCAATTTGATCATTTATTAACTTTCTGATTTTTATATCTTCATAAACATATTTAGCAAAATCTTTTGTTGCAAACCATCTTGATTCCCAATCTCTATTAATTCCTAATCTTAAACCATTAGGATTTACTTTTTGACCCAATTTTTTTAACCTCCTCTGTTTTACCATCAGATACCCACACAAATAAATGCGAACTTCTTTTTCTTTCTCTATCAGCTTTACCTCTAGCTCTTGGTCTGAATCGTTTTATAGTAGGACCTTGAGTGACATAAATTTTTGAAATGAATAAATCTTCTTCTTTCATCTTAAAATTTTCAGTAGCATTTGCTGCAGCACTTTGTATAGCCTTTTTAACATAAACAGCTGCAACTCTTGGCGTTAAAGATAAAAGATCTACTGCATCAGTTACTTTTTTATTTTTTATTAGATCAACTACATATTTTACTTTTGTAGCTGGAATCTCAATATTTCTTGTTATAGCTTTAGCTTCCAAAATAAATAGCCCCCTTTAAATAACACAAATAAATCACCTGATTAGCTTTTAATTTTTATTTAACCTTTACCTGTTTTCTTTTTAACTGCTGCTGTCTTTTCACTTTTACCCTTGAAAGTATGGGGTCTGATTGATCTGGTTGGTGCAAATTCACCAAGCCTATGACCTACCATAGCTTCTGAAATAAAAACAGGAATATGTTTTTTGCCATCATGAACAGCAATTGTAAAACCAACCATTTCAGGAAAAATAGTAGATTCTCTGGACCAGGTCTTAATAATCTTTTTTTCGCCTGTTTCTTCCAGAATACTTATTTTTTTCATTAAGCTTTCTTCAACAAAAGGTCCTTTTTTTAAAGACCTGGACATTTTAATCCTCCTCTAAATACCTAAGATAAAAAATTAACAATCAATTAAGCTTTACGTCTCTTTATAATAAATTTATTCGCAGGATTTTTCTTATCTCTTGTTCTATAACCTAATGTAGGTTTACCCCAAGGTGTAACGGGGTCTCTACCAGATGTTTTATTTTTCCCTTCACCGCCACCATGAGGATGATCATGAGGGTTCATTGCTGTACCACGTACACTGGGTCTTACACCTAACCACCTTGAACGACCTGCTTTTCCAAGAGAAATTATTTCATGATCAGGATTTCCAACCTGACCTACACAAGCCCTGCATTTTACAGCTATCATCCTGACTTCACCTGACGGCAATTTAATTTGTGCATAATTATCATCTTTAGCAAGAAGCTGTGCAGATGAACCTGCAGAACGTGCAATTGCTGCTCCTTTATTAACCTTAAGTTCAATATTATGAACAATTGTACCAACAGGTATTTGAGAAAGTGGTAAACAATTCCCTATTTTTATATCAACATTTTCACCTGAAATTACACTGTCTCCAACTTTTAAACCTAACGGTGCAATAATATAGCTTTTTTCACCATCAGCATAAGAAATTAAAGCAATTCTTGCACTTCTATTAGGATCATATTCAATTGCAACTACCTTTGCAGGAATATCAGTCTTATTTCTTTTAAAATCTATTATTCTATAAAGTCTTTTATGACCGCCACCGCTATGTCTTCTCGTTATCCTTCCATTATTATTTCTTCCAGCTTTTTTTACTAATCCAACCGTTAATGATTTTTCTGATTTTTCCTTCGTTATTTCTGTAAAATCAGAAACTGTTGCAAATCTCCTCCCAGGAGACGTCGGTTTATATTTTTTTAAAGCCAACTTATTTACCTCCGCAATTTGTTACAAACATTAATTACTTAAACAAACTCTTTGTTTCCAATAACTAAAAAGTTAGTCATAATATCTTATTATTAATTATCTTATTATCAAGATATTTAAGATATTAAAAACATTTTTAAAATATTAACTTTTAAAATATTTTTTATTTAATTTAAATTATGCAGACTGAAAGAAGTCGATTTTGTCTTTTTTTCTTAGACTTACGATGGCTTTCTTTCGTCTTGGACTTGTGCCGATGCTACGCCCAAGTCGTTTAGGTTTCGGCTTTACATTAATAGTGCTTATTTTTAGCACTTTAACGTTAAAAATTTTTTCTATTGCCCTTTTTATTTCACATTTTTGTGCGCGAAGATCTACATAAAAAGAGTATCTGTTATCTTTTACTGAACTATAACTTTTTTCTGAAACAATCGGTCCAACGATTAAATCTCTAGGATCTTGCATTAGAAAACTCCTCTAAAAATTTTTCAAGCGAATTTTTTGTAAATAAAATGAAATCACTTACAAGAATTTCATAAGTATTCATTGTCCTATAAGTTGTAAGTAAAACATTAGGCATATTTCTGAAAGAAAGTAATTCATTGCCATCAAGATTTTCTAATACAACCAGAACTTTACTTTTGCCAATCTTTAAATTATCTAAAACAGCACTTGCACTTTTTGTACTTGGCTTTTCAAAATTAAAATCTGCAACAACCATAAATTTTCCATCATTAAACTTATCAGAAAGAGCCATGAATTTTGATTTTCTTATAACTTTCTTGTTAAGTTTAAAAGAGTAATCTCTTGGAACAGGGCCAAAAATAATACCCCCACCCTTCCATAATGGTGATCTTATACTTCCGGCTCTTGCATTTCCAGTTCCTTTTTGTCTCCAGGGTTTTTTGCCTCCACCGCTAACTTCACTTCTACCTTTTGTTTTACTTGTGCCAGCACGTGCAGAAGCAAGAAATCTTTTAACTTCCATATGAAGTAAATTTATATTTACTTCCTGTTTTACTATTTCATCAGGAATATCAATTTTATCTTTACTGCTTCCCTTTAAGTCTAAAATATCTAAAGTTGCCATTAATTATCTCCTAAAAAACTAAGCTTTCCTAATATAAACTATACTGCCTTTTGCTCCAGGGCAAGAACCCTTAATTAAAATTAAATTTTGCTCTGCTAAAATATCGATAATTTTTGTTCCTGGAGTTGTTACTCTTTCTCCTCCCATTCTACCTGGCATTTTTTTACCTTTCATTACCTTTTTTGGAGTGGAGCACATACCAATAGAACCTGTCCTTCTGATACTATGAGAGCCATGAGTTACAGGACCCCTATGAAAATGATATCTTTTAATTACTCCTGCAAATCCTTTACCTTTTGAAATTCCGGTGATTTTAACAATATCTCCAATATTAAAAATTTTTACATCAATATTGTCGCCAACTTTATATTCATTATTAAAATCTTCAAGTCTTATTTCTTTTAAATATTTTGCAGGCTCAAGTTTTGCTTTAGCAAACTCACCTTTTTTTGGTTTATTTAATTTATTTTCTTTTATAGAACCAAAACCTACTTTTAATGCGTTATAACCATCAGTTTCAGCATTTTTAATTTGAACTATTTTACATGGCTGCGCTTCTATAGCTGTAACGCATAAAACATTACCTTTTTCATCATATATTTGGGTTGAGCCCACTTTTTTTCCATAAATTGCCTGTACCATTTTGACTCTCCTGCCTTAAAATTTACAGCAAAAACTAATAAACCTTTAAAACGAATAATTAGTCAACACAAAAACCATATTCTATATTCATTTTAAAAATAAATCAAATATTATTTTTTATTTTTTAAAAATATTAATTTTATTTTAATTTAAATTTTCTTAAACTGTTATTTTTAATTTTTATATTAATTTATAAATATTTATAAATACAATTAAAATATAAATAATATAATTAATATAAATTAAAAACTTGGCTAAGATTTAATTTCAATATCAACACCCGCAGGTAAATTTAACCTCATCAGCATATCAACTGTTTTTGGATTAGGATCAAGAATATCAATAATTCTTTTATGAGTTCTTATTTCAAAATGTTCTCTTGAATCCTTATCAACATGAGGCGACCTGATAACGCAAAATACATTCTTCTTATTTGGAAGTGGTATAGGTCCCGAAACTTTTGCTCCTGAACTTTCAACAGTTTCAACTATTTTCTTTGCTGATCTGTCTATTACTTCGCTATCATAAGCTTTTAATTTTATTCTAATTTTTTGTACTAATTTGCTTGCGCTCAATTATTTATCCTCCATTTACCTTTTCTAATCCCTATCCTGTATTTTAACTTAACACATCAATCTATTATCTTAGCTATACTTCCCGCACCTATGGTTCTTCCGCCTTCACGGATAGCAAATCTGAGTCCCTCTTCCATT
>JAMCSM010000145.1:1066-3469 GCA_023380915.1 Actinomycetota bacterium | reverse complement strand
ATGAAAGTAACTGCATCAAAAGGATGGCTGGATAATGATGTCAAGGAATATAACCCTGAGAGAGAGTCCATTGTCCAAAAAGCAGTTAGAGAGGCGGCTAAAATTGCAGAAGAGATTGAAAATGGTGTATTTGGTTTGTTATTAAAAATGTTTGTGATTATGACGATGAGAATATCCTGATGCTTGGAGATGGAGATAGCGATTTAAAAGCGGTGCAAAAGAGCAATGGTCTTTTTTATCCTATACTCCCGGGTTTTGAGGAAGATTCATGGAATAAATTTTCTGAATACTTTAAAATTTTTATTGAAGGCGGGTATAAAGGGGAGATACAAGAAAAACTGCTTACAAATTTTTCAAAGGTTTTTCTTAAAAAACCAAAATGGGAAGAGCCTGAATATGACCATATAACTGCTTATAAAGAAAAACAGGAAATAAGAAAATCCCTGTATGAAAAATTAAATCCAAATGGCCGCTTATTAATTCTTTAAGGTGGTATAGGGGTGAAATGATTATTTATAAAAACAATAAAAAAGAGGAATCTTGTTTTTCAGAAGAGGAAATTTTTGATTTATGTGAAGACTCCTTGAAAAGAGCAGGACTTACAAATAAAAGGGTTTTATGTATTATTCCTGATACAACCCGGTCAGGGCCAACAGATTTTCTTTTTAAAACTGTGAGTAAAATACTCTCGGGATTTACTAAAAAAGCTGATTTCATAATTGCCCTGGGAACCCACCCCCGGATGGAAAAGGAAAAGATTTATGGATTTCTTTCCATAAATGAGGATGAAAAAAGAACGATATATAAAAATACGAATATTTTTCAGCACCAGTGGGATAATCCGGAACAATTAAAAAGTCTTGGTATTATCTCAAAAGATGAAATTTCAGAAATTTCAAATGGACTTTTATCAGAAGACATACCGGTTACAATAAACAAAAAAGTTTTTGA
Source organism: Actinomycetota bacterium (assembly GCA_023380915.1). The sequence continues at coordinate 2,518 of JAMCSM010000145.1, read as the reverse complement.
TTATGATGAAATTTTAACATTGGGCCCGGTTTTTCCTCACGAGGTTGTTGGTTTTTCAGGCGGGTATAAATATCTTTTTCCCGGGATTTCCGGACCGGAATTTCTCCACAGGTTTCACTGGCTTGGCGCGCTTATAACAAATACAGGAATTAATGGATTTAAGGATACACCTGTCAGGCAGACCATTAATAAAGCAGTCAGTCTTATAAATATTCCTATAACCAATATGTGCTATGTTGTCCGGGATAAAAAAATTGCAGGATTTTACATTGGTGATAACTCTGCGTGGTCAGAGGCGGCTGACTTTTCTGCATGTATAAACATAAAATATGTGGAAAAACCTTTCCATACTGTTTTATCAATATCCCCCAAAATGTATGAAGAGCTATGGACAGCAGGAAAGTGCATGTATAAATTGGAACCGGTTGTAGAGAATAATGGAACTCTTATTATTTATGCCCCGCACATTAAAGAGGTTTCTGTCATGCATGGTAAATATATAAAACAAATCGGCTACCATACACGGGATTATTTTTTAAAACAGATGGATAAATTCAAGGATATTCCGGGTGGAACATTAGCTCATTCAACACATGTAAAGGGGCTCGGAACGTTTGAAAATGGTATTGAAAAACCAAGGGTAAACGTCGTTCTTGCCACTGGTATTTCTGAAGAGGAATGCAGAAAAATAAATCTTGATTATATGGATTACAGGAAAATAAACATAGAGGATTATAAGAATAAAGAAGAGCAGGGGATACTTGTTGTTGAAAATGCAGGGGAAATTCTTTACAGACTGACAGGAAGTGGCAAAATATGAGAAAAGTAGAAAGAGAAATAAAGGAAATAATTTTTCACCACATAGACCCTGAAAAATATAAAATTTTTATATTCGGGTCCAGGGTATCCGGAAAATCCGGGAAATATAGCGATTATGATATAGGCATTCTTGGTAAACATTCGCTTTCTTTATCCACTATAGGATTTATTAAAGAAGAAATGGATGAATCAAACATCCCGTTTCAGGTGGATATTGTTGATTTCACAACAGTTTCCTCAAATTTTAAAAAGATAGCCTTATCCAAAATCAGAGAATTAAAATGACTAAACTTCAAAACCTTATAAAAGATTTGACAAATGCTTCTGAAAGACTGCGGGAAGCTGCTCGTTTAAAATTCACACCTATTAACAGGGATGCAGTAATTCAGAGATTTGAATTTTGTTTTGAATTATCATGGAAGGTTTTACAGGAATATATTAAAGACCAGGGGCTTGATTGTAAAAGTCCACGTAATTGTTTAAGAATCGCTGCAGAATTAAATTTAATTACAAATCTGAAAAACTGGTTTGATTATTTAGAAGCAAGAAATTTAATAGCACATACCTATAATGAATCTTTATCTAACAGAATATATAAAAAAGCAGTTGATTTTTCTATAACCAATATGTGCT
>JAMCSM010000145.1:0-1056 GCA_023380915.1 Actinomycetota bacterium | reverse complement strand
GAAGGCTCTTGACTGGAGGAAAAATGATGGAAAGCTTTGTTTATGAAAGACTGCCTGGGAATGAAATTGAAAAACTTAAAAATTTAAGGAAGGAATGCATCAGGGATATTCTTACAATGACAACAATCGCTGGTTCAGGACACCCAGGCGGTTCAATGTCTATTCTTGATATATTGCTTACTGTATTTTCTTACGCAGGAATTTCACCCGGGATAATAGATAACCCTGAAAGGGATAAAATCCTGATAAGTTGCGGACATCTTTCTCCCGGGACGTATTCAGTTCTTGGAAGACTTGGATATTTTGATATTGAAAGTGTTATCCCGAATTTTAGAAAATATGGAAGTCCATTTGAAGGGCATGTTGAAAGAAATCTTACAGGTATAGAATGGTCTTCCGGTAATTTAGGACAGGGATATTTTGATATTGAAAGTGTTATCCCGAATTTTAGAAAATATGGAAGTCCATTTGAAGGGCATGTTGAAAGAAATCTTACAGGTATAGAATGGTCTTCCGGTAATTTAGGACAGGGGCTTTCTGCAGGATGCGGGTTTGCTCTTGCTGACAGGTTAAATAATCATGCTTCCTATACATTTGTTTTAATGAGTGATGGGGAACAGACAAAAGGTCAGATTGGGGAAGCCAGGAGATTTGCAATTAAATATAAACTGAATAAAATCAAGGTTATTATTGATTATAACAAACTTCAGATAAGCGGGAATATTTTTGACGTAATGCCGGATAACATCAAAGAAAATTATTTGGCTGACGGATGGGAGGTTATTGAGACTGACGGGCATAACATAGACTCACTTTATACGTCCATCAAAAAATCCCTGTCAATAGAAAAACCTGTTTGTATATTGGCGAATACCATAATGGGTAAAGGGGTTTCGTTTATGGAAAACAAATATGGTTTTCATGGAAAAGCGCTAAAACCTGAAGAATTACAGAAAGCATTGGATGAGCTCGGCATGGAAAATAAAATGGATTATTACAGGGAACTTTCAAAAACGGAAAAGTTTATATTCCCTGAAAAAAAATTTCCTGTACCTC
>JAMCSM010000144.1 GCA_023380915.1 Actinomycetota bacterium | reverse complement strand
ACAGGATAAGAAATCTTGAGGTGGAAGATACCTGTGTTGGGTTTTTAGAACTTGAAAGCGGAATTCCTGTTGATTTATTTGCTTCAGATGTTTCTGTCAGAGTTTCAGAATACAGTCATATTTTTTATGGAAAAACTGAAACCTATGCCATTCCTCCACTTGTAAAGTTTGTACTTGATAAAAAAGGTGAGAGAAAAACAATAAATCTAAAATTTCCACAAACAGATTCTTTGCTTTTATGTGAAAAAGAGTTTTTTAGCGCTATCAAAGAAAACAGGAAATTAAATTCACCTGTTGAAGCTTATAAAAATTTAAAGGTAATTGAGGCATTAAAAGAATCCTGGATAAAAAAGAAAGTTATTCCGATTAAATAGAACAAAGGAGAAAAATATAAAATGGATAAAAATATAAGAGTTAATTTAGGCAATAGCGGTCTTTCTGTAAGTCCTATCTGTTATGGAACATGGCAGTTATCACCCCGGTTTTGGGGGACACAATCAGAAGAAGAAATTATATCTGCTATCCGTTATGCCTTTGAACTGGGAGTCAATTTTTATGATACTGCAGATGCTTATGGAGATGGTTTGGCAGAAACTGTTTTGGGAAAAGCATTAAAGATTTTCCCACGGGAACAAATAATAGTTGCCACCAAGGTATATCATCACTTCTATCCTGATGGGCACAGGTATCCGGACCTTTCCCAAAAGTATATAATAGAAGCATGCGATGCAAGTTTACACCGATTACAAATGGATTATATAGACCTTTATCAATGCCATGCTTTTGACCCTATCACTACTATTGAAGAAACAACAGAAGCAATGGAATTACTAAAAAAACAGGGGAAAATCCGGGTTTATGGAGTGAGTAACTTTACCACCGAACAAGTTCGCTTAGCCAGAAAATTCGGTAATTATGCAACGGTCCAGCCCCATTATGACCTTTTAGATACCCAGATAGAAAATGATCTTTTACCTTATTGTCAAACAGAATCCCTTGGGGTTCTTATTTATAGCTCTCTGCACAGGGGATTATTAACAGGTAAATATAAAGGAACAGAAAAATTTAATGATCTTCGCACAACAGACCCTGACTTTCAGGGAGAACGATTTCGCTTATTGACTGAACATGTATCCAATCTTGCTCCACTTGCTGAAAAATATGGTTTGACAATTATCCAGTTGGTCTTGACAGCCACATTAATGCATCCTGCAATCCATTCTGCTATCGTGGGTATAAAAAATAAAAAACAGATTGAAGAGGCAGCAGGAGCGATAGGAAAAAGTTTAAACAGAGAGGACTACTGGCAGGTAAGACAAATTCTTTTTTAAACTTTCTCAAAATACATTATGATTATTGATGCCAAGATAATAAAACAAAAAGTATATCATATTACAAAAGATATAATTTTATGGAGACGGCTTTTTCATCAGTATCCTGAGCTTGCTTTTGAAGAGACAAAAACCTCAGAAAAAATTCAGAGTATACTTTCTCAATTAAAAATTCCTTTTGAAGTAAAAGCAAAAACAGGGGTTGTTGGTTTTCTTAAAGTAAAAAATGCAGAAAAAACAATAGGCATCAGGGCTGATATGGATGCCTTACCTATAAAAGAAAAAACAGGTCTTTCATTTTCTTCCAAAAACAACGGTATTATGCATGCCTGTGGCCATGACGCTCATATGGCCACTCTTCTTGGTACAGCAAAAATACTTTCAAAATTTAAAGATGAATTAAAGGTAAATATAAAATTTATTTTTCAACCATCTGAAGAAAAACCACCTGGTGGTGCAATAAAAATGATTGAAGAAGATGTGACCAAATATGTTGACAATTTTATTGGATTTCATTATGTTCCATATATTCCTTTAAAAAAAATATGGCTCGGTTCTGGTCCTGTAATGGCAAATACTGATAAATTTGAAATTATAATTGAAGGAAAAGGCGGACATGGCTCTACACCACACTATACAAAAGACCCGATTACCTGTTGTTCCTATTTAATTACCCAGATTCAGACAATTGTAAGCAGACGAATCCAATCGTATGAACCAGTTGTTATTTCTATAGGAGGTATCCACGCTGGCAGTGCTTTTAATGTTATCCCTGATATAGTAAAAATAGAGGGGACAGTTAGGACAATAAATGATAATATCCGGATATTTGTAAAAAATGAACTAAAGAAAATAATAGAGGGAACATGTAAAAGTTTTGACTGCCGGTGGAAGTTAAAATATAATGTTTACTCTCCATCTGTAATAAATAACCCTGAATTTACAAACAAAATCCACCTTACCACATCTAAAATTTTTTCATCCGAAGTTTTGGTGGAACAAAAACCTTCAATGACTGGAGAAGATTTTGCATTTTTTTCACGGAAGGCACCATCCTGTTATATTTTTATAGGAGTGGGGGGGAAGTGTGGCGTTCTTCACAGCAGTACATATATACTGGATGAATCAATTATTCCTTTTGGAGTTTTTTATCTTTCCATGCTTATGTTTAACACCACTTCTCAAAATTCATCTTGACAAATTCATCATCTCTTAAATGTGGATATAACTTATATATTCTATCTATCTCTTCTTTTTGCCCTGTTGATAAATCAGAGTTAGGATTTAAACATTTCCTTTCTTTTAATAAACCTGACCTTCTTAATACTTCATTTATTCCAGGTATACAGCCATCAAAATTGTTTTTTGAATCAAATATTGCGCTATTGCAGTCAGTAATTTCAACGGATGTTTTCATTAATTCATACGGAATCTTATATTTATTTTCTATTATACTATGTATATATTTTAATAATTCAACCGCCTTTTTTGTCCAGAATGACCAATGGCCCAATAATCCTCCAACAATCCTTACTTTCCTGCCTTTATAATAAAAAGGTGTAATTAAATCAAAAATAATATTATCATCGTTGCCGGTATATAATGCGACATCATTTTCTCTGCCTGTTTCAATAACCGCCTTAACAACATCCAAAGTCCAATATCTATTGAACGGGGCAATTTTAATTCCTAAAATATTTTCAATCTCAAGAAATTTACACCAGAATTTGAAATCCAGTATTTTCCCCCCAATAGATGGCTGAAGATAAAATCCGAAGATATCTATAATTTTTGATATCTCTTTTATATGTTTTATGATTTTTTCAGTGGGCTGGTTTTTTAATTGCGTTAAAATTAAAAGTCCTGCATGATAGCCAAAACTTTTTGCGATTTCTGCTTCTTTAATTGCTTGTTTTGTTTCACCATAAATACCGGCAATCATAATAACAGGTTTTTTAATCTCCTTAACTGTTTCAGATGAAACTCTTAAAACTGGTTTATAAAGATTAAATTTTGAAT
>JAMCSM010000143.1:4155-5135 GCA_023380915.1 Actinomycetota bacterium | reverse complement strand
TCACCAGCTTCACTTAGATTTTTTTACTCTCCTACATTCTTTCGTCTGTAAGTTTCAATTATTGCTAAATGTTGCTTCCATCCAAAGATTAACTATTACAATACCTCAAATTATTAAATTTGTCAAATAATTGTTTTATAGATGTTTTTATAATTATTCAAATAAAACTATTATTATTTTAAGTTTATAGTGTTTTATCAAAAAGTGTATTATGTGTATAACTATAATATTAATTTCAAAAAGCTTAATTAAGAGAGAATTTTGCTTTTGGGGGATAATACCTCTTCATGATTTTTTTATACGATCGTTGAAAGATTATTTACATTTATTACCAGTTTCTCTCGAAGTTTTGATTTATAATAATTTCTGTATGATATTAGCAATCATATTGGATAAAAGATGATAAAATGATTTCAACTTATCTTTTGCCAATTATTTCATTGCTTGTCCTTCCTATTGGCTGGATTGAATATAAGATATTACAAAAAACTTGGTTTGGAGTCTTTTTAGGACTTTTAAACATAATAATTTTATATGGTTCATGGTTTGTTTCCATATATCTTTTATTTGGTCATTTTTCATTTAATATTTTTACCTTTATCGGGTTTTTAATGATATTAGCTGCACCTATTCTTTGGGTGAAGGCAACCGCATTTCTTATTAAAATACCTGGTCAAATGCATACTCTACCCGAAAGTCTTGTTGTAGATGGTGCTTATCGGTGGATAAGGCATCCTCTTTATTTGGGACATATTCTAATTATAAGTGGGGCTTTACTTGTGTTTGGAACATTAAAACTTTTTCTTGAGACGCCTATTCTTTTAATTATTGCAATAATTGCTTCAAGATATGAGGAAAAAACAAGATTATTACCGAAGTTTGGTGATAAATTTTTGCAGTATAAAGCACACACACCATTTATCTTGCCACTGTGGGGATGGCTAATACTGGGTATTGTTTATGCTGGAGTTATTATAAAA
>JAMCSM010000143.1:0-4145 GCA_023380915.1 Actinomycetota bacterium | reverse complement strand
AAAACCCGATAAAGGTAAAAATCTAAGTGAAGCTGGTGAAGTTCAAAGAGGAACTCCAAGGTGTTAAGTAACCTAAAGTCGCAAGACTATGGTAAAAGATAACTTGGAGTTTATTTTTTGCTGATTCTTGCCTTTTGGCTTCTCTGCTATTGCCATATTGGTCGAATTTATGAAAAGGGCCCCAAGCAATTTAGGAGCCCTTTTTCTTTCAAGAAAGAAGATATCAAACTTCTTCGAGCATTGTAGTGAAGAGATCATGATGCTCCTCCTCGTCTTCAAGAATCTCCTTAAAGACGAAAGCGGTGGTAACATCATTTTCTTTATTGGCTAGTTCAATGATTTTCCTATACATCTCAATTGCTTCTATCTCTGCTTTCGTGTCCAGCTCTAAAAATTCCTTAAGACTATTCCCTACTTCGATGGGTGCAGGTTTGGTAGTTGGGACCCCGTTCATATACCAGAGCCTTTCTGCAATTTTTTCTGCATGCTTCATCTCCACAATAGCTGTTGACTTAAATTTATCCTGGACGGCAATTCCTTTCACTCCCACCACCTGAATATGTTGCCACATGTACTGGATACTGACCTGGATCTCCCGCGCGATAGCATTATTAAGCATTTCCTTTAACTCTGCGCTTGCCTTTATCACAGGTTCTAATGAAACTCCCATTTCCATTACCTCCTTGTTAGATTTTAGAAACTTAATAAAATTTTATACAAAGCGATTTGTATGCTAAAAATAATATAAAATTAAATTAATAAAGTCAAGCATGCTTTCAGATACTTTTACAGATGAGGCAACAGGGTCAATAAGTTGGCAACAAATTGACATGATATTTGAAAAATTTTTATGAGTGGCCCAAGCTTTTCAAACTGTACCATTTTTAGAGATTTTCTTTTTAGCAAGAACTAATTATAAGCATATATCATCTATATTATTAAAAACCTGGTTTTCAGATAGTTCTTCTATCGATTTGATAACTAAAAGTGAATAATTTTTATTTTTAAATTTTTTTATTATTTGGCTTTTAGTTGCAGGGAATTTTATTTTTTTTAATGCATCTCTTAATTCTAAACTACATACTATTTTTATATTCTCACAAATTTCATCTATCGAAAAATAAACCTTATCCTCTATTTTATTCAGGCAAATAATTGAAGCTTCGCTGATATCTTTACTAATTTCAGCTACAGATAAAATTTCATTTTTAGTCTTAGGAAAACTAACCCAGCTTAAAGCTGATAAAATTTCTCTGTTACAATAAATTTTCATAATAAAAAATATCCTTTCTGAATATCTATATTTTTAATTTATAACTGGATTGGACCCATGCAATTAGACACATTGTATACTAAAAATAGTTAATATAAAATAACTGAGAGACTACCAAACAAAGAGTATTAAAATCTGCAAGGTATTGAAATCAATTAGTTACTTAATAATTATTTTGAAGGTAAAGCTTGCTAAAGTGAATCCCCGTAATGGATGAAGCTATTACATAAGGTATCGTACCTGGTCTTTTGAATAAACTCCATAATAGCAGAGCCCAGTAATAACGCTGTCCTTTATATAAAACTCCTGAAAACCAAAGCGAAGAAAATAAGGCTCTTATATCATAAATACTTAATTTATGCATTTTTCTTAAAGGTGGTTTGAACTCCCTCAAGAAAGTCTTTACACGTTGGTAATATTCTTTTGGAGAGTAAAGAGTCTTCATGATATTCTTGTAACCTTCAATTAAAGTATATTTATCCATTTTTGGCTTAAAGTTAAGCTCTGCAGCGGTGTTGCTTCCCGATGATTCGTCAACCAGCCGGCCGGCATCTTTGAGACGCTGATAAAGCTTTGTTTTAGGCAAAGCATTCAACAATCCAACCATCGCTGTTACAATACCGCTTTTTTGAATAAATTCAATCTGATTTTGAAAAATTGAAGGTTTATCATTGTCAAAACCTACTATAAAACCACCCTGAACTATGAAACCTGCATTTTGCAGTTTTTTAACAACAGATACCAGATCACGATTTTTATTTTGAGACTTATTGCACTCCTCAAGGCTCTTGCTATCCGGACTTTCTATACCAATAAAGAGAGTGGCTATACCTGCTTTAATCATCAAATTGATTAATTCTGGTTTATCCGCAAGATCTATTGAAACCTGGGTATTGAATAAGAATGGTTGATGTCTTTTATTCTGCCATTCAATAATTGCCGGTAATATTTCCTTTTCAAGCCTCCTGTTGTTGCCAATAAAGTTGTCGTCTACAAAGAAGACATTACCTCGCCAACCCCATTTGTATAATGCTTCCAATTCGTCAATTACCTGTTTTTTGGTTTTTGTCCTTGGCAATCTTCCATTAAGCTTGACAATATCACAAAATTCACAGTTAAACGGGCAGCCCCTGGAAATCTGAAGACACATTGAATCATAAAATCTTTTATCAATTAAATCCCATTGCGGTGTTGCAGTTTTTTGAATATCAGGGAAATTTTTAGACCTATAAATTTTCTTTGCCTTATATGAATTTAAATCATTTAAGAACTCATTTAGATTTTCCTCAGCTTCTCCTAAAATCAGATGATCAACATCATTAATGAATTCCTCCCAGCCTGTAGTAAACAGGGGACCACCGGCAACAATAGGTTTATTTAAATATTTGATCTTTTTAATAATTTCTTTTACTGATTCTTTCTGGACAATCATCGCACTTATAAAAACCATATCAGCCCAATTTATATCATTATCCAAAAGTTTATCCACATTCATATCAATCATTTTCTTTTCCCACTTATGGGGAAGCATTGCTGCAACCGTTAGCAATCCAAGTGGTGGATAAACAGCTCTTTTCCCAATTAATTTTAAGATGTTTTTAAAACTCCAGAAAGAGTTTGGATATTGAGGATAAATAAGTAAAATTTTTTTACTGGTTTTATTTAACATATCTCTTTTTAAAATATTATTTGAACTTAAACTTACTTTTTTCATAATTAAATTTGTAACCTCATATTTCAATAATTTTGTATTATTAATTAAAATCTGCAGCATTATATAAATTAATTTGCCAGGAAATCTTTTAGGGAACCATTCTTCTTAATGTTTCGCAACTTACTCAGTGCTTTAAACTCAATCTGCCTTATCCTTTCCCTGGTCAGTTTAAATTCCCTGCCGACTTCTTCGAGTGTTCTGGGATAACCATCATAAAGTCCGTATCTTAGTTGAATGATTTTTCTTTCCCGTTCCTTTAAAGTACTCAATACCATATTAAGATGTCTCTGGAGCATGGAGAAGGATGCTGTATCCGGAGGATTTTCGATTTTAAAGTCCTCAATAAAATCACCGAGGAATGTGTCTCCGTCTTCACCTATTGGAGTATCAAGTGATATTGTTTCCTGAGCTATATTAATAATTTCTCTGACCCTATCCGGAGTGACATTTAGTAGCTTCGCAATTTCCTCAGAATTGGGTTCCCTGCCAAGTTTTTGAAGAAGCCGCCTTTGTATACGTATATATTTATTGACATTTTCTACCATGTGAACAGGAATTCTGATTATTCTTCCCTGGTCCGCAATTGCTCTCGTTACAGCCTGCCTGATCCACCAGGTTGCATATGTTGAAAACTTAAAACCCTTATTATAGTCATATTTATCGGTAGCTCTTATAAGCCCTAAATTGCCTTCCTGAATAAGATCTAAAAATAGCATACCTCTGCTGACATATTTTTTAGCCACGCTGACTACCAACCTTAAATTTGCCTGAATAAGCTTGCTTTTTGCAGACATATCTCCTTTTTCAATCTTTTTAGCAAGTTGAATCTCTTCAGCGGCAGTTAGAAGCCTTACATTACCAATTGCCCTAAGATACATTTTAACAGGGTCATTTGTGAAAGATTTTATAACTGTCCCGGCTTTAATTTTTCTGGATTTTTTATTCTTATTATTCCAGACTTCACTTTCTATTTCATTTTCCAGATTGCCTGTAAAATCAAATATATCATCTAAAAAGATTTTTTTATCTTTTAAATCCACTTCTTTTATATTTTTACTGATTTCATCCTCAATAAATATGCGTTCTTTTTTATTTTTTTCTAAAATCTTCTTATCTTTTAAATCACAAAATGTTTTTGTCATTAAGTTTCATCAACCT
>JAMCSM010000142.1 GCA_023380915.1 Actinomycetota bacterium | reverse complement strand
GAGAATAAAAAAACACACGATTTTTAGTTTATTCATTATTACCTTCTCCCCTTTTTTTATCCAATTCTCACATTTTGGTACGACAGAATCAATTTTGATGTTTTTTTATTCTCTAATCATTTATTTATCTCTTAAAATACTGCAGGATAAAAGTCAGGGATTACTTTCTCTGGCTTTTTTTTGCGGACTTGCGCTCGCGACAAAAATTTCCTCATTATTTTTTTTATCAATTCCTATTTTTTCACTCTTAGTCTCAGAACGCTTAACTTTAAAATCCGTTTATAAAATAATTAAGCTGTCATCCTTAACATTATTGATCAGCATTATTTTTTCACCGCAAAATTATATTTCGTTTACAGATTTTTTAGGAGCAATCAGGTATGAATCAGATGTAGGTTTGGGAGTGTATAAGGCTTTTTATACCAGGCAATTTGATTTTACCGCGCCCGTTTTCTTTCAGTTTTTCAGAATATTTCCTTATACTTTGGGACTATTGACATTATTTTTATTTGTTATCTCTTTTATCATTCTTCCCTGGAGGCGTGAAGTTAACTTGTTGAGGTTGGGTTTTTTAGTCTATTTTATACCTAATGCTTTTCTTTATGCTAAATGGACAAGATTTATGGCTCCAGTATTTCCACTTATGCTAATATTTGCAATTTTATTACTTTTAAAATTGAAACTTGCCAATCTGATAAAAATTTCTCTTCTTATAATAATAATATTGCCTGGACTTGCATATCTTTCAATATATCAAAATCCTGACATCAGATTTACTGCCTCAAAATGGATTTTTAGTAATATTCCTTCAAATTCAAATATTTTATCCGAGACAGCTAACGTGGTTGACATACCAGTGTCTTCACCCGATTTTTCTTCTGAGACTCTAAACCTTATGCCAAATTACAATATAGCTTCTTTTAATTTTTATGATTTAGATGAGGATTATACATTGCAGACGAGTTTAAACGATTATTTATCGAGGGTAGGATATATATTTGTGCCATCAAGAAGAATCCTTTTGAATCATACATGTCTAAATTTCGACTCTGGAAACGAAAAATTAGTTAATTATTATCAAAATTATGTTAATAAGATAGTTTACACGTCGAATAGATGCGATTATTTGAAAACGAGATACCCTTTACTAAATAATTACTATATGGAACTTTTGTCAGGTTCTCTAGGATTTAAAAAAGTTGCAGAATTTTCCTCTTATCCAAAGATTCAACTATTTGGAAAAACTTTAATTGAGTTTCCGGATGAAGAGGCTGAGGAGACTTGGACAGTCTTCGATCATCCGGTAATTAGAATATTTCAGAAGATTTAACTTGTTCCTTTATTTGACGACTACAAATAAAAATAAAACAAATCCGAATAGAAAAAATTGTTCTGCACTCATATTTTAGCTATAAATGAAAAATCCCGCCTAACGGCGGGTTTGATTTAATATTTTAAATAATATTTTATCTCCCGCCACTTGAAGTGGCAATTTGGAGCTTAAAAATATTAGATATAAGAATTTTCATCATAATAAATATAGCAGTAATGTTAAATGAATGCAAGAGAGAGTTGAAGTATAAATCAGTGTATTTTTTTGATTGAAAAACCATTGTCTCTATCTTCTATGGTATATCCTTTTTCTTCAATTAATTTCCTTACTTTATCTGCTGTCTTAAAATCATTATTTGACCTTGCTATATATCTTTTTTCGGCCAGACTTTTTATTTCTTCAGGCACAATTTCATTTTCGAGATGCCTTAAATTAAGTCCAAAAATTTCATCAAATTCGTACAAAAGATCAAGTTTATCTAAAGAAGGAATATTTGATTTAAGCATCTCAAATGAAAGTGCTAATGCTTGTGGGATTTGGAAATCGTTTGACACATATTCCACAAATTTTTGGCGATAAACATCTAATTGTTTAAGCTTATCTTCGGAAAGTATCGATCTATCAGTTTGTTTTCTCAAAATTAAAACAAATTCTTTTAATTTTCTAAATCCTTCTTTGGCGGCAGATAAAGATTCCCAGGTAAAATTCTGTCTTGTTCTGTAATGAGCGTTAAGAAAAAAATATCTTAAATCCAGTGCGTCATAACCTTTTTCAATTACTTCTTTTAATGTGATGCTTGTTCCTTCGGATTTGGCCATCTTTTTTCCATTGACTGTTAAATGTTCGTTATGGAGCCAAAAATTTACAAATTTTACTCCGTTTGCGCCTTCAGACTGGGCTATCTCATTAGTATGATGAATTGAGATATGTTCTATGCCTCCCATATGAATATCTATAGTATCTCCTAAAAGTGTCTTTGCCATTACGCTGCACTCAATATGCCATCCTGGAAAACCCACTCCCCACGGTGATAACCATGTTTGTATGGCATTTTCGTGTGCGCCTTTTTTAAAAAACCATAAGGCAAAATCGGCAAAGTGTCTTTTCTTAGGGTCTTCAATTTTTCCTTTACCTGAGCCTGGGATGTTTAAATCAACTTTTTGTTTATTTAACTCATTGTAGTTTCGGAATTTACTGACGTCAAAATAAATTGCTAAATCCGTAATATACGCAAAACCTTTATCAATAAGTATTTTTATCATGTCAATCATTTGGCTAATATACTTAGTCGCTCTAGGTATATAGTCAGGAGTCAAAATATTTAAATTATTTGTATCCATTTCAAAAATCTTAATATATTTGTCTGCGATATCTTTTGGTGTCAATTTCTCCCTTCTTGCTCCTTTTTCCATCTTGTCTTCCCCTTCATCCGAATCACTCGTCAAATGACCAACGTCGGTATAATTTCTGGCAAACTTAACTTTATAACCTAGGTATAAAAGGATCCGTCTTATCAAATCAGCCCATACCATCGCCCTCAAATTGCCTATATGTTGTGTCCAGTATACAGTCGGACCGCACTGGTAAAACATAACCGTTTTGTCATGAAGAGGCTTAAATTCTTCGATTCTCCGAGTTAAAGTATTATAAAGTCGCATAGCAAAAGTATAACAAAGATTAAAAAATAATTAAATCAGTCTTCTTACTATAGGTTAAATACTGTTGATAAAAATACATATTCAATATATAATATTATCTATGAATGAATTTATTCAACCAATCGATATAGAATTTAATAAACCCAAAATCCATAGTAATTCCCTAAGAGACATTATATTGGTAGGAGAAGTAAAAAGACCAGATGGAATAAATATGAGAATGGAATTTAGAAATAACGAAGATAATAAAGCCAAGTCTAATCTGTTAATCTATCTTATAGGTTTACTAAATAAAAATTATAACGAACCCATAATTGACGTGGTCCATTCGGATTTACCCGAATTCTTAAATACGAAACATGAAAGGCCAGCTCTTTTTAATTATTCATTAGCTATAGGTTTAATGACTTTATTTTGTAATATAAATGCTTTTTTTCCGCTGGACGATCTTTTATTAAGACGTGATCTTACTAGAGATGATATCGAAATAGACCAAAACGGACATGGTATCAGATGCGTTATTGGAAAATTAGGCAATGGCAATCAGAATCCAAATAAATATTGGAAAGTAAAAGATAATGGATTGGTTATCAAAACTGAGCCTTTTTCTAATTCTCCTCACTACGAAAGAAATAAGCGGTAAATCTTAAGCTCTTTCTTGAGTCGGGGTGGCGGGAATTGAACCCACTACCTTTCGGTCCCGAACCGAACGTTCTACCGATGAACTACACCCCGGAATAAAATCAAGATGAAATACGTTTAACGCTAAGGATATTTTAACAAATCCCAAGATCTATAATTTATTTTTAGCTTAACGATATTTTTGTGAATTCATATCATACTGTACGGCTACAATTTCATTGATATTGTAATCAGCTAAGGATAACGCTAATTTTCTCATTTCCTTCGATGATAATTCTTCAGTAAAATTAATAAAAAGTGTTCTATGACTATTAGGACTTGTCAATAAGATGGCTGAGGAAAGATTTTTTGCCTGGAAAATTTCATCGGAATTACTTACACCATAATTGCTTAGAATAAATATATGTCTCGCCACGCTATTGGTTATAAATATTTCGTATTTTTGAATTTCTTCTTTTTTATTCCATACATATGCAAGTATCGCATTGTTCCAGGTTTTATCGAGAAATTTTTGATGTAGATTTTTAATTGCTATAATTTTATGAAAATTATCATCAGGTTTAAGTTCTGATAATTCATATTCAAATTTTTTAACAAACCAATTATGTGGCCGTTCATATAGAGGTCTTGAAAAATAGTCTGAAAATTCTCGGTTCATGGCTCTATATTATACCTAACGTCAAATAATGTAATCGTAAAATGTAATTAATTTCTTGTATGTTTACTGTTTGCCTGATGAAGGTTTGAATTCTGTATGTTCGCGTTTAGCCATTTTTTTAGGAGAAAATATGCTTTTTCTTATCTTGCCTAGCGGTAGAGAGTTATTTTGCTTAAATTTCTTTTTATTATCAGCTTCTTTCTTTTTATTCTGAAATTCTTCCTCCTCGTTTCTTTTTTTGTCAGCTTGTTTTTCTTTGGCCATCTCTTCTTCCTCTCCTTTTTTGACAAGCTGAAAGAGTTTAAGTTTTAATTTTTCCGTATTTAAAGTATCCCGATCTTTATAAGTTTTGGCGAGTTGATCAAAATTCAGCGGAGTGTGACTTTTATTTTTTGCTTTGCTATTTTCTGCATTTATCCTATCTGTAATTTTATTATCTATTCCGAGTAGCTCCTCCCATATTTTTGTCGGACTGACTGTCGACAATACTGATTTAACTGTTTTTTTTCCAGCGGTTGTAGATTGTTCAACTGCTTTTTCAAACGTGTCTTCAATTATGTTTCCTTTAGCCATTACTATTATTATAAATATTTTAATTTCAAATTCCAAGCATGGCTTTGGCACGTTCCGACATTTTATCCATTGACCATGGAGGATCAAAAGTCAGTTCCAATTCTATTTTATTATCTTTAATACCAACCTCTTTGAGTTTGCTTTTAACTTCTTCTTCAATCATGGAAAAAAGCGGACAGCCTATTGTGGTTAGAGTCATAACTATTTTAACCTTGTCATTTTTATTTAGTTTGACGTCATAGACTAAACCTAAATCTACGATGGAAATATTTAACTCAGGATCCAGTACTTCGGACAATTTATCTCTTATTTTCTTTAGCATTGTTTTCATAAACTAAAGTATATCAAGTGGTATAATGGTTAAGAATCTGAAATTTTTACAAAGTTACTAATTATATATTTTTAAATTAAATTTATGAATGATTACAAACTAAAGTTTACGCCCCTTGGCGGGATAACAAACGTAACAAAAAACATGTATGTCTACGAACTTTTCGAGAATGATGACCTAAAAGACATTCTTCTTATAGACTGCGGGATAGGTTTTCCTCAGGAAAAAGGGTTGGGTGTCGATTTTATTATCCCAGATATCTCATATCTAAAAGACAAGACTGAAAAAATTAAAGCCATAATTTTAAGTCATGGACATGAAGATCACACTTCTGCTCTGCCTATCCATTATCAGAGTTTAGGTAAACCGCAGATTTATGCCAGTAAACTTACCGCTACTTTTGTTGAAAATAAATTCAAAGAGTATAACCAAAGTGTGAAAATAAATCAGGTTAAGTATAGGACAGAGTATAAAATAGGCGGATTCATTGTAAGTTTTATTAACATCACACATTCGATTCCCGATACTCTTCATATTCTTATTAAAACACCAGTCGGCACTATCTATCACGGTACAGATTTTAAGCTTGATTTGACCCCACCTTACGGGAATTATCCTGATTTTTACTCTATAACTAAAGCGGGAAATGAAGGAATTTTGTGTTTATTGTCCGATAGTCTTGGAGCTGAGCGGGAGGGTTTGACTCTTTCTGAAAATATAGTCGGTCAAACTTTTGAAGATGAAATGAGGAAGACTAAAGGCAAATTTATCATGACCACATTTTCCTCAAATATTTCAAGAATAAGACAATGCTTGGATGCGGCAATCAAATTTAACCGCAGGATTGTATTTATGGGAAGATCGATGAGAGAAAATACCAGGCTTGCGACAGAAATAGGATATTTGCCTATCCCGCAGAACTTTTTACTTAAAGAAGAGGCAGTGGCAAAAATGGCGCCAAATAAAATTTGTTTAATTATCGCCGGATCACAAGGTCAGTACGATTCTGCGTTAGTAAAATTGGCAAATAACAGTAATCCTAATATCAAGATAAAATCCGGAGATAAGGTAATTTTTTCCTCAGACCCAATCCCAGGAAATGAATCCGAGGTTTATTCCTTGATTGAGACTTTGTCGCTTCGGGGAGCGGATGTAGTCTACTCAGATATCCAGGAGCAACTGCATGCGTCAGGTCACGGGAATCAGGAGGATTTGAAATTTTTAGCAAGATTTACTAATCCTTTGTATTTTATTCCAATTGGTGGAACCATCAGACACCAAAGGCAGTATCAGAAAATCATATCTGATATGGGTTATAAAAAGGAAAACATATTGCTTCTTGATGAAGGTGACTCAGTCTTAATGAAATCTGGCAAAGTGGTTTTAGGCGAAAAAGTTGATACCAAAAATATATATGTTGATGCATATGGCATCGGAGACGTAGGAAATATAATTTTAAGGGATAGAAAAACTCTGGCAAGCGATGGAATTGTTACTTCGGTATTAGTGATCGATAATCTTGGTCATTTGGTCAGTAGACCCAGGATTTTGACAAGAGGTTTTGTTTTTCAAAAAGACGAAAAGAAATTGTTTGAAGACGCTGTAGTTGAGATAGAAAAAATCCTAAAACCTAAAAGAGATAAAACACTCGAGACTGAAAACCTAAAAAAAGAAATAGGCACTCGTCTGGAAAGTTTTTTCTATAAAGCCACAGGCAGGGAACCTTTGGTGATTGTAGATATTATACAAATTTAATTAAATAAAAAATTTGATACCAGGTTATTCACTTTGGGAAATAGTCCTTAGTGTTAATCACTAGGTATACCGAGTTGTCTAAAACAGGTATCTTCTTTTTTTAAAAATATTTTGCATACATTACCGTCAAGTCTAAAACAAATCGCTTTATTTCTGGAACGTTTGCCTGGTATAGGCGAAAAAACGGCTAATAGACTGGCTTTTTATTTCTTGCGTTTACCAGACAGGGATTTAAAAGAATTTGCGCAAAACATCACAACTTTAAAAAGTAAGACAAAGTATTGCAAGATCTGTATGAATCTGACTGAAAACGACTTATGTTCAATCTGCCAGGACGCAACAAGAGACAAATCGCAAATTACGGTAGTTGAGGAAGTCTTGGACCTTTTGTCATTTGAGACAGGTAATATCTATAAAGGCATCTACCATGTTCTTCATGGAAAGATCGATCCACTAAATCATATTGGACCTGATGATTTGTTTATCAATCAATTACTAGTCAGACTAAAAAACAATTCA
>JAMCSM010000141.1 GCA_023380915.1 Actinomycetota bacterium | reverse complement strand
TTTATTTTTGCGGCATTTTTCAGTTTGGTTATGTATTCTTGTACAGATTGTTGTGTTTTTTGTTGCATCAGCTGGGTTTTAATTTGTGCTCTGAAAGTTTTTTCGTCTACACCTTTTGGCGGTTCTTGTTTATTGGTTGCTATATAATTATCTATCTCTTTATCCGTCACATTAGAACTGCCAACGAGTTTTTGTAACATTAGTTGTATTTTGATTCTATCTAAAAGATCGTTTTTGGTCATATTCTGACTTTGTAAGGCTTGATCTAAAGTAGATCCTTGCTGTTTAACATTGGCCTCAATTTTACTAAGTTCATTATCGATTTCTTTTTGACTTACAGTAATATTTTTTTTCTTAGCTTCCTGCTGAATTATTGTTTCGGTGACTATTGAGTCGAGCACGTTTTTACCTCCCTGTTTTTCTAATTCTTTGATAACTTGCAGTCTGCTAATGGCCTGTCCGTTTACATTGGCTGCAATAAAAACATTTTGAAATAAGTAAATAACACCTACGACTACAGCTACGATAACTACGACAAAAATGATGAGTTTGTTTCGCATTTAATATATGAAATTTTTAATACTTTTGATTATAACAGAAGTTGTTGATTTTATCTATTTTGGTACTATAATATGGTTGAGGAGGTTTATGAGTTTAATAGAGAAGCAAACAGAACCAAATCAAGAGTTTATTTTCCTGCCTAAAAAAGAAATTCCTTATGTATCTCAGATTCTGCATTCATTAGAAACAAATGGAGTACACATATATAGAAGCGAATTACCAATTCTTCGCTCAGACACAGATCTTACGAGAAGATATTTACTTTTCCAAGCGGTTAGACGGATTGATGTTACAGGATTAGTCCCAAACCTAATCGGAAAAGTCCAAAATAGCGATGAGGCAATGAACTATTTGGTGACTGTGGCGCAAGATCAATTGAATTGGATCCAAGATCAAAATGTGGATGAAGCAAATGAAGTGTCAGATGCTATAGATAATCGTCGAGTTACACCTCGTTCTATCATTCTTTTGGATAAAATGTGGGGGAATTTGATTATGAATTTAAAAAGTATAAAGGGACAAGGTTTGACTAAAGAGGCAAATGAATACAGAAATAATAATGAAGAAATGCTTAATTATTTATTAAGTAGATTTGATAATAATATAAATCGATTGACAAATAGGGAATATATTTTCGGTCGGGCGGGAAATCTAATAGAAATTAAAGAAGAATTGATCGTCCCAAAAATAGATGCTTCGTTTGAGCCGATAGTCCCAGAAATTTTTAAAAGAGATAGCAATTCTTCTTCTCGATATGATTCACCAGCAATTAATTTTCTTAAAAAAGTCGAAATTATTGGTAATGATATCACTCGTATGTTGATAGGCAGATATCTTAGTAAAATAGATGAGGAAGTTCGTGAAAAGATGAGAAAATAAAGAGATTATTTTGTGAATTTATCTATTAATAACTGAGTTAATCTAGTGTCGTTGCCATCCAGACCTAAAGCCCATATTGCAGCTCCAGCAAGATTCTTATTATTTACGATATCGTATTTGACGCCAATTGATCTTAAATTTTCAAAATGTACGACATGAGATGCGCCGGATGCATCAACAAAACTATACCATGGCGTTTGGCTTTCTTCATCCCAGTTTGTTTTTATATTTTTGGTGATATCGTTTGACTCTGCGTAAGATAATGTTTTTACTTCGGTATTGGGTTTGACTTCTGCATTTTCGCTTTGGTTTATAGTTGTCCAGTCGTAACCATAATAGGGGACCGCTAGTATAATTTTTTCGGACGGCATGGAGTCTAAAAAATTGTTCACTATTCCTGAAATTGAATTGGAATAACCCGATATGGGAGCGATCGGTCCGGCGGAGCCTGATTGAGGAGTAAAAAAATCGTAGCCCATGACTATAATTGAATCGCTATGGTAGGCTAAATAAGGTATATCCCACAGTTGAGTGATGGTCGCTGCAGTTGCATAAACTGAGATGTTAAGTAGAGTTTTTGAATTCCTATTTTTTAAATAATCATTAAGAGTGCTTATTAACACTGAAAATTTATTGCGAATGTTTTCACTAGGAACTCCAGTATATTCAAAGTCTATATTAACCCCGTCTAAATTGTGAGAATCAACCTGATAAAGTATATTATTCAAAAATCTTTGACTGGCCTCTTGTGAAAGAAGTAATTTACTGATGTTGTCATTATTGAAAGATTTAAAAGTTAAAAATATTTTAGTTTTGTTTACTTTCATTTTTTTAAAAAAATTATCTAGATTTTTATCGTTCTGCCAGATGTTATAGGGATTATAAGAATCGGATTGTGTTTTATCCGTTATATTTCCTTCCCCATCGACATCAAGTCCGAAATAACTTATTGATGTTATTAGTCTGGTATCTATATCGTTTAGGTTGTCTATCATCCAGTAGGGTAAATATCCGAAAACCTCTTTTTTAACAGGTCCGTTTAACGTCAATTGAAATTTATCTGGCAGGTTAAAATATTTTTTATCAACAGTTACTATTTTCTGACTTA
>JAMCSM010000140.1:5713-7863 GCA_023380915.1 Actinomycetota bacterium | reverse complement strand
CCGTATCATCACAGCAAAAATTGCCTGATACCAATTAAGGTTTGTTTAGTAGAATAATGATTTTTAAATCATAAATTCTGCTTATTTATGTCTATGCATGATATAATTTTTAACTATAGCTGTATTAAAAATAGAAAATAAAAATTTCAATAATTAAACATATGGAGTCAATATGGATAAATGGGAATGTCTTGTTTGCGGATATATTTATAACTCCGAGGAAGGTGATCCTGATGACGGTGTAAAACCCGGCACCAGATTCGAAGATTTACCCGAAGATTGGACATGTCCACAATGTGGTGCACTTAAAGATCAATTTAAAAAATTGGAATAATGGGTTCAGGTGAACCGCCAGTTGCTTTGCAAATTACATTATGAAGATATGAAACCTGGACGGTATCAAGCTTTAATTATTTATATTTATTTTTATACATTTAAATTATAAATTTTCATAAACAGGGAAAGAGTTTGCAAGCTCTTTTACTTTTTTTGAGATATTTTTCAGTTCCAGTTTATTTTCTTTGTGTTTTATTGCAGAAGATATGAATTCACCGATTTTATTCATTTCTTTTATGCCCATTCCCTGTGTGGTGACAGCAGGAGTACCTATCCTGATGCCGCTTGTAATATTCGGATTTAAGGTGTCATATGGTATTACGTTTTTATTTAAGATTATACCCACTGACGCCAGGACTTCTGCAGCTTCATAACCTGTGATATTTTTATTTGTAAGATCAATTAAAAACAAATGATTATCGGTCCCTCCGGAAACAATCCTGAAACCTTCATCCTTAAGATATGAGCAAAGAGCTTTTGAATTTTCTATTATTCTTTTTGTATATTCTTTAAAAGAATCATGCATCGCTTCCTTAAATGCAACCGCTTTTGCAGCAATTATATGCATCAATGGTCCGCCCTGTATTCCAGGAAAGACTGATTTATTTATCAATGTCGAGTATTTTTTATCGGCAATTATCAAACCGCCCCTTGGACCTCTTAAAGTCTTATGTGTGGTAGCAGTTGTAAAATCAGCGACACCAATTGAAGTTGGATGCTGCCCTCCCACAATAAGACCTGCGACATGCGCTATATCTGCCATAAGAAACGCTCCTACTTCGTCTGCAATTTCCCTGAATTTTTTATAATCTATTATTCTCGGATAAGAGCTTGCCCCTGCTATGATAAGTTTTGGCCTTATGATTTTTGCAATTTTTAAGACATTGTCATAGTCGATTTGTTCCGTTTCAGGGTCTACACTGTATGTAAATATATCAAAATATTTACCGCTCAGATTCTGCTTGTGGCCATGTGACAGATGTCCTCCATCCCTCAAATTCATGCTTAAAATTTTATCATGGCAATTGAGAGTTGCCAAAAAAATTGCCATATTGGCCTGAACACCGCTGTGCGGCTGAACATTGCTGAAATTTGACCTGAATAATTCATTGCATCGCCTTATTGCAAGATCCTCGACTTCATCAACAACATTACATCCTTCATAAAATCTGTCTCCAGGGTAACCTTCGGCATATTTATTGGTTAAAATTGAGCCCATCGTTTTTATTACTTCCTGGGAAGTAAAATTTTCAGAAGCAATCAATATTATCTGATTCTTCTGTCTTTCAAGTTCTTTTTCCATCATTCGTTTTAATTCCGAGTCAATTTCCTTATTTGCTGTGTGGTTTATATGTTTATTTTCCAAATAGATTTCCCCCTTGTTCAATTTGTTTGATTTTATTAATACGTCTGAGATATTTTTCTTCATTTATTGGTTGTGTTGAAATGAATACTTTTGTGATTGCAATGCATTCATCTATCATTAATAACCTGGCTCCCAGGCATAATATGTTCGCATTATTATGTTCCCTTGCAAGCTTTGCAGTTTCAGTATTCCAGCAAACTGCAGCTCTTATTCCCTTTATTTTGTTTGCAGTAATGCACATGCCAATTCCTGTTCCACAAATTAAAATGCCTAATTCAGCCTCACCCGAAACAACTGCTATTGCACATTTTTGTCCGAAGTCAGGATAATCGGAGCTTATGCTATCATAAGCTCCCACGTCTATAACTTCACAGCCAATAGATTTAAGAAAATCCGAAACTTGCAGTTTATAAGAAAAACCTGCATGATCTGAGCCTTATGATTTTTG
>JAMCSM010000140.1:0-5703 GCA_023380915.1 Actinomycetota bacterium | reverse complement strand
ATAAAATTTTAAAAAACTACAATTGCATGCTAAAAATAAGATTAAAGATATTAACCAAACAGATAATTAAAAATAATAATTATATTTTCTTTTATCAATTTTGCAACATGCATATAAGCATCGATTGATTTTCCAAATGGATCGGATATATCTGCATCGATTGTCCTTATTATGGATTCGGACTTTATATTTTTTATATCATCGAGTTTGTCAAGGATGGTTGTTATAATTGCTTTGCTTTTTAATTTTTTGATATCTGAATAATTTTCAAAAATATTTTCACCCGAAATTGATTTTTTATCTGGACCCGGTTTTAAAAAATTTGGATGCTTTAATGCCTTCAAGTTTTTTAATGTAAATTTGTCTCTATCAATGGCATTCCTGCTGTAGATTCTCTCTGACTGAATATAAAGAATTATATTTGCCAGCTCAAGAAGATTAATAATCTTTCTTTCATCATAGACTACAAATTTTCCGGCAATATTTTTTTTATGTGAAGTCGCCATTGTAATTATCAGATCAGATCTCATAACCATTGTTAAATCGATCTGGGTTGGTTTGAATTTAATATTGGGGATCTCAAGCATATCAAGAACTCTATAAGTATTAACCGGGATTTCAGAAAATAATATATCAGTTCCTGCGCTTCCTATATTAATTTTATCTTTTAATGCGGGTTTCTGCTTAAAATATATGGTTTTTAACAGGTGGTTTGCTACAGCTTCAGCAATGTAACTTCTGCAAGTATTTCCGGTACAGACAAAGTTAATATTTATTATTTTATTTTTTTTAAATTTTTCCTGCATTATAAATTTATTATTAATTTTTCTGTGAAATATTTTTAGTCTTATCCTTAATTACTTTTAAGACTCTTAGAACATTGTTGTTTTTTATTTTTCCTTCCCTGATTATTACAGGTTTTTCAGCTGTAACATCTATAATAGAGGATGCCGTTCCCGGGAGTTTTTCACCGTAATCTACAATTAAATCTGTTTGATTCTTTATTTTCCGGGGAATTTCATCTAAAAGTGAAGGCAGAATTTTGCTGCCTGAAATATTGGCGCTTGTTGAAATAATAGGGCCGGTTATATGGATTGCTTCTTTCAACAGATTAAGATTATCAAGTCTTATTGCTATATTATTGCTTCCGCTTGCAATAAAAGATTCCAGTAACCTGTTTTTTTTAAAAATCAGCGTTAAAGGTTCAGGTTCAATGCCAAGCCAGAAATAATTCATTAATTTATATGCCGAATCTGTTATGCTTTCAACAAGTTTTGGAATTATGGAAATATCTGAAATAAGTATAATAAAGGGAGATGTCTTTTTTCTGCCTTTTATGTCATAAACTTTTTCAATTGCTTTTCTGTTATTGTAAATGCAGCTTATTCCATAAATAGTGCTTGTAGGCAGAATTGCTATTTTACCTTTTTTTAAAACATCAGCTATCAGTTTAATAGTTTCTCCCTCAATGTGACTATGATTTTTAATTTTTATTAAATTCATTTGAGTAAAATAATTTTTTTCATCAATTTTTTTATAATGTATAATCTTATCATTTTTCATTATATTTTTTATTATTATTTTATGGGATACTGCTAAAATATAAAAAATATTAACCGAATAATTATATTAAAATATTAATGAAATTTAATTGACGATCATTTTTTAATTCAAAAATTTGATGGATTAAAGATCGTTGAATATTATGTTTAAAAATAAATAATTTGTTATGTATTATTTTCAGGAATATTCTTATGAAAAATAGAGAAAGAATAATTTCAACTTTAAATCATAAAGAACCGGATAGACTACCTGTTGATTTAGGTTCTACAGATTCCTCGGGAATAACCTGGATAGCTTATAATAATTTGAAAAGAGCATTAGGCCTGTCAACCAAAACCCAGGTTTTTGATCTTATGCAGATGATAGTAAAGGTTGAACATGAAGTTCTGCAATTTGTTGGGAGTGATGCAGCAGCTCTTATTTTTGAACCTGAGAAATGGAAAACTTTTGAATTTATAAAAGGATATCCCTTGGAAATACCTGAAAAGGTTCAAATTCAGGAAAAAGATAATGGTGAAATGATTATATATTCCGGTAACGGCATGCCTGCTTGCAAACGCCCAAAATGCGGTTTTTATTTTGATACAATATATAATCCTTTGAAAGATTCAAAATCACTTGAAGATATAGATAAGGGGTTTTCTTTCATGGAATCCTACGACATGCCATATTACATGGATGAGAGTTTTGATTCCTTGAAACAAAGAGCAAGAAATTTACATCAGAATACTGATTATGCGGTTGTAGCAAACCTGTGGGTACATTTATTGGCTGCCGGTCAGGATCTCAGAGGATTTGAGAATTTTATGATGGATCTAATTTTAAATAAAAAAATGGCACAGAGATTTTTTGAAAAACAAATAGAAGCATACATTCCCAGAATTGACAGATACATTGAGATGGTTGGTGATTATATTGATATTATACAGGTTAATGATGATCTTGGAACACAAAATGGTCCGCAATTTAATAGGGAACTATATAAAGAAATTTTAAAACCTTATCATAAAAAATTATGGCAATATATAAAACAAAAAAGTAAAAAATATCTTCTTCTTCACTCATGCGGGTCCATTTATGAATTAATCCCTGATCTTATTGAAATCGGAATTGATGCGATAAATCCAGTACAGGTTTCTGCCAGAAACATGGATTCCAAAAAATTGAAAATTGAATTTGGTAAAGATATTACTTTCTGGGGAGGAGGATGCGACACTCAAAAGATTTTGCCTTTCGGCAAACCTGGAGATGTCAAGGAAGAAGTAAAAAAAAGAGTAGAAGATCTTTCCGGAAATGGTGGTTTTGTCTTTTGCCAGGTTCACAATATCCAGCCAGATGTGCCGGTTGAAAATATATTGGCGATGTACGAAGCTGTAAGAGAATTTTCAGATTAACTGGGAATACTTGACAGGTATTATGGTAAATATAATTATAATTATAACACCCAGATCATTTAAAATATAATCTAAATTATATCGACAAACAGGATTTTATCTGCATATCCATAATTTTGTTTCAGTTGTCAGCATTTTAAGTTATAATATTGTAATTATTTTAAGCTTGAATACGATCCAAATTCAATAATAAGATTTTCGGAAAAAAATGGGAGAAAAAAGACCAACATGGGATGAATATTTCAGCGCCATTACATTACAGGTCGCAACACGCTCAACGTGCCTGAGACGAAAAGTTGGTGCAATCATAGTAAAAGATAAGAGAATATTGACTACCGGATACAATGGTGCTCCCAAAGGAGTTAAAAATTGTCTGGACAGGGGTAAATGCTTAAGAGAAGAACTTGGCATACCTTCAGGTCAACGCCATGAAATGTGCCGTGGATTGCATGCGGAACAAAATGCAATTATACAGGCAGCTTATCATGGGGTGAACATACAGGACAGTGTGCTCTATAGCAATACTCAGCCGTGTGTACAATGCGCAAAAATGATTATAAACAGTGGAATTAAAAAAATATATTATTTTAAAGATTATCCTGATGAACTTGCCCTGGAACTTTTAAGAGAGGCCGGGGTTGAGCTTATAAAACTTGATTTGAAATCATAAAAAATGATAAAAATCGCATATAAGAAAAGTTTGTTGATATTGGTAAAAAGCTGGACATTTAGAAAAATTAAATTTACTGATATATAACAATAGCAAAATTCAGTAATAAATAATATACTATGAGGAAATCATAGTTTTATAGATTACCGGAATTTTTTGGAATTAATTTTTTAAATTTGATTTTTGATGAATCAGGATCTGAATAAAATTAAGAAAATTGCATTTATCAGTCTGATCTTTTTATTTGTCATTGGAATCATAAGTTTTTTCATAACATCCCTTCAGATTTTTCTGGCAATAATAATAGGAGAAATATTAACCTTTATTTTTTTTGTTGGAACATTATTTCTTTATTCAAGAGTTTATAACAATGGTTCGCCAAATAAGATTAGATATATCCTTTATACCTATGCTGCCAAGATATTGCTTGCCGGACTGGTATTTTTTCTTATAGCCAGGTTTGATTATATTAATCTTATTGGTTTTACATTTTCATTTTTAATTTTATTTACGGTATTTTTCAATCTTGAAATTTTTTTAATTTATAAAAAAGTATTATTTAATAAGAACTAAGGGATTAAGGAGAGAAGGTTTGCAGATTCAAAATCACTTTTATCAGAAGATATTAATACCAATTAAAATCGGGGGATTTGATGTCTCGATAACAAACCTTACAGTGTCAATGTTCGCAGGAGTGGGTATATTCTTAATTTTGTTTTTAATAATGGCCATTAAACCCCGCATAAATCCAAGTAAAAAACAGACTGTCATAGAACTTTTAATTAATTTCATAAAAAGAAACATTGTTTATAATATGATTGGAAAGAAAGAAGGCGACAGATGGGTTCCGCTGATAGCTGCAGTTTTTATTTTTGTACTTGCAAATAATATGATCGGAATTATTCCAGGAACTTACACTCCTACCTCCAATCCTGTTGTTCCGCTGGTAATAGCAATTATTATTTTTTTTACGGTACATATAACAAATATTTCAAAAAATGGTATAAAAGGTTATCTAAGGACTTATGCACCTTCGGCAGTTCCTCCCTGGATGTATGTTATAGTGGTTCCCATAGAAACAATAAGTGCGATAGCCAAGCCATTTTCTTTGTTTATACGACTTATGGCAAATATGCTGGCAGGCCATACCATTATTTATGTTATACTTGGCCTTATAACTTACTTCAGAAGTTATTTTATTGCCATTGCAGCAGTACCATTTGCCGTTGCAATGACAATCCTTGAAATATTTGTATCTGCCATTCAGGCATATGTTTTTGCAATCCTTTCGGCATTGTATATTGGTGAGGTAGTTAGTTTCAAACATTAAATTGATTCCAGAAGAATTTTTTAAAATTATTTTACGGGATTTAATAAAAATTAGGGAAAAAGAAAACTAGGAGGATTTGTATGGATCCAAAGACAGCGGCATTGATAGCAGCAGGATTTTGTATGGGTGTTGGAGCAATAGGGCCGGGAATAGGCATAGGTAATCTTGTTGGTAAGGCTGTAGAAGGCATCGCAAGACAACCTGAAGCAGGCGGCCAAATTCAAACTGCAATGTTTATAGGTATTGCATTTGCAGAAGCAATTTCTCTATACGCGCTTGTAGTAGCTTTCCTGCTTATTTTTGTAGCTTGATAGAATCCGGATTTAATTTACGTTTAACTGATAGTTTGAAGGCAATTCAATTTTTAAATTTAAATTTAGTCATGATTATTAAATTTAAGAGCAGAGCTTTAAAAAGAATTGATATGGTCCAATTCATGATGAGTTTTAAAAATAATATTTATTATTTATATTAATTTTTGTTTATTGAAAAAGAGGTGTAAAGAACTTGGGAGAATTATCTAATATATTAAATCCTATGACCAGCACCATCTTCTGGACTATCATAGTTTTTGTGATATTGATTGTGGTTTTATGGAAATTCATAATGAAGCCGGTAAATAATATAATTTCGAAACGGCAGACTGAGATCCAGGAAAGCATCAATCATGCAGATAAGCAGAAAGAAGATGCGCAAAAATATCTGGAAGAACAGAAAGTCCAGCTGGATGAAGCCAAAAAGGGCAT
>JAMCSM010000139.1 GCA_023380915.1 Actinomycetota bacterium | reverse complement strand
TTCAAATAGTTTAAATAAAGTTTTAGTTTCTAAGGGCGTCAGCGGAATTGGATTAAAAAATCAAGTTTTTATAGGTTCAATGAGGTTTACACTTGTTATAGGGACCTTTTTAGCTATAATCGCAATTTTTACTTCATTAGTTGGAGGATCTTTAATAATGAAAAAAAATAAATTTTGAAATATTTATTATATGATAGACCTGCCAACCCATCTACTATAAAAATTGACCAGCTGCTATTTAATAAAAAATTGCTAAGTGTTTTTGCCTAATTATTTATTCAATTTTAAATACTTTTAATATACAATGTGTCGAATGTAGTGAGCTATTTCATTCTATTTTTAATTTTAGGTTAATTTTTTATTTTTGCAATTTTTTCATTTTAATGTTTTATAATCCTTGAAATGAAAACAAATCTCAAAGATATTTTACGTTCATTAAACTATAGAAATTATAGATTATTCTTTGCTGGCCAGGGTATATCTCTTATTGGAACCTGGATGCAGCAGATAGCCCTTAGCTGGCTTGTGTATAAACTTACAAACTCGGCACTGCTTCTGGGACTAGTTGGTTTTTTTGGCCAGGTCCCCGCTTTTGTTATAACTCCCTTTACCGGAGTTTTAGTAGACAGGTGGAACCGTCACCGCATTTTAGTGGCAACTCAAACTCTATCAATGATTCAAGCATTCATACTTGCTTTTCTAACGCTTACTGGACATATACTGGTGTGGCATATTTTATCACTCAGCTTAGGACTTGGGCTTGTAAATGCCTTTGACATGCCTGCAAGGCAAGCTTTTGTTATTGAAATGGTTGAAAAAAAGGAAGATCTGTCTAATGCAATTGCGCTAAATTCTGCAATGGTTAATGGTGCAAGATTAATTGGTCCGGCTGTAGCTGGAATACTTGTTGCTTCTGTAGGAGAAGGAATTTGTTTTCTAATAAATGGCATAAGTTTTATAGCAGTTATAATTGCATTGCTATCTATGAAAGTAAAAAAGATATTATTTAAAGTTAGTATAAATAATATCCCGAAAGATATAAAGGAAGGATTTAAATATTCATTTGGATTTTCACCTATCAGATCTATTTTACTATTACTTGGCCTGGTTAGCCTTATGGGTATGCCCTATACAGTTTTAATGCCTATTTTTGCTAAAGATATTCTGCATGGTGGTTCACATACATTAGGCTTTTTAATGGCTTCAGCTGGAATAGGAGCTATAATCGGAGGAGTTTATCTTGCTTCCAGAAAAACTGTGTTGGGACTGGGTAAAATTATAGCTATTTCGGCTGGAATATTTGGAGCTGGACTTATAGCATTTTCATTTTCCAAAAACTTATGGCTTTCTCTTTCCATGATCTTAATCGTAGGGTTTGGAATGATTGTTCAAATTGCATCAAGCAATACCATACTGCAAACAATAACTGAAGAGGATAAGCGTGGCAGAGTTATGAGTTTTTTTACAATGGCAGTTATGGGAATGTCTCCTTTTGGAAATCTACTTGCAGGACTACTAGCTAATAAAATTGGTGCACCCAATACGATACTTATCAGTGGAGCATTTTGTATCCTGGGAGCAGTTGTTTTTTCAACAAGACTTCCCTTGCTTAGAAAAATTGTCCATCCCATTTATGTTAGAAAAGGAGTTATGCCAGAAGTTGTAAAAGAGGACTAAGGTTTCAGGTAGGTAAACATGCCTGGTTCATCTAAATCATTAATTATAATTTTTAAATTTTTATTTTGGAATTATATTTGAACTTTTCTCTAAAAAATTAACTTGAGGGGTTAAAGTAATAATGAAATAATAATATTTAGTTCTCAATATGTTCAATAATCATAAATTAAAAAGGATTAGAAGAAGTCAATACAGTGCCAAAGACAAGGGATTTGACATGACAGGAATAGTGCCGGGTTCAGTTTTTATTGTGATAGTTTTATGGTTTGTACTTGGTGAAATTCTGGTACCTCATTAAAAGTTTTCTTCTATTTAATTAAAAAATTTGCGATTTGTGTTGGTTCATCATGATTCGTTTTATTACTGGGACAAGATATGAGCTAGGTCATACAATTCTTTGCTGATCTCATTTTTGTTGTTAAATACATAATCCATAGGGACAGAAACTATTTTATTGCCCTGGATTGCCGACATACAGTCACTTCTGCCCTCAATTAAAAGATCTACCGCTTTTTTCCCGAATTCAGCAGCAAGAAGCCTGTCTATTGCGGAAGGAGATCCGCCCCTCTGAATATGACCAAGCACCGATATCCTAACCTCATGACCAGCAATGAGCTTCAATGATGCAGCAACATCACTTGCCTTTGCAGCACCTTCCGCAACTACGATCAATGTATGTCTTTTACCTTCCCTGTGATTGCGTATTTGATTTGCAATCTTTATAAGGTCAACTTTTACTTCAGGGATAAGTATATAATCAGCTGCACACGCCAATCCGGAATTAATTGCAATCATACCTGAATTCCTTCCCATTACCTCTATTACAAATAATCTGTCATGGGATGAAGCTGTGTCTCTTATTTTCGAAATAAGACTTATGATAACATTAAGAGCAGTATCAAAACCTATGCTATAATCTGTTCCCGCAATATCATTGTCAATGCTTGCAGGAATGCCTACTGCCTGAATTCCAAGATTGTGAAGATCATGAACACCCCTGAAAGAACCATCGCCTCCAACCACAATAAGACCATCAATTTTGTGTTTTTCAAGATTTGCTTTGCCTTTCAACATTCCTTTCCTTGTTCTGAATTCCTCGGACCTTGCCGAATATAAAAAGGTTCCGCCCCTGTCGATTATGCCGCCGACAGCATTTAGGTCCAGTATTATAGAATCATCATTTATTAGTCCCTTAAAGCCTTCATAAAATCCTACGACATCAAGTTTTTTATATTTTGCATATCTTGTGACAGCCCTTATTGTAGCATTCATCCCTGATGCATCTCCCCCGCTAGTGAGTATTGCAATCTTTTTGATATCTCGCATATGCTATATCCTACTTTCTTCTTGACTTTAATTCATTAAAAATATCATCCGGTTTAATTTTCTTTTCAACCATCAGAACAATTAAATGATAAATTAAATCTGCTATTTCATAAATTACCTTTTTTTTGGTCTGATGTTTTGAAGCCAGGATCACTTCTGTGCTTTCTTCACCAATTTTCTTTATTATCTCATCCAGCCCTTTTTTATGAAGCAAATAAGTATAGGAATTATCCGGTTTCTCTTTTATTCTGCTTTCAACAATATCACAGAGTTCGTAAAGAATATTTATGGGAGAAAAAATATTTTCAGAATTATAGTCCATAAAATTTAATTTTTTTATGTCATTATCAGTCGAACTGCCTTTAAGCTTTAATTCATTATAAAAACAGCTCCTGTTTCCTGTATGGCACGCATTACCTGTCTGGTCTACCATTATAAGCAGAGTGTCATTATCACAGTCATATTTTATTTCCTTAATTTTCTGGAGGTTCCCGCTGGTTTCACCTTTGTTCCATATTTTTTTTCTGTTTCTGCTCCAGAACCATGTTGTTCCGGTTGCGATACTTTTCTCAAGTGAATCCCTGCTCATATAAGCAAACATCAATACTTCCTTTGTATCGCTGTCCTGTATTATTGCAGGAATCAATTTAATATTTTTTTTCATAATTATTCCTTAATTTTTGTCTTATAATTTTAAATTCTTACATTTATTCCCTGTGATTTTAAATATACTTTTGTCTGCCTTACACTGAATTGTCCATAATGAAAAATGCTTGCAACAAGTGCAGCATCTGCATTTGCCAATACAAAAACGTCGCGCAGGTGCTCAAGCTTTCCGGCACCCCCGGATGCAATTACCGGGATATTGACTTCTGAAACAACTGCTTTTGTAAGCTCAATATCATATCCATCTTTTGTTCCATCTTTATCCATACTTGTCAGTAAAATTTCACCGGCCCCAAGTTTTTCAGCTTTTTTTGCCCATTTTACTGCGTCTTTTCCTGCAGGCTTTCTGCCGCCATGTGTAAATACTTCCCAAAGATTATGATTGATTTTTTTTGCATCTATGGCTACAACAATACACTGGCTGCCAAAAACCCTTGATGCTTCCTTAATAAGCCCGGGGTTCCTTACAGCAGAAGTATTTATGGAGATCTTATCAGCACCTTTTCGCAGAATCTCTCTTATATCATCTATGCTTTCTATACCCCCGCCAATTGTATATGGAATAAAAACCTTCTCCGCAGTCCTGCTTGCAAGATCTATAACCGTTCTTCTTCTTTCGTGTGATGCAGTTATATCCAGAAAAACTATTTCATCTGCACCTTCCCTGTCATAGTAAGCTGCAAGTTCTACAGGATCACCTGCATCCCTTAAATTTATAAAGCTTATTCCTTTTACAACCCTGCCTTTATTTACATCAAGACAGGGTATAATTCTTTTGGTTAACATAAATAAAAAAATATCACTTTTATTTAGCTATTTTTATGGCTTTTTATAAAAT
>JAMCSM010000138.1:1351-3215 GCA_023380915.1 Actinomycetota bacterium | reverse complement strand
GTGGAAAAATTATAAGATTAACAAGGGGTTTTTATACACTTAATTTATCAACGGTTGATTGGGAATCTTTAGCCTGTGAAATACTAAAACCATCCTATATATCTTTGGAATATGCTTTGTGGAGATATGGGATAATAAACGAAATACCCGCAAGAATTACACTGATAACGACAAAAAAACATCGGATATATAATCTTTTATCCAATACTTTTGAATATTCTTATATAAACCCCAAAATTTTTATGGGATATAGGATTGAAAAAAATATTTTAATTGCTGAAAAAGAAAAAGCATTATTAGATGAAGTATATCTTATAAATCTGAAAAAAAGATTCTTGAACTTAAAATCTATTGATATGTCAAAAATCAATAAAAAAATATTGAAAAAATGGTTAAAATATTATCCGCCGTATACTTGGAAAGTATTGAAAGAATTCAAGATTATATAAACATCTATATATCCAATTCTGAAGGCTTTATTCTCCCCCATACATCCATTCTTTTAAAAGCTTCTGCATACTCAACCCCACACTGAATGCCTCTGAATTTTCCCATTGCTCCTATAAGATTTATTGGGTCAGAACTATGATGGCCTTTTATCCATTTATATTGACTTTTATGACACATCAGCATACTTTTTTTGATTTCAAAAAATTCAGTTATGTCAACATAGTATGTTGGCTGAAATCTGATACCTGCTACTGTATCCATATAATAAACAGGGACAATATTTTCATATGCAGGATATTTTGTTTTATACGAAGGAAGTGTTGCAGTCAATGCAGAATCAAAAACAATCTGTCCTGTTATGACATGGTCAGGCATATAATCATTTACGTCATGGGTTATTATTATATCAGGTTTTGCATATCTTATAATATCCACTACTTCTATTCTCATTTCCCTGGTGGGATAAAGGTCTAAGTCACCTGCTATAGGACCCAAGCATTCTGCTTTTATTAATTCAGCAGATTCTTTTGCTTCTTTATCTCTTATTTTTGTCAGTTCTTTCGGGTCAATTTCTTTCCCACCCATGTTTCCATTACACAAATGCGCCATAAATACCTTGTGTCCTTTTTGTGAATATTTAGCTAATGTCCCGCCACATAGAATTTCTAAATCATCCGGATGTGCACCAAATGCCAAAATTTTCATTTTCAATCTCCTGAACAGTTAATAAGTTTTTTAATAATCTTCAATTACATTCAGAAATCAATGGGCCTGAAAGTTCTTTTAGAAAAAATAATTTTCCTGGTAATGTAGGCATGAAACTGCTGGGAATCCACATATCGGGCCCATATCTTAAAGTTACCCACAAACTCATTCCCTGCCACATCATACCTCTTCCCAAATAACCATCTGCACCGCCGATAATTTTATCTGACTTTAAAAAGATTCCCGGTCCTATGGTATTTGCAAAACAGGGGACCAGTGTAGTTCTACTTTTAAAACTGGTTATGGCATTTTGTTCAATTGTTAAAGGATGAAGTTTTGCTCCCAATCTATACTCCTGTTTTTTCCATTCATCCTCTGATTTGAATTCAGCCGCAAAATGTGGCTCCCAAAAAGCTATATGAAACACCCTGCCTATACCAAATATTGTTACAATCTTAGCCCCTTTTTCTTTTAGCTCCATTATTTTTGTGGGATATTCAGGAAGGAGTTCTTTTGTTGCAAAAAATCTTTGTTTTTCAGGGATTGTTAATCCACCTAACGGTCCATAAAAAGCCTGTTCCATAGCATTTTGAAAAGCCCCGGGGTTTGTTGAAGACAATGTTCTGCCATCTTTATCACTCCATTCATCCATATTAAATCCGTATACATGCTGACAGTTTACATTCCACTCTTTTAAAAAATATACTAC
>JAMCSM010000138.1:0-1341 GCA_023380915.1 Actinomycetota bacterium | reverse complement strand
TCCCATTGGTCCTACCGGTAAAATTAATATCAGTTTTTTATTCTTCTTTCCTGCTATATAAATTTCATTAGCTATCTCATGTCCCATCTTTATATTAAATTCATCAAGTGTTTCACAAGCAATGGGTGTAAATTCTTTGTTCCACCACTTTTGTCTGTCAAAAATTTTGGCAGGCTGATTACTGCAACATTTATCAATTTTGTCAAGGTCCCATCCTTCAGGGAAAAATTTTTCCATCATTGAACCTTTTACTGTTGTTATAAAGTTCATATCTGCCTCCTTATGTTTATAAATTATATCATTACTGTCCAATGAAATTATCACTAAAACTTTAGAATCGTCAAATTTAATTGTAGTTTAAAAGATAGAATGTCACTATATTTAACTTCTATTTTTCTTGTCCAGCATAGAATTTTTTTAAAAAAATCATATCAACAGTGTTTAATGGCAATGAAAATTTTATACTTTTCCCTGATTGAGTAAAATTTATATTTCCCCTGTCTGCTGATACAACTGAAGAGATTTTACCTATTTGGTTTACTTCAACATTCAAAGAGTTTATTTTTCCTCCTTTTGGGTCTTTGCGATAGTTTACCAGAAAAAGGATATAATAATTCTTATTCTGCAATAAAGAGGCTTCTATACCATCCAATCCAATCTGAACATGAGGCTTCCATACACTTTTTTCAATTGGTGTAAGAATAAAATCTGCTATTTTTTTAGAAAATTGAGTAGAATATCCATTGTTTTGTGTTCTATTGCTGCTTTTATTATAATCCAGACCCGGGAAAGAAGATAAAACATAAATCTTACCTTTTCCCGGAGATATCTCCTTGAATTTATCTGAAGATTTAACAGAAGAGAAAATATCCGATATCCCTAAAATATTTGCGGATTTATCATACTCATTTTTGGTGGCAAATCCGGGTTCTGCCCATAAAATTCCACCTTTCTCAACCCATGATTTTATATTTTTTGCTGCTTTATCATTCAAATAATCCCCTATTCCATACAGTACATCATAATGAGACAGGTATCCATCTTCTATATCTTTTTCAGTTAAAAAATCCACTGGAACCTGATTTCTGTCTAATGCCAACCATACCATTTCTCTTTCTGAATTATATGTACCTTCATTATCACTCCAGATTTCAGTGCTGATTGGCCATATAATAGCGACCTTTGCAGGAAGCAGTTTCATTGTTTTTAAAATATTATTAAATTTTGATATTTGTCTTGTTGATTGACCTATTGATTTCAAAGCAGGTATATTTTCTGAGAAATAATTCTCAGTTGCAGCAAAAGTCGGCCCATAATCAAAATTTAATAATATTTTAAAAA
>JAMCSM010000137.1:8506-11182 GCA_023380915.1 Actinomycetota bacterium | reverse complement strand
ACATAGAGAAAGAGAGGTCTCGTCAATGAGGTAAGAAGATCGTTTATTATTACTTTTAACTCCTGAAAATTTAAGATTTTTAACTCAAAATAAAAATTTAAGTAGTAACAAGTTTCTAATTGGCTATTAGACCAAATGGGATTTACATTGATTACAAGAGCTGCATTGATTGCAATGGGCTTTTTCTGCTTTTTTTATCTTCCTGAGTTCTTCGCGGCATTTCATCAGAGCTTCATCGGGTGTAACTTCATCTTTTTCTCCGACTAAACCATAGTCTTTAACAACATGGAGAGCCCAAGTGGCATCCTTATCTATGACAATCATAGTAAGATTTCGTTTAATTTCATCTGACGATAACTTTTCTGAATGAGAACCCTGAAGCTTTTTTATTGCTTTAACAACAACAAAACTGCCTTTACCATAGCCAATTTGTGGTTTTTCAACCTCTTTTTTATTCGGATTTACAAGGGTTTGATAAAAACTGAAATTATGAAAATTAGAAAGTTTTAATAAATTGACTATTTCATCAACTGAATAAAAATGAGCATCTTTATAAAATTTATTTTTCTCTTTCATTTTCTCATATTTTTTCCCTAAATCACTATTTTTATCAATTAAACCAATAATAATTTCTCCATTTTTAACCAATACTCTATATTCCTCTTTTAATGCTTTGGAAATGTCATCAAGAAAACAAATTGTTGTAACAAACAATACAAAATCAAAACTTTTATCTTTAAATGGAAGGTTTTCTGCAAATCCTTTTATAACTTTAATTCCTCTTTGTCGAGCAATCAATGACATTGCCTCAGAGGGTTCGACGCCAATTCTTATACCAAGAGGAACTGCAAAACGACCAGTACCAACACCTACTTCCAGGCCCCTTTTATCAGCTGGAACAACCTGCTTTAATGCAAGCAGCTCAGACTGATAGATTTCCCTGTTTTCGTCAAACCATCTATCATATTCGTCAGCGTTATCATCAAAAGTAGATACTTCACACATTGTGCCTCAATGTCTAATTAATTTCCATTGAATTTGCAGCTTATGTTAGCAATGGCAGCAAATTTTTGGCAGTTAAATAAATGAGTCTCAATGCTTCAATACTTCCATTTTCCTCACCTTTTTCAAAATCGCCTGCTTTCTGACCCATTGTGTTTGTCAGATGTGCAAAACATACTACATTTTTCTGTTTTGCCTTGGCAAATGAATATAATGCTGCTGCCTCCATTTCTACTGCCACAGCTCCTTTATTTCTAGCATATTCAATAGCCGATTTTGTTTCTCTGAAAGGTGCATCTGTAGTCCAGCTTTTTCCGATAGCAAGTGATAGGTTTGATTTTTTGAATATAGATTTTAATTTTTTCAAAATATAGCTGTTAATAGATGAAATGTCCGAAGGCGGAAGATAATGATAGCTTGTTCCCTCGTCTCTGATTGCATTTTCAATTAGTATAAACCTGGATGAATTTTCTAAGTTTGCAATTCGTCCTGCTGAGGTAATACTGATTAAAAGTTTACAATCTGCAGCAAACAACTCTTCTGCTATCAATACAGCAAAAGAGGCCCCCACAGCACAGCCAATGATTCCAAATTCAATATTCCCATAATTAAAATTATACAGTTTAGTGTGGTAGCAAGCCCAACATTTGCTTAACTTGAGTTGGTCATTTTTCTGTAAATATTCAACAATGTCGCCATCAGGATCTAAAATACAAACATTGGGAATGCTGCACTCATCAATTTGTTTCTGTCTCCTTGCTTCTCTAAGCAAGTTTTCAGGGGTAAATAGTGATTTTTCTTCATAATTTTTGCAATTTATTATGCTATATTTTTTGTTTCTCATAATATTGCTTGGGATATATGAGTTTTTGTTTCCCAAGCAATATTATGGTTAATATTTTCAATCAAAATTTTCATATGCTGGGAAGGTTGGCTTTACTTAATTACTTACTTCATTTTTATGTTTTTTTTGCTTTAAATAACTTAAAAACATCAATCACTGCAAGATTTTTATCTTCTATTATCTCCATTCCGGATTTTATTATATTTTTGCCAGTATCTCTGTTTATATTTACACCTGTAAAAAACCTTACAATACCATTAAATAAATTTTGCAAAAATGAGATAAACTTATTTTTACTTAAAACATGCTCTATCATTATTAGTTTTCCATCAGGTTTTAGAACCCTTCTTATTTCCTTTAGCCCTTTTATAGGGTCAGGAACAGAACAAAAAACACTGCTTGTGATAACATAATTAAAAGAATTATCCTTAAAATTAAGAATCTCCACATCCATTTGCATTAAGGTAATATTTATTTTGCCGGACTTAGCCAGTTTTTGTCTGCCTTTTTCTAGCATCTTTTGTGAAAAATCTATTCCTGTAACTTCTGCTTCATCACTATAATAATCAATGTTTTTTCCAGTTCCAATTCCCACCTCTAAAATATTTCCCTTAAGAGAAGAAAAATATTTTTTTCTCCATTTGGAATATAGTAACTTTTCTACTGGTAGTTCGAATAAGTCATAAAATAATGCATTTCGGTCATACTTTATTTTAGTTTTTAGGGTTTTATCCAATATTAAAACCTCAATTGAATACTTGATTAAATTTTTTGATGATAACTTATATTACTCACTTCAAGTAATTTTTGTATTGAAGCAGAAGTTACAG
>JAMCSM010000137.1:0-8496 GCA_023380915.1 Actinomycetota bacterium | reverse complement strand
ACTCTCTTATTTCTTTTTTAACATCTTCAAATTCTTTTTTGGTAATTTCCCCCCTGGCATATCTTTCTTTTAGTATCTCAATAGCTACGTCTGTCTTTGGTATACTTTCACTCGAATAGCTTGCTCTTCTTACCAGCCATACAACCAAGAAAATAATTCCAATTATTATTGCCACAAAAAAAATGAAGTTTAATATCATTCCCAGGATTCCAAATCCTCCACCGCCAAACCCCATCATGGGCCATCCCATCATCATAACTTGCTTCTTTCATTTTATACAAAATATATTATTCATTTCTGTATTTACTTAATCAATAAGTTTAATAGTTTATAAATCTATTAACATATTAACAATAATTCTAAAAAAGTCAAGAAAATAAGAGAGTAAGGGGGCTATTTAGTTAAGATAGTATAAATAAATCTCTGTCAATAAAATATAAAATAAATTTATGTAAATTTAATGTAAAATATAAACAACATAATTACTTATTCCGGTGAATCTGGACACCAATTCCAGTTTTTAGTGGACAGGCATTCCGTTTTTTAATGGACACTTATTACTCCACAAATCCTCTATCCTTTTAATATATATAAATTCAAACTAACAATCAATCTAATTTAAATTTCATTCTCACTGATCCACCGTTTAATTCTATCCTGTAAGAGTTATTTACAATCCTGTCACATAATTGCGTCAGCAATGGTAGGATCTCCTATTACATCATGCCAGGCTGATACAGGAAGCTGGCTGGTAATTATTGTAGATGCAAGTCCATGCCTGTCCTCAAGTATTTCAAGAAGGGCAAGCCTTGAAACATAATATTTCAAGTTACATTTAAAATATACTCCTTATCATTTTAAAAAGGTAACACGTGACTTCATGACCAAAAGGAATATTTTTATTACACCCGTGGAAGAAAAGCTGCTTTACGGGCTTATCTGGAAAGAATCAATAAAAAGAATTTTGGAGGCCAGAGGCCTTAAGTATGAGCAAAGCATAAAAAATACATTAAAGGAGCGTTATGTAAGAAACTTAAAAAAAGAAGTCACTGCCTTTCCCTATATACATGAGCTTCTTCATAAAATAAAAGGAAACTTTAAAATCGGGCTTGCTACAAACAGCAGGATAAGAGAAGTTGAAATAATATTTAATAGATTGAACCTAAATACTTATTTTGATCTTAAACTTTCAAGAAATGATATAAAAAAAGTAAAACCTGACCCTGAAATTTATTTAAAAGGTGCAGAGATTTTTAATGTCAGTCCTTCAGAATGCGTCGTTTTTGAAGATTCGATTGTAGGTATTACTGCTGCAAAAAGTGCAGGCATGAATTGCATAGCAATAACTAATACCTACCGTGCAGAAGATTTAAAAGATGCAGATATGGTAATTGAAAGTTACAGTGAAATTGATATAGAGGCAATTAAAGGGTTCGGAAAAAGTTAAAGCCAAAGCTTTATTATTAAATTGTTATTAAATTAATATCTTTGAAGAGAAAGAATCTGGTTACAAGTGGAAAATACCAGATGTAAGTCTAGTGTTTTGGTATGGGGATGTAATCCTTTTTGCCGAAAAATTTATTAAAAATAGTAAGCATCTAAAGCAATTCAAAATATATAAGGCTCCATTCATGGAAGAACTGACTTCTAACAGCGCTATAATTAAAAGTTCATTAAGGGATTTTCTGCATCATTTTTATTCATGTATCCTTTCCTTTACAAAAAAGTATTTAATAAAAAATTTACAAAAAAATTACCAAAAGTAATTTCTTAAAACACTTCTGTTAATTCCTTGCATGAAGCAATACTTGAATATATCAAAGAAAATCCTGACTTGAAACTGATTGAATAATTCACGCATATAATAGATTATGAAATTAAATAAAATACTTACAAAAATTCATCAGCATTCTGGTTATGCAGTCATTCTTTTTGGCTCTTTACAAATATTTACGGGTTTTGCAAATATTAATATGGTAAAGTTTGTAAGTGTAGAAGAAGTACACACATTTCATAAAATGCATATTTAATCCCACTGATTTTTTTGCGACAATACATTCTTTATTGGGAATACGGCAAAGGATAAAATTAAAAAACTTGTATTGGATATATTTTTATTAATAATAGGTATGGGAATTGTAGTTTTGATTGCAGTTTATGCTGTAATGGCACCCTAATACTCTAAATATTTTAATGGATACTTTTTACTTAATATATTAATAATTTGGTTCGAAATTTCTCACATTTGAGCAGAAATCTTAGACATATTTGCAATGCTATCTAAAATATCTATTTAAAATATATTAGACTTCTCAAATAAGTAAGACTTATATTGTCTATTGGGTTTTATAATCTTGTAAGGTATTAGGATAATTGTTCCAAT
The DNA here is from genome assembly GCA_023380915.1 of Actinomycetota bacterium. The sequence goes on along the minus strand of JAMCSM010000137.1, from coordinate 6,113 downwards.
CATAAGAGAAAGAGAAAATTCTACCAGTTTTATATTAAGAAATAATGTATAAAAAAGAAGATTTCATAAAGTTTTTTTATAGAAGTCCCAACAAGGTATTTCACAATTCTGGCAATTCTTTTATAATGTAAGCAAGGATTAATAATAAATTTATCATTATGGAAAACGAATCAGCAATAACCAAAGCAAAAGCCTGCTCACATAATTTATTTTTAAATCAGCATGCATATAAAGTTGTCCACGGCCAAAGTCGAATCGGTCTGTTTAATACACGCATTGCAGTAAAAATTACAAATGCCGTCGGCTCCATGTGGTGTGCGTATGTGTTTGCAATAATTGCGCTTGTCTCACTTCCAGCCGCGATAATGTCTCATGATCCGATAATAATTGTTTCCTGGATTGCACAGACGTTCTTCCAGTTAGTGTTGCTGCCTATTATTCTTGTAGGCCAAAACGTCCAAGCAGCAGCAAGTGATGCGCAAGCTCGAAGCGATCATGAAACACTCATGGCTATCCATACACTCTTCTTCTGAAATTCATAGAATCAACGAGCAGCAGACCATAATTCTGAATTTACTTAGGGAAAAAGCTAATATTCCTAATACCAATGATGATGCTTCATTGAATACATAAACTACAAATGCTACAATTCGCGTTCATTATCTTTCTTAGATTTTCCGAAAAAAAGATAAGACTTTTGGAAAATTTTATAAGCAGTCAATAAAATATAAAAAGAATATATAAAAATTACATTTTATAATATGATTAATAACCTCCAATCTTATAATATTTTTCATATAAAAATGCAAAACCGATTATTAAAGAGCTTTATTATAGTTCCGCTATACTCATAAAACCTATAGAGTTCCATTATAATTCTTTTCATATATTATAATGATAAAATTTAAGAATGCAGATTTCTCCACCCGCTAGGAGAGTTGTGCTTCTATTAAAGCAATGTGACAAATATAGCATAAAATAAAATAGTTGGTAAGCTTCTAATATTAATTGTATTTTAAGAAATAATTCCTATTTTTTACCTCCAATATTTCTTTTAAATTTACTCTTGACAAATACTATTAATAGGCTTATATTTTTTTAAAATTCAAATATAATTTTGAATTGAAAATTGAATAACTTATGTTAGGCGAGACTACTGTACAGATATAAGCTACTACCCGGAAATGTCGAGAGACGCCAATGGGTTAGCAAGTATTACCGAATTAAGGTTTTATTTAATGTAGCTGGGTAAATTAAGTACTCAAAGCTGTATGAAGTTGAAGCTCAACGAAGGTAAGAGTTTTTATAAATTAAAAACCTTTCATTAGTTGAGAGGTTTTTTTCTTTAGTAACAGGAGGTGGTAACAAATGGAAGGTCACAGTAGCAGCGATAGTGACGGCTCTGGTTATTGTAATTTAGATAAAAAGCAAAAAAATATTACAAGTAAGCACAGGTTAGCTAGTTTCCATTATTTATCACCTGCAGCTACTAACTAATAAATAGAAGGTTTTAAAGCTGATTTATCTAAACACAGATTATACACTACTACTCAATAATCGCACTTCACTATCAAGCCACTTTTGCAAAATCAAAATGAGTAAAAAATTTTAGCCAGTTTGATTTTTGCAAATGTGATCCGAACATTTAACTTCTATAAAACATTCAACAAGCATAACTGAAAATTAAAATAATTTAGTTTTGTTTATTTGTCATGCAGTTTTATGCTGCTTTTAAATATTACTTAAAATTTTTACTTTAAGTTGGAATATATCCTGTAAGAGAAATAAGATAACATGGCTTTAAAAAAAGAAATAAATAATATAACAATAGAAAATGGTACTGCAACTGGTGGGACAATTCTTACAAGACCACATTATACAAGGTCAGCCTTTTCCAGAAATTTTTGGAGTTTTCTTGTAGTATTTGGTCCCGGACTTATTGTAATGGTGGCAGACAATGATGCTGGAGCAGTTTCCACTTATACGCAGGCTGGTGCGCTTTATGGTACTAGACTTCTCTGGACAATGCTTCTGCTACTACCCGTTACTTACTTCTGCCAGGAGATGGTTGTAAGACTTGGCATTGCCACAGGCAGGGGGCATGCTGCAATGATTTACCAGAGATTTGGTAAATTCTGGGGACTGTTTTCACTTATAGATCTAGAACTTATTAACTTTCTAACCCTGGTTACAGAATTTGCAGCCATATCACTTGCTTTAAGTAAAATAGGTATTCAACCATTTATTTCAGTTCCGGTTGCAGCAGCTGGGCTTATTGCAATGGTAATTACAGGAAGTTATCTAAGATGGGAGCGAATTTCAGTATTTCTCTGTGTCTTAGATGCTGTCTGGATTGCATTTGCAGTCATAGCAAAACCTTCTACAGGAGAGGTTTTACATAATATTGCAGTGCCCGGAATTCTAAGTGGAGGCATTACTACAAGCCTTGTATTTCTTATTGTGGCTATAGTGGGTACGACTGTTGCATCCAGACAGCTATTCTTCCAACAGAGCTGCGTTGCTGATAAAAAGCTTAGGTTTAAAGATATGAAGTGGGCAAGGCTTGATACATTTATAGGTGCATCTTTTACAGTAACCGTAGCCTGCATGATGATGATTGTAGCAAGCGTTCTTTATAAGCATGGGATAAAATATGAAGATCCCTCACAAATGGCAGTTGCATTAGGGCCAATTCTTGGGGATTTTGTAAAATACGGTGTTCTACTTATGATGGTAAATGCTGCAGTTCTTGGGGCAACTGCAATTTCTCTTGCAAGTGCATGGGCTTACAGTGAGGTAGTTGGGTGGAAGCATAGCCTTCAGAAAAAAGTTAAGGAAGCCCCCGGATTTTATGGTGTTTATATTGGTGCAGTAATTGTGGCAGCAGCAATTGTATTAATTCCACAAGCACCGCTTCAGCTTATTATTATTGGCGTTCAGGTACTTGCAGGGTTAATGCTGCCATCGGCAATAATATTTTTACAGCTTCTTTTAAATGACAAAGAGCTGCTTGGAGAAAAGCTTGCAAATAAGACCTGGAATAATGTTATAAACTGGACAATTATCTTCGTCCTATTTGCACTATCAGCAATACTTGCAATACAGGTTTTGCTGCCAAATTTACTGGTAAAAGTATAAAAAAAGAAAAACATAAGAAAGGAAGTGACAAAATGAATTTTGCACTAAGAAAAAATGAAGCAAGCTATAATGAAGATGAATTCTATGTTGTTCATCCGCTATTTGACAAGGAAGAAGACAAATGTAACCCTGACAGCCTTGGGCCCATGCAGATGACAAAGACCAGGAAATACTCACTGTTAATACTAAGATTATACCTTATTCTAATGGTTTGTCTTGCAATATATAGGGTACTGGATTATGCAGGAGTATTTGGAAGATTAATACCATGACTATTTAAACTAAGCTGAGATATTAAACAAGAAGAGTTCTACTTCTTAAATGTAGTATTAAAATATACTTAGTTAAATTTAGTGTCTCAGTTTCAACCTTGTTTGAAGCTTGATTGTATTAGATAACTAATATAACTAAGAATTTATAGAGGAGTGTTTTTTGCAAATTAAAATTCCTTACTTTTGCAAAAATTTTTCCCCAGGCACCGGTGGGGAATTTTTATTCGCAATTTAAGCGAATCGGGCCCTCCCTACTCCGGTTCCTCCACTAATTATAATTGCCGTTTTGTCTTTTAATCTCATTGTAATAACTCCCTGATCTGGACTCCATTAGCTGGCTACAAAGTTATCTAATCTAAAACCAACTGATAAGTCCTCTTTTTATTCTTAAATTTATTTTCAAATAACACTACAAAATTAAATAGTGGAGAATTAATATATTCATTATATTCTCCACTATTTAATTACTTAATTTTTCCTGACTTTGTCAGTTGATGTCCATTTTACCACCTAAAATCACCTAATTTAAGCACAAAATAGTCTTTTTTTCATAATATTTGTTAAAAATGTAGTGGCAATATTTATTATAATATTCTTGATATAATCTTGATATTTATATTTAGAGTAGTATAATTTAGTTATGTTTATCAAGATTACAAAATCAGGCAGTTTCAAATACGCTCAGGCTGTAGAATCATACAGGCAAGATGGAGCCGTAAAGCACAGGGTGCTGTTTAATTTAGGAAGACTTGATGTCATAAAAGGAAACCCTAGCTTTCAAAACTTTGCAAGAAGGCTACTTGAACTATCAAATGCAGAAACTGCTGCAGATCTTAACAATATATCAGAAGCAGAAATGTCAAACTGGGGTTATGTTGCATATAAAAAAATATGGAATGATTTTGGCATTGACAGGATACTTGAGACTGCCAGCTCAAAAACAAAAATATCATATAGTCTTTCAAAGACTTCCTTTTTAATGGCAATATCACACCTTCTGGCTCCTTCATCAAAACTTTCCGTATATAACAGCCAGGACAGATACACAGGCCTTTGTCCTGTAGAGCTAAATAATATATACAGAAGTTTAGATATTCTGGCTGATTCAAAAGAGCTGGTAGAAAAAGAACTGTTTGATATAAACAGAAATCTTTTTAATTTAAATGTGGATATTGTATTTTATGATGTTACCACCTTTTCCTTTTCATCATGTATGGCTGACAGTTTAAAAGACTACGGGTTTTCAAAGGCAGGAAAACCGGGTAAAGTCCAGGTTGTAATGGGTCTACTTATTGACGCTTGCGGAAGACCTGTAGGATATGAGCTCTTTCCGGGAAATACTTTTGATGGAAAAACACTTCCTACCGCCCTTGAAGCTTTGGAGAAAAGATTTGGAATAAGAAAGGTAATAATAGTTGCAGACAAGGGTATAACGTCTAAGATTAATTTAAAAGATATTACTGACAGGGGTTATTCATACATATTTGCATACAGACTAAAGCAAGCACCTGATAAGATAAAAGAACAAGTGTTCTTGCCGGGTTATGTAAATATTGGCGACGGGGAGCAGTCCCTAAGCTACAAGGTTATTCCCTATGCCCATACCTTTTATTCCGGTTCTAAAAAGGTAAGCTTGTCCCAGAAAATAATAATAACTTATTCAGAGACAAGAGCAAAAAAGGATAAAATAGACAGAGACAGACAAGTTGAAAAAGCAAAATTCCTGCTGGAAAACTTCTCTAAGATAAAGGCATCAAATAAAAAAGGCGCAAAAAAATATATTGCTCAAGAGGCAGATAATATAAATTATTTCCTGGATACATCTGCGATAGAAAATGATGAAAGGTTTGATGGCTATTATGCAATAGCTACAAATGAAGAAAGTATTACTGAGCTAGATGCAATATCAGCATATCATAACCTCTACAAAATTGAACACTCTTTCAGAATAATGAAATCAAATCTTGAGGTTCAACCCATATTTGTCTGGACACCAAAGAGAATAAAAGGTCATTTTGTAATATGCTTTTTAGCATTTCTTCTTGCAAGACATCTTGAATACAAGCTTGCCAGAAATGGTATATCTGCCTCAGCAGATAAAGTTAAGGATGCTCTAAACTCCTTAAACTTTGCAAAAGTAACCCTTGGAGGCAGTTCCTACTTTATCAGGACCAAAGCAGAAGATCTTGCCTATAAAATCTTAAGAATCTTAAAAATACCCTCTCCAAAAAATATTACACAAATAGACGAATTAAATCTTTAAAAAGAAAAAAGTAGTGGCAATATGCACGGATTTTGGGCTAAATTTGCCCTTTTTGTGCGGGAATTTAAAAATCAACTGACAAACTCAAGAAAAGAACTTGTAAATACTGGCGAGTCAATCATGGCTGCCCCAAAGAGATTCGAACCAGCTTTTATCAAATTTAAATAAATAAAATAAAGTCCATATTAATTCATAATATTTTCCATGATGTTGGGGCAGAATGTTGGGGTAGAATGTTGTAACAGACTTGTAATTCATATATAATTCTTAAATATGCTGCAGGGCTTAAAAAAATAAAGGTGCGCCTTTAAAGCAATAAGAATGAACTTTAAAAAAAGTAAATAAATACCATACAAGGAGGGTATACTTTGAAAAGTGATATTGAGATCGCACAAGCCGCAAAAATGAAAAACATAAAAGAAATAGCAGAATCGATTTGA
>JAMCSM010000136.1:965-5198 GCA_023380915.1 Actinomycetota bacterium | reverse complement strand
GATAAGCATTGCCGATGCAGAAATGTCTTTAGCGACTTTGATTTCTTCACTCCAATCTTTATGCAGTGCGTCTATGGTTTCTTCAATAGCTGTATTAACTGATTCTATAGCTAATCCTACAAATATTAAGGTTAGAATAACTATAAAATCAGAGCGCGAAATGTCTAGAAATATTCCTGCCGTAAGAACAATAAAAGATATGGCGAGGTGAATCCGGAAATTTGCCTGGGTTTTAATCGACCTGACTATTCCATTAAATGCATTTTTAAATGATAAAGCTCTTTTATTAATCATATAAGTTTTTCTATTACTTTTGCCAATTTTTTGGAATCATGTCTTAAAATACTCCTAGTAAGTTTATCCGATGTATTTTGTTTAAATTGGTAACTGTCAATAAGATCTGATTGTATTATATTTCCTGTAAATCTATCTTTTAATAAATCGTTTTCTACAATTTTTTCATTATGTTCTTTATACCATTCTAGAATGTCCAAAGATATTTTTCCAGAGTTTAAAATGACTATATCGGGTTTTTTGCCTAGATATTTACCTAAACTATCTAAATGTTGCGAAGCTTTATAATTATTTGTCTGTCCAGACTTAGTCATCAAATTCATTATATATATAATTTTAGTTTTTGCTGAAATGATAGATTCTTTAATTCCTTTCGTCAACAAAACAGGAATGATGCTTGTATAGAGATCTCCGGGACCAATGATCAGCCAGTCGGATATATTTATTCTTCGAGTAGCTTCCGGATTAGCAAGAACATCAGGCTCTAAAAAAGCTTTTTCAATAACGCTAGTTTCATTGATATTGTCTTCTATCTCTCCTTCTCCTTTAATTATTTTTCCACTTTGATATTTAACGCAAAGATGAGTTTTAGCAAAGGTTACTGGTATTACCTGGCCTTTGGTTTGAAGTACGTAAGAGGCAGTTTTAACCACATCTTCATAATTGTCGGTGACTTTCTCCAGAGCTGATAAAAAAATGTTGCCGAAATTATGTCCTGCCAGGTCGCCTTTTTCAAAACGATAAAGAAATAATTTTCTCCAAAGTTGAGGTGCTTCCGACAATGCCAGAAGACATTGTCTTAAATCTCCAGGAGGTAGTACTCCAAGCTGATCTCTTAACCTACCGGTTGATCCTCCAGAATCAGTCATACTGACGATTACGCCAAGATCCAATTTGAATTCTTTCAATCCCGAAAGAACTACGAAAGTTCCTGTTCCTCCTCCAACAACAGTTATTTTTTTCATATTAGATTAGCTATTTTTTCTCCAGTTTATTTTTAATAGTTTTTCTATGATAGATAAACATATTATCGTCGACATCTGTAGATATTGTATATCCTGGAGCAACAAATGTGTTGCTGCCTATTTTAATACCAGGCAGGAGTGTAGAATTGACGCCTATTTTAGTATTAGATCCTATGACGGCGCCAAATTTTGTTAAACCAGTGTCAATTTTTTCGTTATTTAATTTTGATTTGACCGTTTTTTCATCGAATCTAAAATTTGCAATAACGGCATCCGCACCCATTTGTACATTGTTATCTAAAATTGAATCTCCCACATAATTTCTATGCAGCCAAACTCGGTTACCTAAGTATGAGCGGGTAACCTCACTATAGCCGCCGATTAAACAATTATTGCCAATATGGCTCTCCCTAACCATAGTAAAATCGCCGATTACTGTATTATCGCCTATATAGCAGGGTCCTACTACCTTAGCTGTTTTTGCTATTTTAACGTTTTTTCCAATTTCAATTTGATTATCGGTTTTTTCAAGAAAGTAATGCATAATATTTAAAAGATGCCAAGGGTATTTTAAAGGATACCACCGATTGACATAATTTAGAAAGGTGGTGTTATTTTGTTTTTGAAGGTAACTATTTATGCCTGCTTCGTATCTATGATCATCACTAGCTTTACTTTCTTCAATATTTTTTATAAGAAACTGAAAATCCTTAAAATAATCAACGACCAGTCTGACAAAATTTGATGGTACATTTTTAGGATCAGGTTTTTCAATTATATTAACTACTTTATTCTTCGCTATTTTCAAATATCCGCCCGGAAAATAATGATCAACTTTTTTAGCTAACAATATGCAGTCATAATTTGCTTTAGCGATTAATTGCAAATATTGATTTAAAACACCATAATCAAATATGTCTTCAGCGTTTAAAACAAGGGTGCTACCAAAAATATAATTTTTTGCAGATAAAATTGCACCAGCTTGTCCATTTAGATTTTCTTTTTGAGCAATAATCTTAGTATCATTGATTTTATTTTTAAAATAAGCTAAATCTGATTTATTTACAATTATCGTCAATTTCTCTGTATATTTATTTACAGCATTTATAAGATGATCAATCAAGGTTTTACCAAACAGCATTTTATAACTTTTTTTTCTAAGTGGCCAAAAACGAGTACTGTCACCACCTGCCAATATTAAAATATTTTCAAATTTTTTCATATTTTTTTTATATTTCCACCCAGATTTGTGACCTTGCCAATAAAATTCTCATATGAATTCCAAATGGACAAAACCTCTTTCAAGCATTGAGGCACCATTGACAATTGATTCCCCCTCCGCGACTAGAGCTGCGGTAGCAAGAGTAGCTCCCGCCCTCAAATCGGCGATATTCAATACTCCACCGTGAAGTTTCTGTGTTCCATATATACGAATGGCCTGATTGTATTTTTTTGAAGGATTGAAGTTAAAGAAAAAATAATCTTTGGCAATGTTAGTAGGAAGTTTTATAAAATCAATTCTCGCTCCCAGTTTTCTTAATTCATCAACATAGGAAAAACGATTTTCAAATACCCTTTCGCTTATTACCGATATACCTTCAGCCTGAGTCATCAGCATAGCCCAGCTAGGCTGCCAGTCAGTCATAAAACCAGGATGTGGACTTGTTTCAACCTTTGACGATTTAAATGTGCTTTTAAAAGAAATTTTGATTTTATCTTGAGATTTTTTTTCGACCAAAACTCCGATGCTTTTTAATTTTGTAAGAAATGAATCAATGCTATTTGGGTCAAGAGGAGATATCTCAATACTGCCCTTAGTGGCAAGAGACAAACAAGCATAAGTTACCGCTTCATTTCTGTCTGAGATAATAGAAAAAGGTTTATCTATAAGCAGTTTTGACGTAGGATAAATAGTCATGCGATTTTTATTCTTAGTTATTCTTGCACCAGATAAATTAAAAAAATTTATTAATTCATCTATTTCTGGTTCAAGTGCTATATTCTCAAGCGTCGTTATGTCTTTACCAAGCACAGAAAGCATTAAAAGTAGCTCTGTTCCAGTATGAGTAGGTTTTGCGAAACGGTATTTCCCAGACGGTTTTTTAGTCATTTTTGCCCAATAATAGCCAGTTTGAGAGTTATAGCTGACTTTAATCCCAAGGGCGTTCATGCCGTCAATTATTCTGTCGATTGGTCTGGCTCCTATTCTACAACCGCCTGGATTTGGTATATAACAATCGGAAAATTTATAAAGAAGTGGGGCAAAAAGCATAAACGATACCCTGATCCTAGAAGCAAAAAGAAGATCAACTTTATTTATATTTATACTTCTTCCGTCGATTACTACTGTTTTGTCAGCGATAAATCTGGCTTTTCCTCCGAGAGAAGAGATCAAATTCAACAGTTCGTTGACATCACCTATATTTGGGACATTATTTAAAATTACTTCTTGATCCAAAAGCAGAGAAGCAATAATGATTTTTAGAGCCACATTTTTAGCTCCGGACAATCTGACTTCACCTTTTAGTATTTTGTTACCTTTTATTAAATACGCGTCTTCATTCATTGTCAATAATTAAATCTATAAATAGGGTAGACCTATTGGATGTCTTAAATAATAACAACTTCTTCTTTCAATTCTACACCGAATTTTTCCTTAACTTTTGTTTTAATCAATTTTATTAACTTCATAAGGTCAAGCGGATTTCCGCCGCCTTCGTTGATAATGAAATTTGCATGTTTTTCAGAGATAAAAAATTTTCCTATATTTATACCTTTCAATCCTGAGTGGTCTATTAATTTACCAGCAGATTGCCCGTTTACGTTTTGAAAAAAACAACCGCACGTATTTTTACCAGATGGCTGTGTCAATTTACGGTAATTTTGGGCAAACTTTAGTCTTTCTTTTAATATGCTAGGATCGTTTTTTTTAAGTTGGAAAGTGGCATCTAATAATATCTCTTTTGATTTTTGC
>JAMCSM010000136.1:0-955 GCA_023380915.1 Actinomycetota bacterium | reverse complement strand
ACTTGCAAAAATCAAAAGAGATATTATTAGATGCCACTTTCCAACTTAAAAAAAACGATCCTAGCATATTAAAAGAAAGACTAAAGTTTGCCCAAAATTACCGTAAAGTGGCATCTAATAATATCTCTTTTGATTTTTGCAAGTTGCTGAAATCGTAAGCAAAATCAAAATAATCCTTATCGACTTTTTTTAAATTGCCGTCTTTATCAATAATTGTAGCCGTTAAGAGATGATCGCCAATATAGGAAAGAGGTTTTGTCCATTTGGAATTCATATATATAGCTCCTCCTATAGTGCCTGGAAGACCATAGTGGTATTCCAATCCTTCAAGTCCTGCTTCAGCCGTAGCTTTAACCAATCTCGAAGTTGGATACCCTGACCCTATTTTTACCAAATTATTACTTATCAGAAGATGCATATATCTATTCTTAACCGCCAAAACATTAAGATGTTTATGTATTATAGCCATATTGGAACCACCACCCAAAATTAAAAGTGGAATATTAGTTAAAAGTGAGGCTCTTTTAGCCTGTAGAAGATCTTCTTTCGTTTCTGCTTCAAAATAGAAATCGACCATAGTATTCAAGCGTAAGGTCAGATATGGAGAAAGGTTAAAGTTGGTTTGAATTCTACCTTTTCCTAAGGATTTCTCCAGTTCGGATTGTATCTGATTATGTGAGTTTTGAGCTTTGAGATTTGACATTTAATATAGTGTTTATTATATCATTTTTTAGCTTATATACATCTCCTGCTCCCATTGTGAAAATTACGGTTGGAGGCTGATTTTTAGTAGTTGATTTAAGTATATCTGCAGCTAAAAGTTTGAGTAATTCTACTTTTGAATTCACGGCTTTTATATTATTTTTCAGACTGTTTTTCTCAATATCTAAGGAGCTTATCTGAAATAAGGAAGAATTTTCTCTGGCTGACGGGAAAATAGGTAGAACATAAGCAT
>JAMCSM010000135.1 GCA_023380915.1 Actinomycetota bacterium | reverse complement strand
ACAACTTTTTTTTGTTTAATCCTTTGCTTTATTTCTTTAATCCAGCTTTCAAAATTAAGTTTGTATTTAATTGTTTCTTTATTTAAAAAAGTGAACCTGTTAATTATCTTATCTGCCCCGGCAATAACATCTGCTGATTTAATTTCATTAAAAGCTAACGGATAAATATATTCCGTGTCTGAAGGCCCTGCTCCAACAATTGACAAGTTATTTATATAATTATTTATTATCATCAAAACACAATAAAGGTAAGTTTATATTTTTTTATCTCTAATACTCTATTGGAATGATATAGGGCATTCCAGAATGCTTATAAATTACTGTATCTATGCCAAAAACCTCTTTAACGTTTTTTTCGTTTAATACTTTATTGGTATCACCGAAGGAATAGACCAACCCATCTTTTAACATCATTGTCTTATCTGAAAATCTCAGTGCAAGATTCAGATCATGAATTGCCATAACTGCAGAGATATTCCTCTCTTTTATTATTTCTTTTAAAAGTTTCATTATTTGAAACTGATGTTTTAAATCAAGATTGCTGGTTGGTTCATCAAGTAAAATAATATCCGGCTCCTGGACAAGTGCCTTGGCAATTAATACCTTTTGCTTTTCTCCCCCGCTTAATTCACTAAAAAATCTGAAAGATAAATTACTTAACCCCATCATCTCAAGAGTCTTCATTACTATTGCCTCATCATTACTGCTGACAATCCATTTGATATATGGCTTTCTGCCCAATAAAACCATTTCAAAAACAGATAATGTAAATGCAGAAGAAAAATTCTGAGGGACAAAACTGATATGTTTTGAAATTTCTTTTAAAGATAAATTTTTAACGTTTTTCCCCTCCATACAAAGTGTGCCGTGCTTTAAATTCAAAATTTTGTTTATACATTTTAAAATTGTAGTCTTGCCTGATCCGTTAGGGCCAACAATACTTAGTATTTCACCCTTTTTTAAAGAAAAACTGATTTCTTCCAAAAAAGAATAATTATTGTAACTGAAACTTAAATTACTCACTTCAAGCTGCATTCTAGAAATAATTCCTCCTTCTGGTAAGAAGAATATAGACAAAAAAAGGAACACCAATAAAAGAAGTCATTACGCTTAGAGGAAGTTCTGAAGGCAGGAAAACAGTTCTTGCCAGGATATCTGAAGCTAAAAGAAGTATAGCACCAGTCAAACCGGAAAGCGGCAATAAATACCTGTAATCATTACCTATTATCATCCTTGTAATATGCGGAGCTACAAGCCCTATAAAACCAATCACTCCCGTAAAGCTTATAATTGCCGCAGCAATTAAAGTCGAAAAGGACATACACAAGATTCTGACTGCTTTTACATTAGTGCCAAGTGTTGCTGCCATTTCATCTCCTGCAACCATTGCATTAATCTCCCATGAAAACTTTATAAGAAATGTTATGCTAAATAATAATATTGCTAGTGATATTGCCACTTTTAGCCAGGTAGAAGTTGCGAGGCTTCCCATCATCCAAAAAACAACACCACTTAACTGATCGCTGTCAGAAATATATTGCAAAAAAGAGGTCATGGAAGAAAACAGATACATTATGGCAATACCCGCGAGTACCAATGTTACAGGATTAAGACTTCTTAACCGGCTTAAAAAAAATACCAATATCATGGCTAAAACTGCAAAAACAAAAGCGTTAATTATTATAAAGAAAGTGCCTCCCTTAACCAAACCCCAACCAATTACTATTGCAAGCGCTGCGCCAAATCCTGCAGCCGAAGATAAACCAAGAGTAAAAGGGCTGACTAATGGATTTCTAAGAATGCCCTGCATAGTAGCCCCGGAAATCCCCAATCCAAAACCTGCAATTATCGCCATAATTATCCTCGGCAGCCTGAGGTCCCAGACCACAGTCACAGCAAACTTATAGCTCTCAATATCAAGAAAAGGTAGAGTTTTTGCAAGGAGTGCCTGGCTTATCTTTTGAAAGCTAAGCCTGGCTACACCGACATAAGTTGCCAAAAATACTAAAGCTATCAATAACAAGCAACCCGCTATTATAAAGATAAACTTATTAAAAATTATTTTGTAATAATCTGACTTAATTTTTTTCATTCCGGAAGATTGGAAGTATCTTTTAAGTTAAAATGTGCATCAGGGAAAACAAAACTTTCTGTGATTTTGCTCCACTCTGCTTCTCCAAAAAAATTACTTATAACGTCCTGATGCACTTCAGCCGGATCCATGTCGTTAAAAATATCAGGATGAAACCATTTGGCATAATATAGAAGCCCTATAGGATACCTGAAAGTCATAAATATGCCAGATTTAATTATATATACCCTGTTATTTTTAACTGCATTGATGTTCTCAAATCCCGGCCTTGACATTATCTCGTCTCTTAAAGCTCTCATCTCGTCAAAATTTTCATCATCGCTGACCCTCCTGATAATAACATCAGGATTCTTTTCAATTATCCATTCGGGGCTTAACAGAGAAAGCTTGGATAATTCTGCAGCAGAAATATTTACGCCTCCGGCCTCAACTATCGATTTATGGTATGACGTTTGAGCAGACGCGCTTTTATATTCTGATTGTGATTCGAAGTATACTTTTGGTAATTCTTTTCCTTCCAGTTTAAGCTTGCTTATTCTTTCAAAAACGATATTAAGATAATCCTCCATGAAACTGATTATTTCTTCAGCTTTTTCTTTTTTATTTAGTATTAGTCCGGTATTTCTTATCAAAAAAAATATTCTTTCAGGATCGCTTACTATATCTGTAACAACGGGAATACCTGAATCAACCAGTTTACTGATTTCTGCATCATGTATTTGAGAATCTGCAAAAACTATGTCAGGGGTTTTTTCAAGTATTAATTCAATATTTGGTTTCGCAGAGCTTTTGCCTACTTCATCAATACCTGGCATCATAGCCGGAAATGTAGAATATGAATCTCTCCCTACTATTTTATTTCCGTCCCCAAAAGCGTAGATTAAAGCACTCATTCCGGAGCTGAGTGAAACAATTTTTTGAACAGGAAGGTTCAGCTCAACTATTCTGCTCTTACCGTCAAGTATAGTTATATTATTTGAAGCTGCGGTTTCTTTTAAGTCTATATTCCCGCAACTTGTTGTACTAAATAAAAAGGCTGTAGATAGTAAAGTAAACAATAATGTTGCTAATAAAAAATTAAATCTTTTCATATAGCTTTTTTCTCTTTCATTTAACATTTAATTATTCGGGTAAATAAAAATTTCATTTATTTTTTCCCATTCTTCCGTTCCAAAAAAATCTACTATGAATTTTTTGTGCAAAACATCAGGATTTATATCAGAAAATATATCCGGATGAAACCATTTTGCATAATAAAGAAGGCCTACGGGATATCTTAAAGTCAAAAATACGTCTGCTTTAATAATATATACTTTTCCCTCTTTAACAGCTTTTACTTCTTTAAGCCCGGTTCTGGACATTAAATTTTCTCTTAAAAGCTTCATCTCTTCCAGCCCTGCATCACCACTGACTCTTCTGACTATTATGTCCGGATTTTTTTCCAGAATATATTCTGAGCTGATTCTGGGAGAGCTGACTGGTTCATCAGCAGCAATATTGATTCCTCCGGCAGCAACAATAGCTTTGTGGGCGCTGTTTTCAGCAGAAGCACTTTTATAATCATGCCGGGCTTCAAAATAAATGAGCGGAAAATTTCCTCCCTTTTCCCCTTCTTCAGTAATTCTTTGATCAACCAAATCAAGATAGACTTCCATATATTTGATTATCTCTTCGGCTTTCTGTTTTTTTCCAAGAATTATGCCAAGATTTCTTATAATATAAAAAATCCTGTCCGGATCACTTGTCGAATCAACAATAACCGGTATCTCGGCACCTTCAATTTTTGCTCTGTCTGAGTCAGAAAGCATGGTATCTGCAATTACTAAATCCGGCTCAGATTCAAGTATCAGCTCAAAATTAGGATCTGAAGAATTCTTGCCGACAGAATTTATTTTATTAAGATATGATGGAAAAGTTGAAAAATTATCTCTGCCGACTATTTTATCTGAATCTCCAAAGGCAGCAATCAGAGTCGACATTCCTGAATTTAATGATACTATCCTTTTTATTTTTTTTGGAACGTAAACATACCTTCCACTTGCGTCAAGTATAACATTGCTATTTTTTAAATCATTCGAATCTTTTAAAGAAGAGCATCCTGCCGTTAAAAAACAAACAGCGCTCAGATAAACTAATATTAATATTGCTGTTTTACAGCATTTATTTTTCATAAAATCCTTTACAAAACAATTAAATATACCTTTTTTATTTATTAATCTGATTAAATTTGCTTAAAATTAAATTTACTTTTTTATTTTTAAAACTGTGAAAGAGCTGATTTTATTTCTTTTATAAACATTTCAATAATCTTTGGATTGCTTCCCATTGCATCAGCAGCAGTTGCAGGTAAACCGATCTGCATTTTCCATGAATCAGCTTCATCACCCATAACATCATTGGTAATATGATCGCCATATGTAAACATTAAAGGAACAAATTTTACATTAGTCACACCCGAACTTGATACATCTTCCAGTACACCTTTGAATTCCGGAGGGCCTTCGACACATGCAAGAAAAGTATTTTTATAGTTGCTTCTTAAATATTTATCCATCTCAATTAGCTGTGCATTGTTCTCCGGATTAGCTCCATTGCCATGAGCACATAATATTGTTGCTGTATTTGACGGATCACCAAAATTATCAGATAAAGCAATAACAGTATTTTGGATATTTTCGGGATTGAAAAGCAGAGGATAACCATATTTGACGTTTAATCCTTTTGTTGGTGTATTTAAAACCTGCCTGAATTCAGCCCCTACCATAGTA
>JAMCSM010000134.1 GCA_023380915.1 Actinomycetota bacterium | reverse complement strand
TAATTTAAAATCCAAACCCATATTTTTAAATGTACCTATTTCCCAGGAACCACCAATAAATATTGCAGCCTTCCCTGTTGTAAACATTTGTTGTGAACTTACATAATCAATAGCCTGATACCCTTTGGGATAATATTTAGTAAGCGAATCTACAGCCTCAAATGCTTTAACAAATGGTTCATCTGTAAATTTCATTTCACCAGCCATAAGTTTCTGCCTGCTCTTCTCACCACCGTAGAAATTACAGCCATAATCATTATAACCAGTCTCATATAATGTCCAACCCTCTTTGCTTCCCTGAGCAATAACTGTTTCACCATTTTCTTTCAGAGTATCGCAAATTTTTATAAATTCAGACCAAGTTTTTGGTTCCTTAAGGTTATATTTATCAAAAATATCTTTGTTGTAGTAAATACCATGTACTACAGCTCCTATAGGAACTGCATAACTTATGCCATCTTCTGTTGCCCAAGCTGCACGGGAATGAGCCGATAAATCTGTTAGACCAGTTACCAAATCGTTTAATTTAGCCAAATGGCCACCATTATATATATTTTTACCAGTACCAAAGCTATGCAAACCCAAAACATCAGCAACACCTGTACCAGTTTCAAGAGCAGTACCAATTTGTGCATAATACTCTGTATTCTTTATTGGTTTGAATTCAACTTTTATATTAGGATGCGCTTTCATAAATACTGCATTAATAGCATTCCATGCATCAATATCTTCTGTTCTCCAACTAGTAACCGTAATCGTTACAGGCTCACCTGCTGTAGTTGTCTCAGCTGCTGCCGTTGTTTTTGCAGCGGTGGTTTCTGCAGCTGTTGTTTTAGCGGCTGTTGTCTCTGTTGTAGTTGCTTTACATCCTGCCATAGAAACAGTAAGACCCAGCATAACTGCCAGAACAACTGCAACAATTAAGAACCATTTACTTTTCATTTTCATTTTCCTCCTCAAATGTTTACTTCTATTTTAATTTTTTATACAATTTCTCTGAGATTTGTTTGCTATATATAGTTTTTAAAGAGGCTAGTATAATCAAGCAAATCTCATTTTATTCCTTCATTAAAACCTCCTTTATTTATGGTGATAATTATTCTTTATATAAATAATCTACAAATAGATTTTTAAAATTGCCTTTTATTGAATGCTTATAAATTCTTCAACTATATATTCTCTCTTTAAGTTTTATAAGTTCTAAAGATTTACTGACTATGTCTTTCTCTGTGAGACTATAATATTTCGAAAGATCTTCTACGCTTCCTGACATACCGAATTTGTCATTTATTGATATACTCATTATCGGAACTGGGAAACTTTCAGACAGAACTTCGCTTACTGCAGAGTATAACCCACCAATTTTAGTATTCTCTTCAACAGTTATTATCGCTTTCGTTTTTTTAGCATATCCAAGCAGAATATCTCTATCTATAGGTTTTATTGTTGGTAAATTTACAAGAGCTGCACTAACACCTTCTTGTTTTAGGCAGTCCCTGGCTTTTATAGCATTTGCAAGCAGTATACCAGTAGAAACTATTGTAAGATCACTTCCTCTACCTATAACTTTTGCTTTTCCTATAGTAAATTCATCATCTTCTTTTGTTAAAATTGGGCTCTCAAATCTTGATAGTCTTATATAAACCGGACCTACATAATTTAATACCGCCTGCTTTATTGCATTGGCTGCTTCATTGCCGTCAGCGGGTATAATTACAACTATATTTGGAATACTTCTCATTATTGAAATATCTTCTACAGATTGATGCGATGCACCATCTTCACCTACAGTCAGCCCTGCATGGGTAGCAACAATTTTTACATTTAAATTAGATTTGCATATAACATTTCTTATCTGATCAAGAGCTTTGCAAGTAGCAAAAACTGCAAAAGTAGATGCAACTGGAATTTTTCCATCAACAGCTAGCCCTGCTGCAACACCTAATAAATTTTGCTCTGCAATACCAACGTTAAAAAATCTTTCAGGATACTTTTTGGCAAAATAACTAGTTTTAGTAGCTTTTGAAACATCAGCATCAAGTACTACTATTTTTTCATTTTCGCCTATTTCCACCAACACTCTGCCATATGATTCTCTGCCTGATATATAATCCATATTGCTCACCTTTCTTTAAGTTCATTTAATGCTAGACTCAGCTCATCTTCTTTTAAGGGAGTCCCATGGTATTTATTTTCATTTTCCATAAAGCTCACACCTTTGCCTTTAATAGTTTTTGCAATTACTGCTTTTGACTTACCATTCTTACTACCGGTTGCAATCTTAAAGGTAGAGGCTATTGATTTAATATCATGTCCATCTATTTCAAACACTTCCCAGCCAAAAGCTTCCAGTTTTTTATTTAGAGGCTCTATATTCATAATATCAGAGGTTTTCCCATCTACCTGATATCCGTTTAAGTCAATAATTGCAATTAGGTTATCGAGTCTGTAGTGAGAAGCAAACATAGCAGCTTCCCATACCTGCCCTTCATCACATTCACCGTCTCCCAGCAGGACATAAATATTTCTGACGTTGCCATCAATTTTAGATGAAGCTGCGATTCCACAACCAACAGACAGTCCATTACCAAGTGAACCTGTGGATACTTCGACACCGGGAGTTTTGGTACTATCGGGGTGGCCCTGCAGCACCGAACCCAGCTTTCTTAGCCTTCTAAACTCGTCTTTGCTAAAATATCCGCACAGTCCTAAAGCAGCATAAAGTGCAGGTGCGCAGTGCCCTTTTGATAATATAAATATATCTCTTTGCTTTAAACGGGGATTTTTAGGATCATGATTTAAGATATCAAAGTAAAGCACCGTCAGTATATCAGCCATGGAAAGCGATCCGCCTGGATGGCCTGACTTTGCGTTTGTTGTCATTTTCAGAACTTCGGCTCTTATATTGTTACTAATTTCTTTTAAATTTTTAACATTCATATCTATTTTAAATTTTTAATAATTATAAAAAATTTCTTAAGATTTAAACTTTTTGAATTGTTATTTTTTAAATTTTTACAATATAATCTAAATTTTTCGGATTTGAAGGGTCGATGTTTTTCTTTAGTGCCTGGTAGTACCCAATAAGTTGACCAAATAATTGATAATAAACTTGGCAAAGTAATTCATCTTGCAGTCCAAGATTGGCTTCTAGAATATAATCATAAAACTTTTTATAACTTTCTAATTTTGTTTTGTCACTAATGACTAAAATTTTTGCTCCAGCCTTTTCCAGTTCCATACACGCTTTAACCTGGAAATCAATATTTGTTTTAGATAAGTAAGCAATAATTAAATTATCTTCTTCTATATTAGTGCTATACCCTTGCCTAAATTCCAGGGTCGGCCAAAATTCTGTATTGGTAATCGACATTTCCCTTACTTTTAGGGCTGCTTCTCTGGCTATACTATAAAATGGTCCGGGACCCAGAAAAACAAATTTATTAAAATCCATAGTTTTTACTATTGATGAGATATAGTTGCAATACTGGTTGTAATTACTAAAAAATGTTTCAGTGTAATCATTAATTTTTTCTATTAACGATTCTTTCCCACAGAGTTTATAAAACAAACATAGTAGAAACAGTGCAATGCTTGATACTACTCGATTTGAAGTTATGCTTTCTTCTCTTAAATCTTCAAAAACAATTGATAAATTGCTATTTCTTGCAATATTGCTATTTGGAAAGGTAGTTAAAGAAATTAAAAATATATTTAATTTTTTTAACATTTTTAAAGCAAGCAGAGTATCAGTTGTTTCCCCTGTTCTGGAAATAGCAAAGACTTTTTTATTTTCATAACCCGGTTTAATAAAAACATCGGGGTTAAATAAGTATTCAGATGAGTTGATCGAGTAAGATTGCTTATTCATTAATTTATTATATGCAAATTCTGCCATAAGACTGTTATTGTAAGAAGAACCGGTACCCATAAAGCAAATTATTGAATTATCTTTTATGTTGGAGATCAGTACTTTTTCTACTTTATAATATTCCTTTATTATCTGTATCCATTTTTCCCCCTGGGATTTGATTTCATTAATGACTATGTATTTTTTTTCACTTCTGTTATCCATTAATTTCCTTAATTTGATTATGCAAATATTTACAATTATTTAACTATTTACACATTATATATCTATAAAAATTTATGTCAATAGAATATTTTTAAATATTTACCATTTAAAAAAATGGTTTTAAGCTTATTATTACCATTATTAGATAAAAATTATATTGATTAATATAAAAATATAACTTATAATTTCTTGTAAATGTTTACGTAAAATAAAATATTGGATGGATTTATGAGAGAAGAAGAACTTATTGCTAAAGTTGCCCATATGTACTATAAGCAGGATATGGATCTTAGAGAAATAGGAAAGATTTTTAATGTATCTTATGCTACTATTTCAAGACTGCTAAAAAAAGGAAGAGAAACAGGTATAATAGAGGTTTTTATTAATAACCCATCTGATAAATTGCATGACCTGGAATTAGAAATTAAAAATACTTTTAATATTAGAGAAGTCTTTGCAGTAAATGTCCAGGAAACAGATAGTAATGAATTAATAAAAAATGTTGTAGCTATTCAAGCAGCAGAATACCTTGAAAATGTTTTAAAAGACAGTGATATTTTAGGAATTTCATGGGGATCGACAATATATAGTGTTGTAAATAATTTCAAGGGTAAAAAAAGGATTAATGTAGATATAGTTCAGCTAAATGGCAATTTTGCAACCATACCTATTGAGTTTAATTCATCGGATTTAGTAAGGCGCATGAAAAATATGTTTATAGGCTCTTATTATTTTATTAACTCCGATACTATTGTAGACAGTAAGGAAATAAAAGAAATTCTAATGAATAGTTCCAGCATAAAGAAAACCTTTCTTTTGCATAAATCAATAAATATAGCCCTGCTTGGGATTGGTTATTTTAATGACAAGTCAATCAGTAATCTTTATAAAGATTATCTAAGAGATGACGAAATTAAAGAACTTGAAAGTTTTAATGTTGTTGGTGAGAGCCATCATATTTTCTTCGACATTAATGGTAAAATATACAACAGCAAAATAAAAGAGAGAGCTATCTCTATCAGCAAAGAAGACCTATTTAATATAGATAATAAAATAGTCGTAGCCACTGGACTTGATAAAACATTTGCAATAATTGGGGCTATGAGAGCTAAATTAATTGATACCCTATTTATTGATAGTCTAACACTGGAAAATATTTCAAAAAAAATATAAGTAAGGAAAACATTCATAAGAATTTGCTTTCACACCCCACAAGTACAAAACAGGTATTTATCCATAATTTCCAATTAAAACCACGGAAACCAGAGGATTGGATAGTATTACTCAAGATGAATACGATAAAAAAGCGTATGAATTAAAGCAAAGACAATATGAATTAAATGATAAATTAAAAAGAGTTATTGAAGCCGATGAAAGCTACTCAATTATACTTATTAATCTTCTAAATATATGTTCTAGAGCACCAGAATTATTTGAAAGTTCTAAAGTTGAGCAAAAAAGACCACTAATTAATTTTTTACTTTCGAATTTAAAATTAAGAGGTAAAAAGCTTGAATTTGAGCTTAAAAAACCCTTTGATGTATTAGTAAACATAAAGAACTGTTCAAACTGGCTGGGGAGGGAGGATTCGGTCTTTCGTCTCACTTCGTTCGCTGCAGAGCCGCGGACTCCTTCATTTCATTCAGTCCGTCCTTTCGAATCCTTTGTTTGAATATAGCACTGTTATATTCAAACTCTGATTATAGTTTTTCTTTAATCCTAAAGTGATTGGCTGGGGAGGGAGGATTCGGTCTTTCGTCTCACTTCGTTCGCTGCAGAGCCGCGGACTCCTTCATTTCATTCAGTCCGTCCTTTCGAATCCTTTGTTTGAATATAGCACTGTTATATTCAAACTCTGATTATAGTTTTTCTTTAATCCTAAAGTGATTGGCTGGGGAGGGAGGATTCGAACCTCCGGATGACGGGACCAAAACCCGTTGCCTTTCCGCTTGGCGACTCCCCAATTTACTAACAAAGCTAATAAATTTTATATCAGTTTTTTTTAAAATTCAATTCATGTCTTTTCAAAAAAAGATTTTTTAGTAATCCATAGTCTGAACTGCTGAAAATTTTAAGATTGTGCTTGACATACTGCAATATATTATTATATATTACAAATTGAAAAGATAAGACTGCCAATCGAAAAGCTTTCAAGACGACTCTTCGGAGTCGTCTTTTTATTTTCCGGGTGGAGATGATGAGAATCGAACCCACACAGGCTTTCACCTAATAGACTGCCAATCTATTGCGTATACCAATTCCGCCACATCTCCACTGTTTACATTCTATCATAAACTAATATGATACAATAGTATTAAATAATACTAATATTCATTTTTTTATGATAGGATGACTCTAAAATTTTATGCTTATAAAGAGCAATAGATAATCTTCAAGGCTTAACTCTTCGGGCCTTACATCTTTATTGAAGCTCATATTTTCGAGGTTTAACAATAACTTATCTTGAATGATTTTGTAATGATCTGAGGAAAGAATTAAGGAATTGATCAGTTTTTTGCGCCTGTGGGAAAAACAGTCTTCAACAAACCTGAAAAAATTACAGGTAAAATTAATTATCAGATTATTATTGTCAATAATACTGCTTATAAGTGCGCTACTGATCTTTTGCATAACTTTTTCAGGAAAAAAATTATCCTTTCTTTTTAGATGAATGGTAACAGAATCCACAAATGGCTTAGGATAAAAGCAGTTTTTTGAAATTGAAAAACCTTTAACAAAGTGGACAAA
>JAMCSM010000133.1 GCA_023380915.1 Actinomycetota bacterium | reverse complement strand
ATTTTATTTCCAGTCCATAAAATCTATAATGCCATTTTTTAAATCCTGGACAGGCAAATAGATATCAAATTTTTCACTGATTTTATTAAAAAACAAATATAAATTATTCTTCTTAATAATACTTATTATTTTAATTTTTTGCTTTTCCATAAATCTTTATTTCCAATATTTCTGTTATTTTTGATAACATATTTATCAACTATATTTTAAATTAATTCTTCCTCTTTAATATTTTTTTCTATATTTTTAAAGGTCAATAGCGGAGGTTTGCTGTCAGCACTCAAACCCGGGATAAATCCGAATAATCTATTAATTTCCCTGTTCATTTTTTTCATTAATCTTAAAATAGGAATATTTGAAGGGCATACTCTTTCGCACTCTCCACATTCAACACACCTGCCAGCCAGATGCATTACCCTTATCAATTGAAAAAACTTGCCCTCACCTGAAGTTATCTTTTGTGATTGCCAGTGCGGCTGGTCAAGTTGGGCTATACATCTGTCTCTGCATACCTCAAGAGGACATATGTTCCTGCATGCATAGCACCTTATGCATCTACTGAATTCCTGCTCCCAGAATGAGTATATTTCTTCTAAACCTAACTTCTCAAATTCTATTAGATCTTCATATTCTTTTTTTGGTTTGATATTAAATTTAATGTCATTTTCGATAAATTCATCAAAAATTGGAGGTTTATTATAAATGTTGCAGACATAACACTTTTCTGCATAGACATCTTCCATATTAAACTCAAAGTCTTTTTCACCGGTACTCACTCTAATAATATTATTATTTATCGCAGTGGAAACAATTTTAAGCCCATTTATTTTTTTCTGTATTTTTTTATAGTCAACAACTCCATTGCATTCAACAGATATTATTTTTATTTTATCCCTGTTAATCAAATTTTCGTTTAACAATTGAACTATAGCTTTGACATCACAGGGTTTTAATATTACGCCTATTTTTCCATCAATTTCCTGAGATAAAGAATAAATGTAAGTTGCTAAATTGTTTATACAAAGATTATTAAAAATTAACTTATCAATTTCTTCCTTCTTCTCTATAAACAATGGGTTAATCCTGAGGGGTATACCGCTTTTTGTATACCCGGCAACTACTTCTAAATCATCAATCAGACTGCTGATTTTTTCTTTTAATCTTTCTTCTGTCCCCATTATTTTTATATTTCCTTAATTCTTTTTATAAAACTGTTGACCACTTTTTGCCATTTTTGTGCTTCTGAAGCAGACACCCACTGATAAGAGAACCTCCGGTTATCTATCCCAATTACAGGAAGAAAATCCTTTAAGATCTCAAGTCTTCTACGCGCATAATAATTACCTTCACTGTAATGACAATCACCGGGATGACAACCTGATACCAGGACACCATCGGCCCCTAAACTGAAGGCCTTTAATACAAATAATGGATTGATCCTTCCGCTGCATGGCACTCTTATAATTCTAATATCCTCAGACTGTCTCAGCCTCGCAGTTCCGGCAGCATCGGCTCCAGCATAGGAACACCAGTTACATAAAAAAGCTACTATTTTAACCTTATTGTTCTGTTTTTTTTCTTCAAATTTATTATTGAAATTTTCCAATGATTTTTTTTCTTCCATTTTTAACTAATCTTTAAATGGTAAAAGCTTTTAATTCTTCCAACAGCATCTCATCATTAAAACCATTCAGGCTGATAGCATCTATCGGGCATGTTGCCTCGCATAACCCGCAACCTTTACAAACAGACTCAATTACTTTAACTGAATTCCTGCCCCTTATCTTTATCTCTTCAATAGCTTTATATGGGCAAACCATTAAACATTTATTACAGCCTATGCATCTAACCTGATCAACCTTTGCAACAATCGGATCGGTTGCTAATTCATCTTTTGACATAAGCGCCAGAACCTTACCGGCTGTTGCACTACCCTGCGCAACGCTTGCAGGAATATCTTTTGGTGACTGGCATGCCCCTGCAAGAAATATACCCGAAGTATTCGTCTCAACAGGCCTTAATTTTGGATGACTTTCTGTATAGAAACCAAAAGAACCGGTGCTGATATTTAATGTTTCAGCCAACTTCTTATAACCTTCTGAGGGAATCATTGCAGGGGCAAGCACTACAAGATCAGCTTCTATTTCCAGGGATTCTCCCAACAGTGTATCGGAACCTCTGACTATAAGTTTTTCCCCCTTTTTATATATTTTAGATACTTTACCTCTGATATACTGCGTTCCATATTGCTGGCCTCTGGTGATAAATTCATCATAATCTTTGCCTGGGGATCTTATGTCTGTATAAAAAATAAAAGAACTTGAATTAGGAAGATGTTCTTTTGTAAGTATTGCCTGTTTTGCAATGTACATGCAACAAGCTGCCGAGCAATAAGACATTCCTCTGGATTTATCTCTGGAACCAACACAAGACAGGAAAACTACTTTTTCAGGCTCTTTCTTATCCGAAGGTCTTATTATATGTCCGCCGGTAGGACCGGAAGCGCACATAAGCCTTTCATACTGCAGGCTTGTTATTACGTCACTCAATTCATTTACTCCATACTCTTCAAAAACACTTGTATCAAATATGTCTGCGCCCGTGGCAACTACAATTGCCCCAACATCTCTTGTTATTATTTCTTCTTTCTGGTTATAATCAATTGCACCTGCCTGGCATGCTTTTATACATTCATGACATTCCGAGCATATCCCGCAATCTAAACATCTCCGGGCTTCTTTCAATGCTTCTTCTTCATTTAAAGGTAAAACAACTTCTTTAAAATTATTAATCCTCTGCTCATTTTTTAATTTATTAATTTTTACTCTTGCCGATTTTTTGAAAGAATCCAGTTCCTTGGTTTTAAAGACTTCATCAGGTTTTAAATAAATTTCTGATGTCTTTTTTTC
>JAMCSM010000132.1 GCA_023380915.1 Actinomycetota bacterium | reverse complement strand
CAGGAGGAGGCGGAGGAGGAGGGTCAGGAGGTGTTATATCGGCGTAAGTCGGATTTAATAAAACTAAAAAATAAAGAAAGAGGGGAAAAAAAATAATTTTTTTGACGTTTATAGATAGGAAATTAGTCTTCATATTTCTTATAGCAATTTGCTCTCGGATTATATCAAATTAATAATATGAAGTCAATTATTATCTCGCCAAGTTATAGTTATTAACTCAACAGCATAAATTATATTTACTTGTTTTAAATAAATTATTTTTAGTAATTTTATAGGTATATGTTTATATTGAATCAACCTAAGTTATCTCTAAATTAATTACTAAAAGTCTGTTAAAATTCGAGTCAACGTTTTTACGAGAGTCATTTCCGGATATCGTTTTTGTTGTTTAATGCAGTATTTTTATACCAACTTCCAGCTATATATAATATCAAAGCGTCAATATACTCTCCAGGTATTTTTTTCTTATTGATCTCTTTTTTAATCGGTTCCTCCATATATCCTAAAACTTCGATACTATCAGGCTTAATACCATCAATATTAAGCGTATCCTTAAATATATTTGAATTTATTTCTCTTAATATGTTAATGGCGGAATCAATATAAGGCTCAATTAAAGGGTTTAAATATTTAATCAATTCAGTAGAAATTTCTTGAAGTTGTACTGCTCTTTCATCACTAATTGGATTTAGAAGTTCTTTTCTGAAATCAACAATCAACTTAGCGCCGTATTTTGCAAGCATCTCTTTTCTTTTTTCTTCAGTCAATCTTTCTATACCTCTTGTCATACAGATTTATTATTTTTAACGTAATATCCAAAATGGCGTTAAACGATATCGCTAAAAAGAAGATTATATCACCTAAAAATTAGATTTTGGAAGTAATTTGGATCAGGAGTAGGTTCATTTTTATCCGTTTGCACCTTTTTCACAATAATATCTGTGTCTTTAAATTTTTTAGTTTCCAAAACTTTTCCTTTTGTTCTGACTGTATGTTCTATCCAGTAATCTCCGGCTCCAATATTCCATTTGGGAGGAGAATAAAGAATCAAATATATAATATCCTTTTTGTCGTTTGACGCCACTTTACCGTTTTTCTTTGCAACATAAGGCAATAAATAATCCATATTGTAGGTGAGGAGTCCTGGGTCATATACGAAATATCCTATTGTCTGAGTTTTATTATCTTTGACTATCCATTCAGCCACTTGTTTTTGACTTTTGTAAGATGACAAATGTTTATATGATTTGTTAAGCGGAAAATACTGATTTAAAACCGAAACAAGCGGAAATATTACTAACAACAATAAATAAGCTTTTACCAAAAGAATTGATGATTCGTTTTCAATTAAAATATTTACGATTAAAGACAAAAAAAGACATGACAAAACCATCATGCCAAAAAGATATTGACTCCATAAGGGATAGGGATAAAAGACATAAAGGGTAAAATAGATTATCGGAATAAGAAAAAGAAAAATAATTTCCCTTTTTTGTTTTCCTTCTTTTTTGTTTTTTAATAAAATCAGACCAAATATTATCAATAAGTAGGTGATAAGTTTAAAAATTAAATTTGTATTGTAAAGAGGCAGCGCAAAAAAATTAATAAATTCAACCAGTCTGTCTTTTATTCTAAAAAATATATTTCCATACATTTCATATCCCCGCATCACTCCTATTTTTCCTGATAATAATCTCAAAGCTGAATGTGACATTAAAAACTGATGCCTGAGTTCAAAAAAGACAAAATTTGCAGTTGTTATTAGAAAAAGTACAAAACCTAGGCCTAGGAACTTAACTTTAGGCAATTTACCTGACTGAATAATTACCAATATGGTTAATGGGATAAGAAATACGGCAAAGGCCGACTCAAACTGAAATGCCAGACCGATAAAGAAAATTAACCAAATTATCGCACGTTTGTAACCTCTAATATATCTAATCGCATAATAAAGATAAAATAAGAAAAGCAGCATAACCATGTGAGCGTTAGTAATAGTAAACGATGATTGAATAATAGGACTAGAAATAGCTATAAAAAAGGCAAAAACTAGACCTATTTTATTTCCGTATAATTTTTTTCCGACAAAAAAAGATCCTAAGATTAAAAGTGTATTGAATATTGTGAAAATAGGCACTAATGTCCAATACGGATCACCCTTTGAAATAATAAACGTAGGGACAAGAAGATAAAGCCAAAGCGGTCCATGAAAAATCCCTTGAAGTCCAGCACGAGCACCAATTAAGGTAATATGTTTATCTTCAACTATTTGCTTTACCAATAAAAGATCCCTTGATTGATCAAGAAAATAATTGAAATCACCTCTTAGATAATCCCAACTTCTTAAAAGCAGCCCCAGAAACAGAATAAATAGAAGTACAAAAACAATCCGATGCTTTTTAACTAACCTGAATAATAATTTCATTTATTCTTTCTTTGCTGAACATTATGTTTTGAATTAGGACGTCAGCATTGTGCCGAGGGTCAGAGTCGAACTGACATCTGGGGTTTTTCAGACCTCCGCCGTGACCACCTTGGCTACCTCGGCTATAAAAGTGCGCTCGCTTGGATTCGAACCAAGGGCATCCACTTTATAAGAGTGGCGCTCTACCGCTGAGCTACGAGCGCTTTGATATGTAAAAGAACCGTATTGACGCTTAAAATATTACTTTTAGATTATTAAGAAGTATAACAAATTAAGATTAATTTTTCTTCTATTTTAGTCTGTTCGGATGAAACTTATTACTTTGATATCGAAAGCTTTGCCAAACAAGTCTTATTTAATTTTCAATAAGATTCTTTATTATGTAGACTTGCCTATTACATTATATTTTTTTAAGTATCTTTAAAACGAGGAAGCCTAGGACAACCAATAAAACTATTTGACCAAAGGTAAATAGGGGAGAGAGGATAACGCCAATTAGAAAAACCAAAGTATAAATTGGCGCATAATAATCGTGTATCAAACCTCTAAGAACAAGAAACAAAATCGCGACGGCAAAAAATCTTTGTTTCAAAAAAGGAGTCACTAAAGGAATCCCCGATATCGTCAAGGGATATGGGTATAATAAAAGAAACGTTAAGATACAAATCGCCAAAACCGCCTGCCAATTATAACGCCGGCGCAGATTGGAAAAATCGATCATGAAAATCATTGTACAACAATTTGTCAAAATATTTCTCTTCTTTTTATATTTTATAATCTTTACTTTTATGTCAAATCAGGCTTATGCCGTCACCGTAACCAGTTTATGGGTCTCACCACAATCGCCTTCTTATAACACTGTTTTTTCCTGCGGTATAACTGTAGATGTGGATAATCATGATGTCGCCTGCGGTATGGTGCCGGCAAATGCGGCGAATAACACGATGCCTTGGGACATTTGTCCGAAAAAAAATGGTTTGGGCAGACAGGATAATACCACAACCACAAATATTTTATATAAATGTATTGCTAATAGTAGTACTAACATACCGGGTCCAGGAAATTATAAAATTGTCGCTTGGCAATTTTGGAATGACGGTGCGGAAGGGCAGACCTTAGCATCGATTCCGGTAAATGTTATTGCCTATCAGGCTCCAACTGTAACATCAATTCCAATGCAGCCTACTCAACTAACAGTTCAAAAAACATCGCAAAACAATCCGACTATTACAGCTCTTCCAACCTCTATGATTTATCCGACAAATCCGCCTCCGACGGTTTTTACTTCACCTAAATCTCCATTCACTCTCCCAACAACTTCCAATCAAACTCAAAATCAGCAACCTCGAATAAATTCAGTCACTGAACAACCCTTAAAACCTCAAACGTTTAACTTTATAGCAAAATTTAGCTAAACCTATAGTAGAAAATACCGGTTTTATGATTGGAAGAACTGTTGTAATCGGAAAAGAAATATTTTCTAATGGAAGTAATTTTGTCTTTAATATCTTCTCTACTTTTCTTAAAGAAACAGCTTTTTAAAAAATGAGTGGACCTACCGAGAATTGAACTCGGATCTTGGCAATGCGAATGCCACGTTCTGCCGTTGAACCATAGGCCCTGTGTCCCCGGGCAGAATTGAACTGCCATCAAAGGCTCCGGAAGCCCTTATTCTATCCGTTAAACTACGGAGACTTAATGGATAGTTAGTATCAATATTATAGCAAGA
>JAMCSM010000131.1 GCA_023380915.1 Actinomycetota bacterium | reverse complement strand
ATTTACGAAAATTGTTATTAAATTATTTTCATATTGTTATTTCTTATTTCTCTTTTCCTTTTTGTAAACATGGTCAATGGTTTTAATTACAGAATCGGGATTTAGTGATATGGAATCAATTTTATTTTCAACAAGAAATTCTGCAAATTCAGGATAATCACTTGGTGCCTGTCCGCATATTCCGACAGGAGTATTAACTTTATGTGAATCTTTAATCAGCAATTTTATCATCATTTTTACGGATTCATTTCTTTCATCAAACAACTCTGAAAGTATTTCAGAATCTCTGTCGATTCCCAGCACAAGTTGTGTAAGATCGTTACTGCCAATTGAAAAACCATCAAATCTTTTTGCAAATTCTTCTGCCTGTATTACATTTGAGGGAATTTCAGCCATAATATAAACTTTAAGATTATTTTTTCCCCTTTCCATTCCATTTTTTTTAAGTACTTCCAGCACTTTATCAGCTTCCGAAATTGTCCTGCAAAATGGAATCATCATAACTACATTATCAAGACCAATTTTATCCCTGGCCCTCTTTATAGCTTCACATTCAAGCTTAAAGCCATCAAGGTATCGCGCATTATAATACCTGCTGGCTCCCCTGAAACCAAGCATAGGATTTTCTTCTATCGGTTCGAAACCCTGTCCCCCCAGAAGGTTTGCATATTCATTGGTCTTGAAATCACTCATCCTTACAATAACCGGATCAGGATATCTGGTGGCTGCAATCTGGGCAATACCAAGGGCAAGATTTTCTATAAAATATTCTTTTTTATCCTTATAATCTTCGGTTATTGCATCTATTTTCCTTTTAACCTCCGGATCTTTCAGTTCGTCATATTTTACCAGAGCCATTGGGTGAATTTTAATTATATTGCTTATAATGAATTCCATTCTTGCAAGTCCAATTCCCTGGCACGGAAGTCTCCACCATCTGATTGCAGCATCAGGACTTGCTATGTTCATCATGATTTTTGTTTTTGTTTTAGGTATGTCTTTCAAATCTATATCCCGGACCTCGTATTTTAAAATTCCTTCATAAACAAATCCATCATCACCCTCAATGCATGATACTGTTATTTCCTGGTCATCTTTTATTTTTTTTGTTCCGTCACCCGTACCTACCACTGCAGGCAATCCAAGTTCACGGCTTACAATGGCAGCATGAGATGTCCTTCCACCGTGGTCAGTAATAATAGCTACAGCTTTTTTCATTATTGGTACCCAGTCAGGATCGGTCATGCCTGTAACAAGGATTGTACCTTCTTTAAATTTATCAATATCATCCACACTTGCGATAACACTGGCTTTTGCTGCACCTATTGAGTCTCCTATAGCTTTTCCTGTTACTATTATTTTTCCTCTTTCTTTTAAGCTGTAAGACCTCATCCTGTCAACAATTTTCAGTGATTGTACTGTTTCCGGGCGGGCCTGTACTATAAAAATTTTATTGGTTATGCCATCTTTTGCCCATTCTATATCCATAGGCCTCCCGTAATGCTTCTCTATTTTTACTGCCCATTCTGCAAGTTGTATTATTTCTTTATCCTGAAGAACAAAGCTTCTCTGTTCTTTTCTGCTGGTCTGTGCATTTTTAGTTTTATGGCTTCCGCCTTTACCATAAATAAGTTTTCTTTCTTTGCTTCCCATATATTTATTCAATACAGGGACTATATTTTTTTTGCCAAGCAGCGGCTTAAAGACATCATATTCATCGGGGTTTACGGTACCCTGAACCACATATTCACCCAATCCCCAGGCTGCATTAATCTCAACAATTTTGTTGAAACCTGTTTCTGTATCAAGAGTAAACATTACACCCGAGCTGCCCTTATCTGACCTGACCATTTTTTGTATTCCTATAGAAAGAGCCACTTCAAGGTGTGAAAAATTTTTTTCTTCCCTGTATATAATTGCTCTGTCAGTAAATAGGGATGTAAAACATTTCTTACAGCTTTCCAGTAATTCATGCGCTCCACTTATATTTAAAAAGGATTCCTGCGCTCCTGCAAAACTTGCTTTTGGCAGGTCTTCAGCAGTAGAGCTGCTTCTTACAGCCACATCAACCTCTTCAGTATCATATTTTTTAGAAAGCTTATTATAATTTTCAATTATCAAATTGCGTATTTCTTCAGGGAAACGGGCATTTGAAAAAGAACTACGTATATTCCTGCCAATTATTTCCAGGTTTTCACCTTTTTTCAACTTATTAATTTGTTCTTTTATTTTTTCAAATAAATTATTTTCTTCTAAAAATTTCCAGTATGTATCTGCTGTAGTTGCAAAACCATCGGGAACATTAACCCCGCCTTTCTTCATTTTTTGTATCATTTCACCAAGGGATGCATTTTTTCCCCCTACTATAGGTATATCCTTGGCAGTGATGTCCTTAAACCATCTTATATGTTTTTCAGTTTGTTTAGCCATTTTTCCCTCTTTTTTGCAATAAATAATTTATCCATAAAATTTATTGGTTAAAAATTCATTTTTTCCGTATTTTTTTAATTTATTTTTTTATAAAACCCAACTGGTAATAATAAAAATAATATAATTCGCTATTTGAG
>JAMCSM010000130.1 GCA_023380915.1 Actinomycetota bacterium | reverse complement strand
CTTTATCATCCCTCCTGTCTCCCTCTATGTAATCTTATTTATATTCTCACTTACATAGAGGATATTATTTATCTAGTGGGGGAATTTTCAACTGAAAGAGTGGAGTAGTTTTAGGTTAACATAAACATCTAACCTCAAAAATTAAATTATTCATAAAATAATAACTATTATTGTTAACTTTTATGTGTGGCCATACTAAAAATATCTTCTTATGCTTCCATTACAGCTTATGAAAGTGTAGGATGTCCAGAGTCGGGTTCATCGAGAATAACAAGACTTGGTTGCATCGCAACAATTGAAGCTAGTTCTATTTTTTTTCTTTCACCTCCTGAAAGACTTTTATCAACTGCCCTTGAATAATATGTCGAATAATCAATTCCTGCTATATCCATAGACTTTATTATTGTATTTTTATCTTTATCTTTTGAAGATGCATATAAGAATTGTGAGACTTTAAGACCTTCATACCGGGCAGGTTCCTGCCAACCCAGAGTCATGCCAAGCTTGGCCCTCTCGTAAATACCAAGTTCTTTTACGGACTGTTCTTTAAAAAATATCTCTCCCTGAAAATTTCTATAACCTTCAAGCCCCATTATTGTTGAAGCCAGCGTTGACTTACCGGCCCCGTTAGGCCCTACAACTGCAAATATTTTCCCATCTGTTATTTCAAGATTAATATTATTAAGAATACTTTTTCCGTTAAATGCAAGATTTAACTTTTTTATACTTAAAATGGTCATAATATTTAGTAAGTGATCTGAGAAAAAATTTAATAAAATTTATTTTTAATATTTTTTACCACTCAAAATAATAGATGCTTCCATAATTAATTTTATTATTGATAAATTTAAATATTTAGATATAATAGCACATGAAGCTTTTTATTGTAAACAAATTATTTTTGGGTGATGTTGCATCTGTTAGCTTATTTGCTGTAGGCATAAAATTAAAACAAGGTGATTCCATCGGAGATATCGAAACAATGAAAGTTTCCTTTGAGCTGACTTCACCGGTAAGCGGAGAAATATTGGAATATAATAAATTATTGGACAATTCTCCCGAACTTGTAAATTTAGATCCTTATGGTGAAGGATGGCTGCTCAAAGTAAAGCTTTATGATTTTAAAAAAGATAAGATTAATTTGATGGACAGCAAGAGTTATTTTGATTTCATGAAATTAAAAGTGGCAGAAGAAGGAGAAAAGTTAAAAAGTGAGTCGTGATAAAAAAGTTATAGTAATACCCTGCAGCGGTATAGGAAAACCCATAGGTACAGTTTCAAGAGAAACAACCTATGAGACCATTGAAAATTTGGCAAAAGGTAAAACTAAAACAGTATGCCTTGCACTGCTGACATCGCAGGATAAGGAGACAATGGATAAAGTTAAAAATAATTATGTCATTAAAACATGGAGGGAATCATGGATGACAAAATAAAAATCGAAATATTTGGTATTAAAAATCAACCTGCAGGTGGAAGCTGCCTTTATAGTTGTAGTTTTGGTCCTGTTCAAACAATAGGTGAACAATATAAAGAACTTGTTAAATTTTTAGAGAAAAAATACTTTGCAAACAGGCTGGATTTAAAATTTGTAGAAATTAATAAAGAAAATTTGGAAAAATTACCTGAAATAAACAAATTACTTGATGAGGGATATTACTTTCCCTTAACTTTAATAAATGGGAAGCTTAAACTCAATTCATTTATATCTAATGAAGTAATTTTTGATCTAATAATAAAATCTTTAGCTTAAATAAAACAGAGATTTGTCAACCTTAAATTATTAAAGGATTAAATATGGATCTTAGTATTTATGTTATTAATGGTCTGGTATTAAGCATTCTGATTTTTCTATTTATCAAAGATTGGAGAAAGACCATTAAATCCTTAAAAATGGCGCTTTCCTCTTTCATTTCGCTATTCCCAAGTTTTATGATTTTAATTCTTGCTATAGCGGTACTTTTAAGCTTCTTACCTCAGGGGTTTATAAAGAGTTATTTGGGTTCCGGTTCAGGATATCTGGGTGTATTTTCTGCTGCAATTTTAGGTTCCGTTCTTTTCCTACCGTCGATAATTGCGTTTCCACTTGCTGGCTCAATGTATCATCAAGGTGCCAGTGCTATGGTTGTGGCTGCGTTTATAACTACCTTGACTATGATAGGTTTAGTCACGCTTCCATTGGAAATAAAGGAGTTGGGGAAGAAATTTGCTCTGCTTAGAAATGCATTTAGCTTTATTGCTGCAATAACGATATCGATAATAATGGGGGTTGTCCTGAAATGAATCAACTTCAAGGTAAAAACATAGATAAGTTTGAGGGTTTAGAAAAAGAAAAATATCAAAAAGAGCTTAAAAAGCAGAAAGACAAGAAGAAAACAATCATAAGAGATTATCTGATAATGTCAGGGATAATCGTAGTATTTGTCGTGCTTTATTTTGTCTTTCCCGCTAAGGGTGAGGTAAGTTTAAAGAATTCATGGCAATTTTTCATTGAGATGATGGAAATATTACCTGCGGTTACAATCTTAATCGGAATCCTAAGTGTGTGGGCAACACAGGAGATGGTCACAAAATATCTGGGAAAGGAGTCAGGTTTCAAAGGTTTTCTAATAGCACTCCTTATGGGAACATTGCCTGCAGGTCCATTATATATAGGTTTTCCAATTGCAAAGTCTTTGCGCATGAAAGGTGCTAGCGTTGGCAATATGGTGACTTACTTAAGTGTTTTTGCAGCAATAAAGTTACCGCAATTACTTATGGAATGGAGATTTCTTGGCTGGAAGTTTACTCTCCTAAGATTTCCTATAACGGTTGTTTTAATATATTTGATGAGCATGATCGTTGATGTGATCTTTAAAAAGACTGAAAAGAAAGTATGTAATTTCACCATAAATGGTTAAGAATATGGGCTATTTGTGTTCAATTATAGTATTCAAATGTTAGCATTTGATTTTTTAATGATATGAAGAACTCACAAAGATTGCTGGCTGTTTTTGCACATCCTGATGATGAATCGTTTCGGCCTGGAGGTTCACTTGCAATAATGGCAGCCAAAGGCGTGGAAATATTTTTACTTACTGCCACGAGGGGTGAATTAGGCTTCAAAAAGGATAAAACAAATTATAAGATAAGTGAACTTGGTAAAATTCGTGAGGAGGAACTGCGCTGTGCCTGCAGAGTGCTTGGAATTCAGCCTCCAATATTTTTAGGTTATGCTGATAAGCATCTAAGGGATGCTCCTTTTGACAAAATAACTTCCGAGATTATTGATGTAGTTGAAAAATATAAGCCCCAAGTTATTCTAACATATGGGCCTGATGGAATATCTGGACATCCAGATCATATTGCCATAAGTCACTTTGTAACGGAAGCTTTCTGGAAAACTGATATCCCAAAAAAACTTTACTATATGGTTGTCCCCAAAAGTCTTGTTGAGGCCACTGGCATGACTAATATTCACTATGTACCTGATGAGGAAATAACATTAATAATCAATGTTATTTCTGTACTAAGACAAAAATTAGCTGCAATCCACTGCCATAAAAGCCAAATTAGCGACTCAGTAGTTTCTGTCTCATCATTAAGGGAAAGACAACGTTTCTTAGCAACAGAGACTTTTAAATTGGCTGCTTCGCGGTTAGAAAAAATTGATAAAGATTTAGATTTCTTTTACGGGTTATAGTCGCAGCAGCTACTTTTGGCTGTAGATACCCGCGCACTTTATTATATGGATATCTACTTGATATATTCCTCTTCATCCTATAAATTATTTAAATACATTAAATATCTTTAGTTTCTTATTTTTATTGAAGTTAACATATGTGCAGCGCTTTCAAATATTGGTAAATAAATTCAATGATGTCTACAAGGGCTTTGATTTTTTTAAGATTTATGCCGATTATGTTTGACCTATCAGTGTTTTTATAGTAATGAATTAAACAAGTATTACCGAACAAATAAAGTGCTGCTATGTTAAGAGAAACTTATAATTTTAACTCATCGTATCTTTTAAGAAAAAGCTCGAATGTCTTTTTTCTTTCCTTTATTTCTGATACCCAGCTGGACAATAATTCTGATCCTTCATCAGTTATTGAATAAATCTTTTTTGCAGGGCCGGGATCATCAGTATCCCATTTAGATTTTATAAACCCTTCTGAATCCAATAACTTTAAGGTTCTGTAAATAGCACCAGGGTCAGAGCCAGCCTCAGTAAAACCAAACTCAGTATATTTTTCAGTGAGTTCATATCCATGTGAAGGTTTTTCAGAAAGCAGCAGAAGAATAGCAGGTATTAAAAACCTGCTTATTCTTCCGCTTTTACATGAACATCTGTTAATGTTTTCAGCTTTATTATCGCACACTGTAAAAATCCTGCCTTATATTGTTGCTACTTGAAATATTTTATACTTTTACTGTTTTTTTACTCCAGGTACTTCAATCTTTTATCAATCTCACCAATTTCTTCAATAAGCACTTGTTTATAATTCTTTAATTGCTCAATTTGTTCTGTTTTTGTCGGGAAAAATTGGGCTGCAGTAATCCGAATGTCTAAAATGTCCTGGGCCATATGTATGTTCACAACCGCACCCTGAAAATCTGTTGGTATTAAAACCTTGTTCACACATAATTTTATCTCCCTTATATATTAACATATATATGCTTATAACATATATAATTATTTTTTACAACATATTTTTTTGATTTTTTCTATTTTTAACAAAACAGGTAGCGTGGAAGAACTTTTTTATTTTGATTTCCCATAGTAAATTGAATTAACTGGACACGCAACTTGACAGTCAAAACATTGATGACAAAGCCTTGGATCAATATTTGCTTTCTTTGTATTTCCGGGAACAATGACTGCTTCCGCATACGTATAACATGTTTTTTCACAAATTCTGCAACCATTACAACTATCTATATAAACCCTTTCAGTTAATCTATCAAATTTTCCTGTAAGACTCTGTAATGTTCCAAAAGGACATATAAAATTATGAAATATTTTTGGTTCAAAGACTAAAACAAAAAGAACAGAAAGTATCAGAAGATAGAATAATGCAGGTATTTGAGTATCAATTATATTACCAATGATCATTGTTACTATAAAGATGCATAATATAATCCATGGTAAAAATTTAAATCTCATCCATTTTGGAGTACCTTTACGCTGTATTTTAGTTTTTTTACTAAACCAACTTACTGGTATCATTAAAGTGTTCATAGGACAAATCCAACCACAATAAATCCTCCCTAAAAAAATAGCTAATATTAAACTTATAAAAAAGGTGCCAAAGAAAAATAATTCAATTTTGCCTATTACAAAGAAAAAAATAAAAAATATAAGTGAGATAATTTGAACAAATATTCTTATATATTTTATCTTTTTGCTTTTATGTAATTTAACCATTGGGTATATTTATGCTTCTTAGATAACCTTAAATTATTAACCTTTTCTATTATATTTTTTTAAATATT
Source organism: Actinomycetota bacterium (assembly GCA_023380915.1). The sequence continues at coordinate 21,853 of JAMCSM010000130.1, read as the reverse complement.
GGCTTTTAGAATAAAACCTCCAAAACTATTTATTTATATCGAAATGTCCCATTGGAAATTTTTAGATTTGCTTTTTTATTTGTATTCCCATTATCTTGACACCCTCTTTGGTCTTTAAAGAAAAAGTTGCCGGGTCGATAATTATACACATTCCGGCTTCAATAATAGACTTATCCTGGTTTACTGATAACTCTGCCTTTCCCTCCAAAATATAATATATAACAAATGAACCCATTTCACATTTTGGTATTTCTTCGTTACTTGAAAGTTTAATTATTCTTGCTTTAAATTCTTTTGTTTTGTAAAACACGTTTTTGTCTCTTTCTTCATATGGGAAAGACTGCATTTTATCTAAATCAAATATTTGCATTTTACGCTCCTTCTTGAATTTTAATATTTTTTCTATCAGTGAAGTCTATTATTTTTTCAATTATAATACCCATTATTATTACAAAAATTATAGTCAGGGCTAGCCTAAGCAGTGCAAATTCTATTCCCAGAAATTGAATTTCTACCAATTCCTGCGGCAGTTTTATGCATGCCCATGCTGAAATGAATATAACTATGTTTGATATTTTTGCTCCTTTTTTGAGCAGAGCAATGGCCATAGGAAATGCTACATATAGCGGACCTGTGGGAAGCATTCCAAGTGCTATAGCAACAAAGATACCTTTTATTCCTGATGTTTTACCCATATATTTTACAACCATTTCTTTTGGTATCCATACTGAAAAAAGCCCGATTATTATCATAATTGCAGGGAGTATCATGATAAGTTCTAAAAAATAATTTTTTGATACACTAAGTATTGGACCAGATTTATCTGGAAAAAATAAAAGAGCAATTACTGCAACAATTATAATTGCACCCATGATAATATAATCCCTAATAAGAGACTTTTTCTGTTTTATCTTTTCGTTTGATTTACTAATTTCTACAGGCTTCACATTATCACCCCCATAATAAGCCCAATTATTATTGCAAATACAAAGCTAAATACATTTCTAAGTATTGTCAGTTTTTTACCCATTTCCTTTATTTCAAGAGGAAGTGTTACAACTCCAACCATGGTAAGTGTCGTAATAAACGCAGCTACTGACATTATCGATGCCCCACCCTTTAAAAGGGAAGCTGCAAGAGGAAAAGATATAAGTGCTGGTACGAATAAAACAGAACCCAAAACCGCGGTAACCAATATTCCCCAAAAACCAGCCTGTTCACCTATAACTTTGGAAATTATATCAGGAGGTAAAAATCCAAGCAAAAATCCAATAAATATTATTATTATAATTATCATTGGCAATGTTTTGAAAAATGTTTTAAGTGCAATTTTTAAAGACTCTTTTGTCTTGCTTTTATTTTTTACCACAGAAAAGATAAGCCAAACCACAGCTATCAGATTTATAACTATTACTGTTAAGTAACTTTTTATAAACTCAAGCATTTTATAATCCTTTATTTTTGTTTTTAATTACTGAGCCAATAATACAGAAATAAAAATTTATATTGTAATTGATATAATATATGCTATTTACATATATATGTCAATAGTTTTTGCGAGCAGATATCTTATTTTTAATTTATTTTTTATAGAAATAAAAAAATTTTACTCACAAAGACTGCTAACGATTTTTGCACAAATATCTGGAAGCCCGTGCATATTATAAAAATAATTTTTTTAAATTACCTATTGACATATCTAAATATATAAATATAATTGATAATTTAATTTATTTAAAATTTTTATATGTTTAATTGTTAAAAATTTATTAAGGGAAGATATCAAATGGATGAATTCTATGAAATAGTAAAAATTTTAAAAGCATTATCTGATGAAAACAGAGTAAGAATATTATCACTATTAAATAAAAGGCAAAATATCTGTGTTTGTGAGATAAGGGAAGTCATCGGTTTGTCCCAGCCGACTATATCAAGCCATCTAAAAGTTTTAGAAAATGCCGGTCTTGTTGAAAATCTCAAAGATGGAAAATGGATAAATTACAAACTGAATAGTAATTTAGGTGTTAAAAAAAGCCAAATTCTAAATCAGATATTATCTGCTATTAATAACAGCAATCAAATAGTTTCTGATAACAAAAAATTACAAAAAGTTGATAGATTTAGAATTATTTTAAAAGCAAGTTAATCTAAAAAAATTAATTTTTTATTGGACAAGTGATAAATTATGCAAATATTTTTAGAAGCTCTAAAAAGTGGCTGGTATGCACTTCTTGAATATCTTTCAGCTCATGTACTCACCTGCTTAGTACCAGCCTTTTTTATTGCAGGAGCAATTGCATTATTTGTATCAAAAGGTGCAATTTTAAAATATTTTGGACCTAAGGCAAAAAAGTGGCTTGCATATGGCGTTGCATCTGTATCAGGTGCAATTCTTGCTGTGTGTTCATGCACAATACTACCTCTTTTTGCAGGTATCAGAAAAAGAGGAGCAGGTCTTGGTCCTGCTATTGCATTCCTGTATTCAGGTCCGGCAATAAACATTCTTGCAATAGTATATTCAGCAAGGCTGCTTGGTTATGACCTTGGCATTGCAAGGGCAATAGGTGCAATGGCATTTTCTGTAGTAATAGGTCTTATCATGGCTCTTATATGGACAAAAGAAGAAAGGGCAAAGCTTGAGGGAAACGATAACATGTTTAAAACCTTTGAACAGACAAGCTATAAAAAGCCAGTATATATAAGTGCAATATTTTTCCTTTCTCTTATTGCAATTTTAATTTTTGGTGCTGCAAAAATGTGGATATATGCAGGAATATCACTTGCTGTATAATTGTAATATTAGTTATTGGCTTTAAAAGACCTGAACTAAAGGACTGGATGAAAGAAACTGGAAAGCTTGCATTGCAGATATTTCCAATACTTCTTGCTGGTGTATTTATTGCAGGAATTATTAAATATTTTCTACCTCAGAGCATAGTTGAGGCGTGGGTTGGCGGAAATAGTATCAGATCTAATTTTACTGCATCTGTCTTTGGTGCACTTATGTATTTTTCAACACTTACAGAAGTGCCAATAATAAAAGCATTTATGGACTTAGGAATGGGTAAAGGCCCTGCTCTTACTTTGCTCTTAGCTGGACCAGCCCTGGCTCTACCTAATATGATTGTACTTGGAAGGATTATGGGAGCTAAAAAAACCCTGACTTATGTATCCCTTGTAGTAATAATGGCTGCTTTTACAGGGATGTTATTTGGACACTTTTTTGGATAAGAATTATATCGCTAATAAATTAATAAAACATATTAAAGTTGTAAGGAGGAAAAAATGGCAGAAGATAAACACTGGGAAGAGGTAATACCAACCCACGAGAATGTTATATTTTCATGTTATGGCGGAATGTCTAATACTGGTATAACAAGTGCTCTGGCTTGCCTTGAAGCGGTTAAGGAATTGGGTTTAGATAAGGTGGCTATAGGTTGTTTAGCAGGATTGCAGCATGGAGTAAAACCTGTTGTAGGAAAGACTAAAGCTGCAAAAAAAGTTATAACTGTAGATGGATGTCCTTTTGAGTGTGCTAAAAAAACTGCAGAACTTGCAGGATTTAAGTTAACAAAAAGCATAGTTTTAACAAGAGATATAGGGATGAAGAAAAAGGCTCTGCATGAGGACATCGGACAAAATCTAAAGCCTGTTATGGAATACATATCACAGGATGAGGTTAAAAAGGCAAAAGAACTTATTGTTAGCTCAATAGTCGAGTAATTCAATAAAGAACCGAAAAACATTTTTCGAAAAACATTTTAACCCTCATCGTTGTGGTTATTACATGACTTTTTTACTAAATCTATAGAGGAGGAGCGAAATTGAAAATTCAAGTCTTAGGTGTTGGTTGCCCGTTATGCAAGAAAACAAAGGCAAATGTCATAGAAGCTTTACAAAGTTTAGGAATTGCAGCTGACGTTGAAGAAGTTACTGATCCTAACAGGATTATAGATTTTGGAGTTATAGGAACACCTGCATTAGTAGTTGATGGAGATGTAAAGTTTTATGGCAAGGTTCCAACAGTTGAAGAAATCAAAAAAGTTTTAGAATAACAAGTTTTTTATAAAGTTACTGTAAGAATTGCATATAGTTTATAAGGTATACAACTTAAATATAATAAACTGGCAGCCAGATAATTAAAAAAGAAAGAAAAAAATATGAAAGCAATTTTTGCATACGCAAAATTTGTCAGGGAGAAATATACTTATATAATCCTAACTACTTTAGTTGTTGGTATAATAGTAGGATTATTTACATCAAGTCCAGGTGTAGCAATTCGTAAATTTAATACACCTCTTATTGTAATTATGATTGCTGCTATGGGCTTTACCATTACTTTTAAAAGCCTTGGGCTGGCAGTTAAAGACTGGAAAGGGTTAACCTTTGGAGTTTTATTAAATTTTTCATTTGCTCCATTTTTGTGTTGGATTATTGCTTTACTTGTCCTTAAAAAACACCCTGATTTAGCTACAGGATTAATTTTATTAGGTGCAGTGCCCTGTGCTGGAATGGCGCTTGTATGGGCAGGCCTGCTTAAGGGTGATGTTCCTTTAGCTACAGTAATTAATGCTACAACTATGATTTTAGCACCTTTTTTAATCCCGTTACTCATGTCTCTTTTTGCCAGTAGTTTTGTAAAAATTAATATTTGGGGAATGTTTAAACAACTTATATATACTGTACTTCTACCAATTTTAGGTGGTGTTACCTTAGGGGAAATTTTAGAAAGACGCTTTAATATTCAAAAATATATTCCTATTATGCCGGCAATCTCTGCTACCATGGCAGTACTCCTGATGTTTATGGCTATTGACACAAATATAGCACCAATTATTAAAAATATTGAATTATTGCTACCTTTGGTGATATCTACTATATTAATTTTCCCTATCTTATTCTTAGTTGCATATTTAATAAGCATTAAGCTCTTTACAAAGAGTAAAAATATAGCCATAACCTATTCTTCCGGTATGAAGAACCTGCCTATCGCAATCGGTATAGCTGCCATAAGTTTTAAAGGTTTGGAGATGCTGCCTATTGCAGTTGGCTTTGCTTTTCAGATGTTAACCGCAGTTATTTTTTATCAGATATTTCGACGCACCACGGCTAAATAGGAGAAATACTTATATACTATTTTTCTTTAATTTTTAATAAAAATATTAAAATTTGTATAAATGAAAGAAAGAATAAAAAATAAAACAGTTTTTATTTTAACTCAAGAAGAATACTTTCTGCTAAAAGAGGTTCTAATAGATGAGGATAAGGATAAAGCCCTGTTATTTGTTAAGGAAGTTTTAGGCAAACAAGTAAAAGAGATTGAAAAAATCGGATGTGTTCCTGTCTTTGAAGCTAGTTATAAGCCCGGGCAGAAAGATGAGTTTAAAAGTAAACCTTAAAAGTTTTAATTCTTTATTTTTACTAAATGCATTATAAAAACTTAAGTTATTATAAGAAAATGAATAATGAAAATTTTGAAGAACTTTTTAAACGGTACAAAGGAAATCCGATTTTAACTTCAAAAAATTGGCCTTACGAAGTTGGAGCCGTCTTTAACCCTGGTGCTATAAAATTTAATGATGAGATATTGCTTTTGGTTCGAGTCGAAGATAAGCAAGGGTATTCCCATTTAACTATTGCTAAAAGTAAAGATGGAAAAACTAATTGGCAGATAAATTCTATGCCAACATTATTAGCAGAACAAGAATTTGGCGAAGCCATATTTGGATTAGAAGACCCAAGAATTATTTGGTTAGAAGACCGGCAAGAATATATAATTACTTGTATTTCCTTCTTTGATGGAGTGGCTTGTGAACCCCCTGGCATTTCTTTAATATCAACTAAAGATTTTTTAAATTTTCAGCGTCTAGGGCAGAAATTAATACCTCCCAATAAAGATGCTTCATTGTTTCCTAAAACTATAAAAGGTTATTATGCCCTTATAAATAGACCCATTGTTGAAGAAAGAGCTGATATTTGGGTTTCTTTCTCCAAAGATTTGGATTTCTGGGGCAAAGATAGGGTATTAATTCCTACAAGACACAGATCCTGGGACTGCAATAGAGTTGGATTAGGTCCCCCGCCTATTGAAACAACAGACGGCTGGTTAATTATTTATCATGGGGCAAGAAATACGGCCTCGGGTACTATTTATAGGGTGGGACTTGCTTTATTGGATTTAGAAACTCTTGAAGTTATTTGTCGTACCAAAGATTGGGTATTCGGACCAAAGGAAAGTTACGAAAGAGTTGGTGATGTATATGATGTTGTTTTTCCCTGCGGTGCAGTTATTGATGAAAAAACAAATGAACTTTTAGTCTATTATGGTGCTGCTGATTCAGCAGTAGCTCTAGCTATAGCTAATTTAAATGATATATTGACTTATTTAAAAAAGTGTACCAAATGTCAATAATTTTATATGGTTGGCTGTAAATATAAAATTTCAGATAATTTAAAAAATACTATATTTTATAAAAATTATGCTTAAAGTAAAACCACATCCAGATTATCCCCCCGAAGAAGGAAGATACATAAGAGGAAATGATGCCTCTCCTGTTGCTGTTGCAATAATTCTAAATTGTGAAGCAGACAAAATTCCACTTGATCTTACTAATCTTGTAAGAGTTGGGGCTGAAAGTGGTGCAGCACTATCAGGTACAGTTCAAACTGAAAATATCGGGTTTGAGAAAATAGTGTGCAATATTGTTGCTAACTCTAATATCAGATACTTGATTCTTGGCGGACCTGAGTCAGAAGGTCATTTAACTGGTCAAGCTCTTAAAGCACTTATGCAAAATGGTATTGATGATAAAAAAAGAATTATCGGAACTAAAGCACCGCATCCATTTTTATACAATATTCCTGTCGAATTTGTTGAAAGGTTCAGAAAGCAAATTACTTTAATAGATCTACAGTTTGAAGGTGATCCTGAAGTAATCAGAAAAGCAGTATGGTCATGTTATCAGGAAAACTCTGTAGAATTTAGAAGCTACAGTTTATATGATGTTGGAGCTTATCCGGAAAAACCATTAAGTGGAAAAATAACATGGCGAGTTACCATGCCCTGGGCACATCCTGAAGATGAAAAAGAAAAAGAAGCACTACAAAAAGCCAAAGAATTACTCAAAAAATTAAAAGCTAAAAGAGACAATAAAACCATTATGTAAAATATTAAATCAATAATTTTAAAGCATTAATGTTAAAATGCTTTGCAGCCAGTTTATTAGTTTTAATTGTTATATAATTTATTATACCTTTTAAGAAACATCTCAAGAGATTTTTTTCTTTCCCTTATATCCTTTCTTTTCATTAAATATTTTTTTTACTTCCCGGATAATTTACTTTTATTCCTTCCTTGCATAAGGGGCAATTTTCAGGAGAATATTTATCAATATCAAATTTGACAAGATAATAATAAGGAACATCAAAACCAGCATCTGATGATCTGTCTACCATTGAAACAACTGCATTTACTTCTGCTTCATTTGCCCTGCATAAGTCAATTATTTCTCCTACCGAACCTCCTGTGGTAATAACATCTTCGGCAACTATAAATTTCTCACCTTTTTTTATTTCAAAGCCGCGCCTTATTTCCATTTTTTCAGTTTTTCGCTCAGCAAAGATCATCTTTTTCCCAAGCTTAAATGCAAGCATATATCCAAAAAGTATACCGCCAATGGCGGGAGAAATAACAGTGTCAGTTTCCTGCAAAATATGCTCATCTATAATATCAGGAAGCTCACTTACAATCTTATAAGTCAAATCCGGATATTGAAGCAGTTTTGCGCACTGAAGATAATAACGGCTGTGAAATCCTGAAGTTAACCTGAAATGGCCTTCCATTATTGCTCCGGTATCTTTCAGTATCTTCAGGATATCAATTTTTGTTTTCTGTTCAACTATTCTTATCATCCTTTAAGCTCCCTTTCTATTTTTTCAAGATATGAATTTATTTTCTTTCCCACATCAGAGCTTGAAGTTATGGAACGCCCTGCAATTATAAAATCTGCGCCGTCCCTTATTGCTTTTTGGGGAGTATTTACTCTTTTCTGGTCCCCAATGTCATCTTCAACCAGTCTTATGCCCGGGGTTGCAATGAGAAAATTTTCTCCAAAGTTTTCTCTTAAAATCTTTACTTCATTAGGAGAACATATGATGCCGTCAATTTTGCAGTCTATGGCAATTCTTGCCATTTTAAGCACAAGTTCTGAAAATTTAAGGCTGTATCCGAACTCTGCCAGATCAAAATCATCAAGACTTGTAAGCACAGTTACACCAAAAAACAAGGGCCTGATATTATTTTTTTTAATACATACTTCATTTAATGCATTTACCGCGCTTTTTAGCATGCAGTCTCCGCCAAAAGTATGAATTGTAATCATCTCAACACCCAATTTCGAAATTCCTTTAACCGCGCCTGCTACAGTATTGGGTATATCCATAAGTTTTGCATCAAGCATAACTTTATATCCTGATTTTTTGACGGTATTTATTATTTGAAGTCCTTGGCTGTAAATAAGTTCAAGCCCTATCTTTATGGTAGAGATTTTGTTATCTGCTGCTCTTAAGATTTTTATAGCTTCAGATTTGTCTGAAACATCAAGGCTAAGTATCAATCTGTCTCTTAATTTCAGTTTTTTTCTTATAAGCTGCCCGTACGGATGTGATTTTTTGTCATTTTTAATTTCATTCTGCATTTAAAACCTTGCCCCCTTAGCCGTTTACTTTTCCTATAATATCACTTACCCTTGCAATATTTCTGCTGCATAAATAACTGAAGATACCCTCAAGTATATTTTTTCCTGCTTCGGGGTCGGAAAAATTTACCGTTCCAAGTCCCACGGCGCTTGCTCCTGCCAGCATAAATTCTATGGCATCCTGCCAGCAAAATATTCCGCCCATTCCGATAATAGGAAGTATTTTTTCTTTGTGCAGGTTATAAATTTTTGCCACAGCCACAGGCTTGACCGCAGGCCCGGACAGCCCTCCCGTTATATTTCCCAGTTTGGGCTTAAAGGTATTTATATCAATTGCCATTCCAGTCAAAGTGTTGATTAGTGATATGACTTCGGCTCCCCCATTTTTTGCCCTTTTTGCAAGTTCAGCTAAATTGTTATTATTTGGACTTAATTTTACAATTACAGGAATATTTAATGTTTTTCTCACCACAGCAGTTACCTCTTCAACATCATCGGGAACAGAGCAGATGGTAAGCCCTCCCCTTTTAACATTGGGGCACGACAGATTGAGTTCCACAGCCAGAAGTTCTTCTTCTATTTTTCTCACTTTTGCTGCAATATCTGAAAATTCAGAAGAATTTATCCCAACTATGCTTAATATGATATTGATGCCTGCTTTTTTTACCACCGGCAGGTGCTGGCTTATAAAAAAGTCAATACCCTCATTTTGAAGACCTATGGAATTTAAAAGTCCTGCAGGAGTTTCACATAATCTTGGCGGCTTATTGCCTTCACAGGGATGAAGGGAAAAACTTTTAGTGGTTACCGCTCCCAGCATGCTTACATCATAAAAATCATTATATTCCATGCCGCTGGCAAAAGTTCCTGAACACATTATCACAGGATTCTTAAGTTCAATACTTCCCAATTTAACAGAAAGTTTTTGTACAGTACTTACCTCAGTCAAATACCGCCTCCATTAAATCAAACAATGGACCATCCTTACATACAGTTTTATAAACATAGCCATTATTATTTTTAAATTTCATTACACAGCCCTTGCATACCCCGATTCCGCAAGCCATAATTTCTTCAAAAAGTGCTTTGGCTTTTATATCCTTAAGTGAAAAAATATTTTGCAGCGTCCTGTACATCTCCACAGGCCCGCAGCAGTAAATACTGTATTTTTTAAAATCATCAGCTTTTTCCATTATGAAATCTGTGATTAATCCCTTTGTCCCGTGCATTCCGTTTTCCGAATATATTTCATAATTTATTTTCAGTCTTTGGAACATCTTTTCAATAAGCAGAAAATTATTATATTTAAATCCTGCTGCAAAAAATACATTTTTGTTTTGTGCTGAAAGTATTTTTGCAAGAAAATACAAAGGTGCAACGCCTATTCCTCCTCCTATGAGAAGAAAATCATTATTTTCATCTTCTTCTGTTTTTATACCATTGCCAAGCGGCCCTGTGAAATTCACCATATCTCCCGAATTTAATTCTGACAGATAATATGTTCCCTTCCCTTTTAATAAATACAAAATGGAAAATACCTTAAAATCAGGTTCAACATCATGTATGGAAAAAGGCCTTCGAAGCAGAGGATCAAAATTATTATTTTCAGAGCACTTTATATTTACAAACTGTCCCGGAATGGCATTTTTTACTATATAAGGTGAAAATAAAGTCATTTTAAAAAGTTCATCTCCGATTTTCTCATTGGAGATTATCTCACATTTTATTAATTTCATGTTTAATAATCCTGTATGGCTTTTATGTTTATGTTCGGATTTAATTTAAGCTCATAAATACCCTGAATTGCCGCACTTGCTCCCGAGATTGTTGTAATACATGGAACATTAAGCAATGCTGCCGCTGTTCTTAAATAATAACCGTCACTTCTTGCCTCACTGCCTTCAGGCGTATTTATGATAAGACTTATTTCACCATTTTTTAACATATCAAGAACATTTGGCCTGCCTTCCCTGATTTTTAAAACTTTGTCGCATTTAATTCCAAGGCTTTCAAGGTGTTCTCCTGTTCCTCTTGTTGCAATTATTTTAAACTGAAGTTCGGAAATCTTTTTTGCAAGAATGGCAATGCTGTTTTTATCACGATCACTTACACTTATAAAAACGGTACCGGAAGAAGGAAATTTCTGATTAACTGCAAGCTGCGATTTAGCAAAGGCAATTCCAAAATTCTTATCAATTCCCATTACTTCTCCTGTTGATTTCATTTCAGGACCAAGGAGAGTATCAGTTCCGGGAAATCTGCTAAAAGGAAGAACAGCTTCTTTGATGCTGAAATATCCAAGATTGTTTGAATCTACCCTTTTAAAGTCTATATTTTTTAATTTTTCACCCGCCATAACACGCGCTGCAATTTTAGCAAGAGGAACTTTAATTGACTTGCTTACAAAGGGAACAGTTCTTGAAGCTCTCGGATTTGCTTCCAGAACATACACGGTTGAATTTTTTACAGCATATTGTATGTTTATTAAACCTATTACTTTAAGTGTTTTTGCAATTTTAAATGTATACTCTTTTATTTTTTTAATTATTTCAGCTCCAAGAGCAAAAGGTGGAATTACACAGGCGCTGTCTCCCGAGTGTATTCCTGCTTCTTCTATATGTTCCATTATTCCGCCGATAAACATTTCCTCTCCGTCAAATACTGCATCAACATCTATTTCTGTTGCCTGTTCAAGGAATTTATCAATTAAAACAGGAAATCCGGGTGAAACCCTGAATGCATTTTCAGCATAGTTTATCAGATTTTCCTCATCATAAACTATTACCATTGCCCTGCCGCCTAAAACATAGGAAGGTCTTACAAGCAGAGGATAGCCTATTTTTGCCGCTATTTTTCTGGCATCTTCCACATTTAAGGCAGTTCCATTTTCAGGTTGGGGAATATTAAGGGAATTAAGGACTAACCCGAATCTTTTTCTGTCTTCTGCAAGATCTATGCTGTCAGGCGAAGTTCCAAGTATATTTACTCCCGATTCCTGAAGTCTGGATGCAAGTTTTAAAGGCGTCTGCCCTCCAAACTGAACAATTACTCCAAATGGTTTTTCTGCATCAATAATATTCATTACATCTTCATAAGTAAGAGGCTCAAAATAAAGTCTGTCGGATGTATCATAATCGGTGCTGACAGTTTCAGGATTGCAGTTTATCATTATTGTCTCATAATTACTTTCATGAAGAGCAAAGGAAGCATGTACACAGCAGTAATCAAATTCTATACCCTGGCCTATTCTGTTTGGACCACTGCCAAGTATGATAATTTTTCTTTTTTCCGATTTTGCTGCTTCGGTAGAAGACTCATATGTTGAATAATAATAAGGAGTATATGCTTCAAATTCCGCAGCACAGGTATCAACAGTTTTAAAAGTTGCATTTATATTAAATTTCTTTCGCAGTTTCCGTATACCATCTTCAGAAACACCGCATAAATATGCTATCTGAACATCGGAGTAACCTAATTTCTTTGCTTCAAGCAGTTTCTCATTATCAAGGTGTTTTAACTGCAACTTCTTAAAACCTTTTTCAAACTCAACAAGATCTTTTATATTATTTAAAAACCAGGGATCTATTTTTGTAAAACTGAAAATCTCCTCAACCGTTTTGCCGGTTTCAAAAGCATATTTTATATAAAATACTCTATCCTGGTTAGGAACTGAAAGCATATACTTTAAATTTTCTTCCTTTAATTTTTCCCTGCCGTCCGCACCAAGTCCATATCTGTCAATTTCAAGGGATCTTATTGATTTTTGCAGTGCCTCCTTGAAAGTTCTGCCGATGGACATGGCTTCACCTACAGATTTCATTCTGGTAGTCAGGCTTATGTCTGTTCCTGGAAATTTTTCAAAAGCCCATCTTGGGAATTTAACCACCACATAATCAATTGATGGTTCAAAACATGCCGGAGTTTTTTTTGTTATATCATTTGGGATTTCATCAAGAGTATATCCTATGGCAAGTTTTGTCGCTATTTTTGCAATGGGAAATCCTGTTGCCTTGGAAGCAAGAGCACTGCTTCTTGAAACTCTTGGATTCATTTCAATTACAGCCATTTTTCCATTTTCGGGATTTATTGCAAATTGTATGTTTGAACCTCCGGTTTCCACCCCGATCTCCCTTATGATTGACAATGCCGAATTTCTCATTAACTGATATTCATAATCAGTCAAAGTTTGAGCCGGGGCAACAGTTATACTGTCTCCGGTATGAACTCCCATAGGGTCAAAATTTTCAATTGAACATACTATTACAACATTATCATTTTTATCTCTCATTACTTCCAGCTCATATTCCTTCCAGCCTGCTACAGATTTTTCCACAAGAACCTGATTTACAGGAGAAAGATTAAGCCCCCTTGTAACTATTGTAATGAATTCTTCTTTGTTGAAAGCAACCCCTCCTCCCAGACCCCCTAAAGTAAAGCTGGGCCTTACCACTAAAGGATAATTTAGCCGCAAAGCAATTTTAAGTGCATCAGCCAGATTGTTTACATAACCGCTTGGAGGCACGTATAATCCAATGTTTTTCATTGCTTCCTTAAAAAGCTCCCTGTCTTCAGCCTTATTAATTACATTTACGTCAGCTCCTATAAGCTCAACACCATACTGGTTAAGAACTCCGGAATCTGCCAGACTGACGGCAATATTTAATCCTGTCTGACCTCCAAGAGTTGGTAAAATGGCATCAGGCCTCTCAGCCTTTATTATTTTTTCAACAAACTCCGGCATAAGGGGCTCGATATATGTTTTATCTGCAAATTCAGGATCCGTCATTATTGTTGCAGGATTGCTGTTTATCAGTATAACCCTGTAGCCTTCGTCCTTTAAAACCTTACATGCCTGTGTACCGGAGTAATCAAATTCACATGCCTGCCCGATGATAATGGGACCTGATCCTATGATCAATATTTTCTTTAAGTCTTTTCTTTTTGGCATAAATTTCAGTAAATATTTTTATTGTATTTTCGTTTTGAATTTTTCCATCATGTTTGTAAATTTTCTGAAAATATATCTTGCATCATGAGGTCCCGGACCTGCTTCCGGGTGATGCTGAACTGAAAATGCATTTAAATCTTCATATTCAATTCCTTCAATTGTTTGGTCATTTAAATTTAAATGTGTTACTTTATATCTAATATTTTTCAGCTTTTTTAAAGATTTTTCATCCACATTAAATCCATGATTTTGGGTTGTAATTTCAACCTGTCCTGTTTCCAGATTTTTTACAGGATGATTGCCGCCGTGGTGTCCGAATTTAAGTTTATATGTCTCTGCCCCCAGTGAAAGAGCTATAAGCTGATGACCAAGGCATATTCCAAAAACCGGTTTTTTGCCAAGCAGTTCAGAAATATTTTTTATGGCATACTTTACGGCTGCAGGATCACCCGGACCATTTGAAAGCAGTACTCCGTCAGGATTTTCACTTAATATCCTGTCTATACCTGTATCTGCAGGAAAAACTTTTATTCTGCACCCTTCATCATTTAAACATCTTAAAATATTAAGTTTTATTCCATAATCAAGGGCAATTACATAATATTTATGATTTTTTATTTTATTGTTGTAATAATAAGGTTTGGTGCATGAAACATTTTTTACAAGATCTCTGCCTATAAGTCCGGGGTAATTATCCAGCTTTTCCTGAAGATAATTTAAGTTAGAATTTTCAGTAGAAATTATTCCATTCATTGCCCCGCTGACTCTTATATGTCTTGTAAGCTCTCTTGTATCTATATCTGAAATTGCAGTAATATTATATCTTTTAAGATATGCATCAAGGCTATTTTTTGCTCTCCAGCTGCTGTAATAATCAATATATTCCTTTACTATAATGCCTGAGAGCTGAATTTTATTTGATTCCACATCTTTATCGTTTACTCCGTAATTTCCGATTTGAGGATAAGTCATTGCAACTATTTGTTCATGATAGGAAGGATCGGTAAGTATTTCCTGATAACCTGTCATAGATGTATTAAATACAACTTCTCCTGTTATCTCGCCTTCACTGCCGAAACTCTTACCCTTAAAAACCGTGCCGTCTTCAAGCATTAAAATTGCTTTCAAAATTATCCCCTGCAATTTCTTTAAGTATTTTATTTAATTTGAAAAACCCACTCTTCCATTAACAATGGTATATCTGATTTCACCTTTCAGTTTTTGTCCTAAAAATGAGCTGTTTTTACTCATTGACATGATATCCTGTGATTTATAAATATTTTCACTTTCAATATCAACAATTGTAATATTTGCAATCCTGCCGGTTTCAATTTTTCCGCATTCAACATTAAGTATTTTTGCCGGATTTAAACTTATCAGGGAAATTATCTTTTCAATTTCAAATTTTTCTTCATATAATAATTTTGTCAGACTTGCCTTAAATAATGTTTCAAGACCAATGGAACCAAAAGAAGCTTCCCTGAAGCTTTTGTTTTTTTCAGATAAAAGATGAGGTGCATGATCACTTGCTATTGCATCTATTGTTCCGTTTTTTAAACCTGCAATTATTGCACGTCTGTCAGATTCACTTCTAATTGGAGGCTTTATCTTAAATTTCGTATCATAATCAATAAGGCAACTGTCATTAAAAAACAGGTGTTCGCATGTTGTATCACATGTAATATTTACACCCTTGCTTTTTGCTTCTGCAATCATTTCAACAGTTTTTTCGCTGCTGACATGAGTAATATGCACTCTTGCACCTGTGGCTTTGGAAAGGATTATATCTCTTGCTGTCATCAGATCTTCGCTTAAGCTTAAAATTCCTTCAAGTCCCAGCATTGCAGAATAATAACCGTCATTAACCTGACCAAAGCTTGAAAAGCTGTAATCCTCTTCATGAAGAATAAACAGGACTTTTAATTGTGTTCCATATTTCATGGCTTCATACATAAGTTTTGCATTCTGAATCCCGTTTCCATCATCAGAAAATGCAATTGCTCCTGATTCTGCCAAGAGTCCCATCTCGCTGATTTTTTCGCCAGCAAGATTTCCCGTAATTGCTGCAACAGGATAAATGTTATAATTTAATTCCTTTGATTTAATAATTACATAATTAATAAGATACGGGTTATCAAGTACGGGTTCCGTGTTGGGCATGCATGCCA
This sequence comes from Actinomycetota bacterium, assembly GCA_023380915.1. The sequence continues at coordinate 6,041 of JAMCSM010000130.1, read as the reverse complement.
GCGCAGTTATTCCTCCTCTTAAAGCAGCTTTTACTCCGCTTTCAATATCTTCCTCATTCCTGTCTCCGGGGTCCCTTAAGTGAACATGCATGTCTATAAAACCGGGACAAACATATAAATCTTTCGCATTTATTTCCCTGCAGCAGAATTCAGCAGGAGGAATAATATTTTCACTTATCTCCTTTATGATTCCATTTAAAATTAAAATATCTTTTTTGGATTTTCCCCCTGTTTGAGGATTTATGATAATGCCTTTTTTTATGATTATATTTTCCGTGTTTTTCAGTTTCAGATTTTCAAACTTCATTAAATATCCTTACTCTTCAATTAATATTAATTAAAGAATATTTTTAAAATAAGATAACTTTTTAGCCAAGTGCATAATATAAGAGCGCCATCCTTACCGCTACGCCGTTTGTAATCTGCGTATTGATTTTAATCCTGTTTTTATCAGATTCACTCATTTCCATAATTTCATTTGAAATTTCAATGTCTCTGTTTACCGGTCCGGGATGCATTACTATTGAATCCTTTTTCATAACACTCATTCTTTCACAATTTAAGGATAAAAATTTATTATATTCCCTGATTGATGGATAAAATTTTCTGTCCTGTCTTTCAAACTGCATTCTCAGCATGTAAAGTACATCAACTTCAGATATGACCTTATCAATATTATCCGTAATTTTTACATCAAAGAAACCGAAGTTTTCAGGTAACAGCATGGAAGGAGCAACCACGGTTACATTCATTCCCATCTTACTGAAAAGTTTGATATCCGAGCGTGCAACTCTGCTGTTTAATATATCTCCCACAATTGCAACTTTTAAGCCGTCAAGCACTTGAAAATTCTTATAAATAGTGTACAGGTCAAGGAGAGCCTGCGTGGGATGTTCATGTTTGCCGTCTCCTGCATTTATGACAGAAGCATCAATATTTTTTGCAAGATAATTAACATAGCCGCTGTCACAATGCCTTATAATAACAAGGTCAATCTTCATTGAATTGATAGTCTTTAAGGTATCAATTTCAGATTCTCCTTTTTTCAAACTGCTGGAGGATACTGAAAAGTTTATAAGATCGGCTGACAGCCTTTTTGCAGCTATTTCAAACGAAACTTTTGTTCTGGTGCTTGACTCAAAAAATAAATTTATTATTGTCTTTCCTCTAAGTGCAGGAACTTTTTTAACATCCCTTTTTAAAATTTCAGCAAAAGAATCGGTTTGTTCTAAAAAATCATATATTTCATCAGTACTGAATTTATCAAGACTTAATATATCTTTTTTTTCTTCCATAAACCTTTTTTATTTTTAAGTATGTTTTTATATTTTTATTTAACTTAAAATTTTAAAATTTCTTTTTTTATCTTTTATATTTATTAAATATTTTGATTAATCCTATATTGCGCATATTGACACTTTATCCTCATTATCGGTTTCCTCAAGTTTTACTTCCACAAATTCATTTAATGAAGTCGGCAGATTCTTACCTACATAGTCTGCTCTGATTGGAAGCTCTCTATGCCCTCTGTCAATTAAAACTACAAGCTGAATGGATTTAGGTCTTCCAAAATCCATTATGGCATCCATCGCAGCCCTGATGGTTCTTCCTGTAAATAAGACATCATCAACAAGTATTATGTCCTTGCCCTTTATTTCAAAAGGAATTTCCGTAATGTTTACATCAGATTTTATTTTTTCATTAATGTCATCTCTGTAAAAGGAAATATCCAGTTTTCCAAGTTTTATTTCCGAATTGTAAAGTTCTTCTATATTTTCCTTTATTCTTTTTGCAAGAGGAACACCTCTTTTGCGAATACCGATAAAGATGATATTTTCACTTCCCTTATTTCTTTCAATTATCTCATGTGAAATTCTTTTAATGATTCTTGCAATATCATCTGAATTCAGTACTGTAGCTTTTTCTCTCATAGTTTCTTATGTTATTTAAAATTTAAGGATTTTATTAAAAATATGCATAAAAAAAATGCCTCCATTTTCAGGAAGGCATAAATTTATATGTAAAACTTTTAAATTGTAATTGTTTTTCATTTACTTTACCTTTTAGCCTCTCCGGACTAATTTAAAGGTGCTTCAATTTTTATTATTTTTTGCTATTAGGTAATATAATAAATTTTATCATATATTTCAACATAAAAATCAAATAATATTTCAGACAGTAAGACTATAGACCTCAGACATTAGACTTAAGAAGGGAAATGGCCAGAGATTACACAAAGAAAAGTCTGGTGTCTAAAGTCTGAAGTCTGGTGTCTGAATGCTGAAAGTTTCTTATTTTTATTGACTTTTATAGCCAAAGTTATAAAATTTCATTTTAGCTTAAAATCTAAATATAAATCAAAGTCATAATAATTCAACCAGTTAGAAAAGGAGTTCAAAGAAGTGAGTGGAAAATTAAAATTATTTAAAAAGGTATTTTTCATATTATCACTTGTCATAGTAATTGCTTCTTTATTTATTATTCCGCAAATGTTGTATGCAGCAGATGAAGCAACCACCACAACAAGCGAAATTAAACCCGAAGTTAAATTTGATATTACTTATCCTGAACTGAAGGCAAAAGCCGGAGCACAGTTTGAATTTAAAGCTGATGTTTCTTTTATAGGAGAGGAAGAAACAGTATTTAATCTTACTGCAGAAGCTCCGCAGGGATGGTATGTATCTATTCAGCCGGCATATGAACAAACAGAAATTTCAGCAGTTAAACTAATTCCCGGCAAAAAGGAAAGTCTTAAGTTTGTCGCAATTCCCTTAACAAAACAGGAACCTGGAGAATATGACATAAAAATAAAGGCAGCATCCGATACAATTCAGGCTGAAGCAGAGTTTAAAGCTATAATTACAGCAACCTATGAATTAACATTTACTCCAACAAACGGCAGATATGATATGAAAGCAACTTCAGGCAAGGATAATCATTTTGCTGTTCAGTTAAAAAATACAGGTTCTGCTGCAATTGAAAAAATTACGCTGACATCCAGCGGTCCTGACGGCTGGAAGATTAAGTTTAACCCGTCTGAAATAGATAAGCTTGATGCAGATAAGACCAAAGATATTGATGTAACTGTTTTTCCACCTGATAGGACAATAGCCGGTGATTATATGGTAACCTTAAATGTGGCAAGTGAAAACAGCAGTCCGAAAATGGATGTAAGGGTTACTGTTCAAACTCCAACTATCTGGGGCTGGGTTGGTATAGGAATAATAGTTATAGTAATAGTTGGAGTAGGAATTATTTTTGCTAAATTAGGCAGAAGGTAATTTATCAATATTAATATATTTTAACAGGCTTACTATGGATAATTATATTATTAGCACAAAAAATTTAACAAAAAAATACGGCGAAAAGGTTGTCGTTGATGATTTAAATCTGAGTATTCCAAAGGGCGAGATTTATGGTTTGCTCGGTCCAAATGGTGCAGGGAAATCAACGGTAATTCTGATGCTTCTCGGGCTTACAGAACCAAGTTCAGGACAGCTTTCCGTACAAGATTTTAATCCTGTAAAAGATCCTTTAAGAATCAAGAGATTTACAGGTTACCTGCCTGAAAAGGTAGGTTTTTATGAAGATATGACTTCAGCTCAAAACCTTGAATATACTGCCTTGCTTAACAGCATACCTGAAAAAGACATTCCCAAAAAGATTGATGAAGTTCTTTCAATTGTAGGTTTGACTAAAGATAAAAACCGTATAGTTAAGCAATTTTCAAAAGGAATGAAACAAAGGCTTGGCATTGCAGATGTTTTAATAAAGGACCCTGAACTGGTCATATTTGATGAACCAACTGAAGGCCTTGATATTGAAGTTGCAAATCAGATACTTGAAACAATATCGGAACTTAACAAGAAAAAGAAAATTACATTTCTTATTTCTTCACATCAATTAAACCTTGTACAAAAAATCTGTCATAGGGTTGGGATCATGTCAAAAGGAAAATTAATTGGTGAAGGAAATGTTTCTGATCTGAGTAAAAACATATTCGGCGGTTACAAGCATCAGATTGAGCTGGAGGTTATAGGAGATGCGGAAAAAGTTGTCCAGCAAATAAAAACTATCAAGGGAATAAAGTCAGTAATATCTACAGAAAATGTTATACATATCGGAACAGATGAAGATTTAAGACAGGAAATTTCAAGAATGGTAACAAACATAGAAGGAGTTATTTTAACTAAAATGGATATTAAGGATTTCTCTCTCGAAGATGTTTATTTAAACTATTTCAAAGAGGTTTAAAATGAAAAGTATTCTCACAATTTACCGAAAAGAACTTGCTGATTATTTCAGCAGTAAAAAATTTTTAATCCTGCTTGCCCTTGTTTATCTGACAGGACTTACTTCAATTTATGTCTCCATACAAAATATAAGACTTGCCGCACAGTCTTCAACAGATGCATTTGTTTTTCTGAAATTATTTACAACTGCAGGAGATGTTTTGCCGTCATTTCTTTACTTCTTAAGTTTCTTTATCCCCATTATTGGAATTGTATTTGGATTTGATGCAATAAATTCTGAAAGGAATTCAAAGAATCTTAGCAGGCTGCTTTCCCAGCCAATTTACAGAGACAGCATAATAAATGGCAAATTTCTTGCAGGTATTACAACAATGTCGATAATTATCGGAAGTATTGTAATGATAATTGCAGGAATAGGGCTTCGGATAATAGGAGTTCCTCCAACCTCTGAAGAAATACTGCGGCTACTGATTTTTATCTTTATATGTGTTTGCTACGGCACATTCTGGATGGCGCTTTCAATGTTATTTTCAGTAATAATGGATAAGACCGCAACTTCAATTCTTACTTCTGTTGCAATCTGGATATTTTTCTTTTTCTTTATTCAAATTATTGCCAGTGCAATAGCAAATGCAGTCGCTCCTGTAAATGAAGGCGCAACACTTGCAACACAAATCAAAAATTTCAATCTTGATCTTGGAATAAAAAGGATTTCTCCGGCTTACCTGTTTACAGAATCCATCACCATTCTTCTTGTTCCAAGCGGAAGCCAGTTATTTTTAAGGGCAGTAACAACTTCAGATATATCAAAAATGATTTTAAGTCCTCTGTCACTCGGACAAAGCCTTGTGCAGGTATGGCCTCAGATTATTGCAGTTATTGCTCTTGCAATAATTTGTTTTGCAATATCATATATCGTATTCATAAAGCAGGAAATACGGTCAACGTAATTTTTTAAAGATTGTATTTTTCAGATATTTTTTAATCGAGAAAAAAGCTGGCATTTAAACTGCCAGCTTTTTTTATGAAAATTATTGGCTAAGTTATATAATCATTAATCCTGTTGAGTAGCAACTTCCTCAATCAGACTTGATCCGGCAGAAACCTTGTCAACGCTGTGGATTGAAGCTCCGAATTGGATAATTAACCTTTCAACTTCCTCAAAGTTAATGGAAAATCCCTCAAGTGTAATCTTAACATTTTCAACCTTCTGATCCATTTCGGTCAGTGAGATATCAACACCGTCTATACCTACCAGATCTGCAAGCTGTGCAGCAAGATCAAGCAAGTTTGGTGTATGAGGTTTTAAAACATCCAGTACAAGCCTTCTGATGCTTGCCAAAAAAATCACTCCCTTATACAAAATAAATAGTTTAAAAAACCTTCAATAAATCTTTCAGATAAAATTATATAATAAACTTTTAAAATATTGTATGGAAAATGTAAACAGGTGACATCTGAATTTTCAGCAAAAATGATTTTAAGTTCCACCGTCACCCGGACAAAGCCTGATTCATATATGGTATTGTAAATTTAACAGATCAATGCTGTCTGATAAATCATCAGGCAAATCAGCAATCAAATCTATTTCTTTTCCAGTAACGGGATGAGTTAAAACTATTCTTTTTGCATGCAAAAACTGGCGGTTTAGTCCTATCTCCTTTGCAATTTTCTCAGTTTCCCTGTTTCCATAAGTTTTATCACCAATTACCGGGTGTCCGATAAAAGCCAGATGAACTCTTATCTGATGAGTTCTTCCGGTTTCAGGGTAAACTTCTATTAAGGAAC
>JAMCSM010000129.1 GCA_023380915.1 Actinomycetota bacterium | reverse complement strand
ACCATTGATGATGTTCTCCTGCCTGTCTTGGATTTACATAAACCTTGTCCCCGTCTCTTACCGATATGTTGCCGCCGCTTGAGTCTATTAAACCCTTATCAAAAAGTAATTTTCCTATTTCACAAATTGACTTTCTGATATTTTTTGTATTTACCATACCCAACTCCTGTTCAAGATATTTTAAACAATTGCAAAATTATAATAAAACCTGTTTTAGCAAAATTAAAAGGAATTTTAATATACTTCAATCAATAATACAATTTATAAATGATATTTATCAATTTGAAAAGAAATTATTTAAATTTGTGCTGCAAAACATATTTTAAATAAAAATTATAATTTTATGATACATATATTCTTATTTGAAACTCAAGCCTTCAGTAGCTCTCGTCTTCTAACTCTAACGGAATCAATTAATATTGCAGCAATTAAAATAATTCCGTTAAATGCATCTCTCCAATAAACTTCAACATTTACCATTGTAAGTCCATTAGATATGGAACTAATTATAAGCAATGCTAAAGCTACACCAATTAAAGTACCACGTCCTCCTGACAATGATATTCCACCAAGAACAACAATGGTTAAAATTGTAAACTCAAATCCGGTTCCGAATTCACCCTGGGCAAAAGCAGCCTGACTTGTCATTAAAAATGCACTTATACCGCAAGTAAGTCCGGAAACCACAAAAGCTAAAAATTGAGTTCTTTTAACAGACAGACCCGCCAGTCTTGCAGCATTAGCATTAGATCCAACCTGATAAGTATCTCTTCCAAATTTTGTAAACCTTAAAGCTAAATAAGCAATCACATAAATAACAACCATGTATACAAAACTGTAGGGTATTGCTTTTGCGATAAAGCCTCTGCCTATTGCAACATAAAATTGTATTGGGCTTATCGTCGGTTTATTGGCGATATAATATGAAATACCTCTAAATATTGCGAGTGTTCCAAGTGTAGTGATAACAGAATTAATTCCAACAACAGTAACCAGAAAGCCATTTAAAGCTCCTACTGAAGCACCGACGATAAGCCCAATAAGTATTATTACAGGTATCGGAAGTGACAGTCCTGCAATATTAAACATTTTGGCGATAACTATTGACGAAATTCCAACTATTGAGCCGACTGAAACATCAAAGTTCCCTGTCAACACAACAAAAGACAGTCCTACTGCCATTATTCCGTATACGCTGAGTCCCGAAATTATTGCTTTAAAATTGATAAAGCTAAAAAATTGGGGATTTATTCCGCCAAAAATTGCACACATTATAATAAATACAATGAATAAGCTTGGAGAAATTGAATTAACTTTAAATATATTTATTCTTTGAAGTGCACTTTTTTTATTAATACTTAAATCAGTCTGAGTCATTTTATCTCCTTGCAGCTCTTTGATTCCTGATTTCATATAAGGAAACTATTATTATTAAAGCAAGACCTTGAACCATTTGAATAAAATAAGATTCAATATTTAAAACTGATACCCCGTTAAAAATTACGGAAACAATAAGTACACCAATAATTGTTCCCCATACGCTTCCCGCACCTCCAGCCAGTGATATACCGCCAAGAACGACAGCGGATAGCACAGGGAGTGCCATTTTGGCACCCGCAAGCGGATTACCAACACCGGTAAGTGCCACCATAATTATAGATGCAATACCTGCGATAAATCCAAAATAAGTATAAAGCAGAATTCTTACTTTTTTTACCTTTATTCCGGATAATGTCGCTACCTTAGGATTTGCTCCTACTATGTAAATAGTCCTTCCTGTTTTTGTAAAGGTTAAAATAAACCAGAATAATATTATAAAAATGATCAATATAAATACAGAAATTGGAACTTTAAGAAATGTCCTGGTTGCAAAATAATAAAGCTGATCAGTTAACATGGAAATTGAAAATGCTCCTGATAAAACCAGTGCAAGCGCACCAAGAATTGACATCATGCCTAAAGTTAAAATTATTGGAATTAAGTCAAATTTTTCTATTAATATCCCATTTAAAAATCCAATAAATACAGCCGCCGCCACTCCGACTATAAGACACATAACAAGTGGCACACCTCTGTTATATAAAAACGCCATTAAAACACCGGTAAATGAAACACTTGAACCAAATGAAATATCAAGACCTCTGGCTATCATAAGTGGTGTAAGACCAAGTGCTAAAATACCGGTTATTACCATATTTTTTAACATTGTACTGATATTTGCATAAGAAAAAAATGCCTTATTCATTAATGTAAAAAAAATAACAAGAACAATAAGGGCAGTAAGTAAAATCATGGTATCAGATAACCTTAATTTCTTTTTTTCCCTTACTAAATATTTTTCATCCATACCAATGCCTTTCATATTAATGATATAAAAAAAATATTTTTTAGCATTTATAAATATTACATTTAATTTATATATCTATATTTAGAATTTACAGTTATGCTGTTGCCAAATATGCTATCAAAATTAAGTTGTAGCACAATGCATAAGCTCTTCCTGTGAAGTTTGCCTGGTCATAAATTCTCCTGCAATTCTTCCGTCTTTCATAACTATAACTCTGTCAGATACCGAAAGTATTTCAGGAAGCTCCCCGGAAACTATAAGGACTGCAGCGCCCTGCTGGCATAAACTTTCAGCAATCTGATAAATTTCTGCTTTTGAACCTACATCAATTCCACGGGTTGGCTCACTCATTAAAAATATCCTTGAATTTTTTTCCAGCCATTTGGCAACTATTACCTTTTGCTGATTTCCTCCGGATAGATTATTAGCTAAAGTATTAATACCCGGTGTTTTTATATTTAATTTGGAAATCCATGATTTTGCTTTTGATTTTTCAATTTTTTTATCAAGGATAAAACCATTACCCATTGCA
>JAMCSM010000128.1 GCA_023380915.1 Actinomycetota bacterium | reverse complement strand
CAATTAATGGCCGAGCTTATTGGCACTCAAAAATATGGGCTTTATCATATGACCAATACAGGAAGCTGCTCATGGTTCGATTTTGCAAATGAAATATTCAGGCTATCCGGACTGAGCCCTAATATTTCACCTGTAACCAGCGAGGAATTCGGGGCAAGGGCAAAGCGCCCGGCATATTCGGTACTGGATAATGCTCATCTCAGAGCAATTGGCCTTCTGTCAGGAGAGTACTGGAAAGAGGCCCTTAAGGATTATATTGATCACAGAGCAGAAAATAAAAAATAATATGAATTTAAATTAAAAATTTCACATAATTTAAAAAAATAAAAGAGGTTAATAAAAAAATTTTTTGAGAATTTGTTTTTTTGTTAATTAATTATCTAAATTACTTTAAAAATCAGATAAAAATGGTCAAAAGAAAACCGGAATATAAGCCTTTAAAACCAGTCAGGGGTGATTTCCTGATTTTCGGAAGTCCTTTATTGATGGAAGATGAAATCAGGGAAGTTGTCGATACCATGAGATCATGCTGGATTGGTACAGGACCAAAAGTACATGAATTTGAAGAAGAATTTAAAAAATATATTGGAAGCGGGTATGCAGTTGCCGTTAATTCATGCACTTCCGGCATGCATATTGCTCTGGAATCCGCGGGTGTAGGCAGCGGCGATGAAGTGATAACCACCCCAATGACTTTTTGTGCCACTGCAAATGTAATTATTCATGCGGGCGGCATACCTGTATTTGCCGACATCGATAAAGATTCATTGAACATAAACCCTGATGAGATTGAAAATAAAATTACTGAAAAAACTAAGGCAATTCTTCCGGTGCATTATACAGGGAGGCCCTGCAATATGGACAGGATATTAAAACTTGCAAAAAAATATGACTTAAAAGTTATAAGTGATTGTGCTCATGCCATTGAATCGGAATACCATGGGATGAAAGTCGGAAACATAGGGGATTTCTCAGTATTCAGTTTTTATGTAACTAAAAATTTAACAACCGGAGAAGGGGGTATGATTACCCTCAATAATCCTGGTTGTGTCGATAAACTGAGGGCTTTGACCCTTCATGGATTAAACAAGGATGCATGGAAAAGATACTCAGACGAAGGTTATAAGCATTATTATGTAATAGCTCCGGGGTATAAATATAATATGACTGATATGCAGGCATCAATTGGAATACACCAGCTTAGAAGAATCGATAAAAACTGGGGTAGAAGACTTGATATATGGGAAAGGTACAATAAGGCTTTTAAGGATTTGCCTGTAAAAACTCCGGCGGAATTTGAACAAAACACCCGCCATGCGCTGCATTTATATACTTTGGTACTGGAAATCGAAAAAATAAAAACGGACAGGGATGGAATATTAAATGCCTTATACAGGGAAAATATAGGAACAGGCGTTCATTTTATTGCCATTCATCTGCATCCCTATTATAAAAAAAGATTTGGCTATAAAAAAGAAGATTTCCCTGTTTCTTCTTATGTTTCAGACAGGACGATTTCAATTCCTTTTTCGGCAAAACTTTCAGATAAAGATGTAGAAGATGTAATTTTTGCTGTCAGGAGAGTACTGGATTATTATTCATGAAAAATATCGGGAGCATTTTATGCCATATGATTTATCGATAATCATAGCTTGTTATAATGAAGAAGCCATACTTGAAAAAAGTATAAGTGAGCTGGAGGCAGCTATGAGTAGAACAAAGTATAAATATGAATTGATTTTTATAGATGACTGCAGCCAGGATAATACAAGAGAATTGATTAAAAGAATATCATCCGTTAACAATCATATGAGATATATTTTTCATGAAAAAAATGTCGGAAGGGGAGGTACTGTCTGCGAGGGCATACGTACATCGGAAGGAAAAATCGTAGGATTCCTGGATATTGATCTGGAAGTTCATGCAAGATATATTCCATCGATGGTTCAGGCTATTGAAGAAGGTTATGATATTTCAACAGCATACAGGCTGACTTATTTAAGGTTTGATTCTATTATGAGGGATCTTTCAAGCAAGGCTTACCATTCCATTACCCGTCATTTTTTAAAAATTCCGTTAAATGATACAGAAACAGGGTTTAAATTTTTTAACAGGGAAAAAATACTGCCGGTAATTGAAAAAACCCAGGATAAAAGATGGTTCTGGGATACCGAGGTTATGGCTTTTGCTTATTTTAATAATTTAAAAATAAATGAAATCCCATGCCTTTTTATAAGAAGGAAAGATAAAAAATCGACTGTCAGGTTATGGGATGATTCAATAGAATATATAAGAAAAGTTCTCCAGTTTAAAAGAAAGATGAAAAAAGATGGAATCCTCACCTCAAAATGATGATATTAAAAAAGCTGGGGCAAGGAAAAATAAAAAACTCTGGATACTGATTCCAGTTTTTATAGTGGTGTTTTTATTGATAGCTGCAGCTGGCGCATATTTTTATTTTATTTATTACCTTAAACCTAATTTTGAAGCCGGTGAATTGAATAATATTTCGAATAATGCTGCAGAAAAAGTTATCCCTGATTCGGTGATAACCTACACAATAAATTTTAAAAACAGCGGTAATGTTGTGGCAAATGACTTTAAGGTTTTAACAGGAATTCCTTCGAATACAGTCTTCATGTCAAGTGACCCTGTATGCAAATTCAACCAGGCGGATGGTTCAATGGAATTCAATGCAGGAAACTTACTAAAAGGTCAATCAGGCAAAGTTGTTTTTTCAGTAAAAGTAAATAAGCCGGTTGATAATGGAACTCTCATCAAGGGCAGGCAGACAGTTTTTAAATTTATTTCCAGGGGAAAAGAAGAAAACTTTATTGTAACAAAGACCCTGGAAAATAAAGTTGAGAGCTCGCCGGATTTTAAAAAATTCAATATTGAAGTTACGGATAAAAACGGCGGAGATTTTAATATGGGTGATCTGGTAACTTTTATGATAACAATTGAAAATACAGGCAATATGAATGCTGAAAATATTATCATTTCAGATAACATCCCCGCGAAACTTGAAGTTATCAAAGACTCTATAAATCCTTCGGGAGCTGAATCTCAATACGATGCAGCCAACAATAAGATTACATGGAACCTGGAAGAACTAACTATAAACAAACCTGTTGTACTTTCGTTTGACGCCAGGATCGGCAATAATTTTGCAGATCTTGAAAAATTTAAAAATACTGCAACCCTCGAATATGAGAAAAATATTAAAGGTGAAATTTTTGTTGAAAAAGAAGTTCATGCTTTTCCGGATTTCAGCAAGTCTGCTGGTACTGTAATCGATGTTGACGGAGGAAGCATATGGGCCGGAGATATTTTGCAATATACTATTATAGTTAAAAATACCGGGCTGAGAGAAGGCCGTGATTTCGAGCTTCATTGCCCGATACCTGCAGGTACATCGTATATTAAAAACTCAGCTTCGTCAGCAGATATGCTTGCAAACATAAAAACAGATGAAATTCAATGGAATATAAGAAGTTTGGGTGTAGGAACAGAACAGACATTTACCTTTAAAGTCAGTATAAATGATTCATTGAAAAGGGGTGGTGTGGTAAATACCGGATTTTTCATAACCGGAGACAGCCAGTATGTTAAGATGGAACCTTTACCAACAAACATAAGGCCTTTTATTTTCCAGACCGTTGTCTGTATGGGAGACTCGCATATACCGCATACGAATTGGCCTTCAGTTTTAAACCACCTTCTGAATTATAAATATCCTCATGCCGAATTTCGTACAATTGGAAGCGGTGTACCACAGGAAATGGCTTATCAGGGGGTAAGAAGATTTGACAGCACTGTTGGAGTATACAGGCCGCAAATAATAGTTATAGGGTATGGAACCAATGACGTAGGCAGCGGCACTGACTTGTTAAGAAGCGGCCTTGATGATTTGATAAAGAAAGCAAAAGCTATGGGAGCAACTGTTCTTATCCATTCGATAGGTTATATAGATACTGTCAAAAATCCGGATAAGGCTTCCTATCTCGTCTACAATAATGTTATCCGGGATGTTTGTGCTTCAAATGGCGTTCCGTATATAGACTTATACGGCCCGATGTCCCAGGATCCGGGTAAATACCTTGATACTGACGGAATGCACTGGACTCCTGAAGGAGGTTCGCTTCTCGCTCACCTGGTATTTAATACACTGGTGAATTACCTGGATGCAAACGGGCAGAGAAAATAAAGGAAAAAAACAATAATTTATACTCCTGGTAATGATACCAATGGATTTGAAGAAAGTCCGGAAAACAAATTTTATAGCATGAATGCCAATAATAAATTCAAATTTTATTTTTTAAATAATTATAAATATATCTTTTATGTTCTAAGCTTTGTAATTCCTTTCTTAATCTTTTTAAGGACTATGGAGCCAACTACATTTGGCATGGATACTACATGGTTCCATATACAGGTGCCATTATTAGCTGTGGGGCAGCCGACTGGTTTTCCGCTTGCTTTCCTGACGGGAAAGTTGTTCTCCTTTTTACCAATAGGCACAATGGCGTACAGGTTAAATTTATATTCCGTATTTTTTGGAGCCATGACCGTTTTTATCCTTTTCTTGGTTCTGAAAAATTTACTTAAAAATGAATACTATATAGCATTTATCAGCCCTATGACTTTTGTACTTTTCAGGGTCTTCTGGTTCCAGACTTCAAGATTTGAAGTATATACGCTTCAGACATTTTTAATTGCTTTTATACTATTTACAGGATTTTTATGGAAAAATAATAAGGAGAATAAATTTTTATATTTATATTATTTCTTAGTGGGGTTAAGTCTTACAAATCACCCTATAGCTTTATTTCTTTTACCGGCATTTGTTATTTTCCCCATTTATATTGATTGGAAAGAAGTATTTAAAATAAAAAAAATTTTTATCATAATACTATTAATTGTATCCCCT
>JAMCSM010000127.1 GCA_023380915.1 Actinomycetota bacterium | reverse complement strand
TATTTAACGCCAGCAATTATCATTTTTGTGATCCTATTCTTGATAGTAGGTCCATTTATAGGAGCGGTATTTGTATTAATTGGAAAACTATTTTATCTTCTTTTGACTTCTCTCCTGTTTTTACTAATTGCCAAAATAATGAAAAGAGATCTTACTTATAAACAGATCTATCGATTATCTTTATATGCACTGACGGCACCCTTCATATTAAATTCTCTTATAAATTTTTTGCCACGTTATAGTCCAGCCATGACATCGATATCAAGTAATTTATTTCACCTAGTATTCCTAATCTATATGGTCGTTGTTATCGACAAATACAAGAACCCAGCCTCAGCGAAGTAAAAATATATTCTTTTGATCTTCTTTATACACAAAAACTTGGTTATCTTTAGCCAGTGACATTAATTTATCTGGATTGATATAAGGTGCCTCGATCACATGTCTACTCGGTGAATAAGAGGTCAAAAAAACGACCCTTTGTGGATAAATATTCACAACTTTATTTAGAAGATTAATGAATCCAGACCTAAAAACATACGCTTTCCAGATACTGTCATTGACACTATCCGGCAGATTCACAAAATATATGGTCCTATTGGACATATAAGACTCATTAGACCAATTGGACCCATTAGTCATATTAGGTGAATATGTGTTATTTAGTGTTTTGATGACGTTTTTGGTTATTTGACTATTTAGGCGCCAGTAAACTATCTGATTTTGGAGAAATATAACTCCCGAAATAAAAATAAATACCAAATATAAAGTTCTTATAAAATTATAGAAAATTCTTTTGTCAAAATTAATTACGGCGAATATATAGATGATAATTGGCACATAAGATAGGTAGAAATAGCGAGCTTGAGGAGCACTTGTAAAAGAATATAAAAGTATTGTCATTGAGCCCCAAATCAATAGAAATAAGTTTTTTTTATTATGTGTCAATCTAATTAGCAAAAAAAGAATTAATAAAAACACAATTGGTATAGAAAAATTCGGTAGCTTATCAACGATATACGGGTTAGGTAAAAATAGATAGACAAATGATCGCAAAACAAAAGCAATGAACTTAAGTAGAGAAGGAGTCCTGACAAAAAGAGACATCTTGACAAATATTAATTTAAAAACTGTCGTTATTAAAAAAATTGCGATCGGAAAAAAGAAAAGTTTTAAAAATTCACTGATATTTCTTGATTTGGAATTCATTAGCCAGTAAATAAAAATAGTCGGGATGAGCGAGATGGCATATTCGTGGGTAAAAAAGGCCAATAAAAATCCAAATTGAAATATAAATAGGAAATAATTATTTTTTGATTTTATATACTTGATAAAGAAAATCAGGGCAATCAAATAAAAAGTCGTAAGTAGAGAATTATTGATAGCTGCATACCAAAAAACTACCTCATAGTTTCCGAAAAAAAAGGCAAAAATAAGGGCGATTAATATGCTTTTGAGCCTATTTTTGATAAATATCTGGGCAATTTTATAGACCAGAAAGATATTTAAAAGATGAATGAAGAAAAGGGGCGGGGTTTGGCCAGGCGAATTGCGTCAACAGATGGTTTATGAGTCTGATAACAGGTGAATAGTGAATATCAAAGGGACCAATCTTTATGAAATCAAATAAATTTTTATATTTTATGATCGTATCAAAATCATCGCTGACGAAATAAAATGGAATAACTTGTTTAAAAAAAAGGAAACAAAGCAAGAGGATAATAACCATCATGAAAATATTTTATCATTACTTACCTGGGAAGTCTGGAATAGTTGGGATGGCTCCTGTTGCCGTACCTGAGGTATCAGCCATAGGTGTCGGCGGGGCAGGCGGTTGACCTGTCTCTTTCTGAAGTTTATCCAAAACAGAATTTAGTTCATCGGTTTTTATATCAGGAGTTGTTTGTACTGGAGGTGAAGTCATATCTGGTGTCAAAGTTTGAGGGGGTGTCGTAACAGGTGGTGCGATTACAGGCTCAGTTGGGGCTGTTCCCGCCATCGGTGGCACGTCAGTAGGCTCTCCCATAACTGGTGGCATTGTAGTTTTTGGAGTTGTCGGAACTGAATCCATCGTTGGCATATCGACAGGTGGAGTCGTTGGGACAGCCGCTGCAACCGGAGCGGGAGCTCCAAGACCTAAAGCTGTATCAAATTCTTCTTTTGTAAACCCTTTAAGAACGACAATTGTGCCATCATCTTTTTCGATCTTGGTAACTGGAGTCCCGGCAAAGTTATTGGAGACGGTCATCATCTCTGTGAGATAATCTTTGTTCGCTTCCAAATCCTTCTCTTCATACGTCTGCGAATTAGACTTTAAATATTCTTTTTCCTGTTTGGAAAACGCACAATCTTTTGTCGTATAAACAGTTATTTTCATAGATCTTTTTTCATTATGGGGGAAAAAAAATAGTTTGTCAATGGCATTAAAATTTATAAATTCAATATGGATAAACGAATTATTTATTATTTATTTAATGAGTTATTTATTTAGCAGGTTAAGACAAACTCGCGAAACTCGTTAAATTCGTAATAATTTAATAATTAACGCTTTAAAGACTTTTTTATAGGCTCGTTATGATATATTGTTAGAATGAGGAATTTTATTGCTCTCATAGTCGTAGTCGTATTAGGAGTTTTTTTATGGAAAATAATCCCTGTCAAGAATCAGCAAATAATTATAAAAAAGATAGAAAAGACAGATGTTGAATTATCACCGACAACCACCGTTTCAAATACTTATCAAAATAATCCAATTAAGTCGATTTTTGTCCCGGATTGGAGCTTGACTGACGAGATTATCCTTAATAATGAATGATACGTCCAGTGGTCTTTTTCGGTAAAAAACATCTCCATATAGGGCAACTGCTAATTTGAGATTTTTAGCGTGGACCAGTTTATAAACTTTTGCAACTCCTGTATTGATTTGATCGATTAGTTCTTTGGTAGCT
>JAMCSM010000126.1 GCA_023380915.1 Actinomycetota bacterium | reverse complement strand
GATGCAAGAAAGATCTATGAAGTTCTAAGGATTAAAAGGAACATAACTCCTTACATAATCAAGAAATTGTAGTGCCCACGCTGGACCTATTTTGAGCTTATTTTTACAAAAAAGTGCGGAAGTCGGGTGGATGATTTTATAGATAAAGATCCTGTTTTTGCAGAAAATCCCATTGTTAATAATTCCATTCAGGAAGGTTTCCAGATTACATCGGCAATGGTTGAAAATAATTATGATCCTGCTACAAAAAAAGCTGTTGATGATCATCTTGAAATTGCATTGAAAAACACATCAGGAAAAGACTTATCTGATTTTTTAGTTTACTATACAATTACGGATAATGTTATCAATAAAAAAGAAGGCTATATTGTAAAATTAACAAATTTCATTTTAAAAAATAATGAAACCAGGATTATACATTTTGATAATAAAAATTCACCCGATAATTTGTTGCAGGATCATTTTGGAGAAAACCCCAATAGTATTTACAGGACCAACAATGATGCCAAAATTTTTGAAATCGTCATAAGTGTACCTGATTACAAAATAATGATGGTAAAAGTTAATAAAGATACCGGTGGAGCAGAAAAGGCTGATTAGTTTTTGCACCAAGATCCATACATTTTCATTCATTTGTTATTCTGGTATTTGCAATCTTTTCATAAAAAAGTGCTATGGCACTGTGGTCTGCTTCGCCAAGATTTTCGACCTTTAGCGCCTGCATTATTTCCATAACAATTCCTGTCAAAGGCAAAGGCACGTTCAGATGATGACTTGTTTTAAAAACATTCATCAAGTCCTTTATGTGCAGTTCCACCTTAAATCCGGGTTTGAAGTCCCTGTTCATTACAAGAGGTGCCTTGGCCTCCAATACGGCACTTCCTGCAAGCCCTCCTCTTATAGCATTAAATATATTCTCCGGATTTACTCCCGCCTTTTTAGCCATTATTAAAGCTTCCGACATAGCTGCAATATTTATTGCAACTATTATTTGATTTGCCAGTTTGGCAATCTGGCCGCTGCCTGTTTTACCAACTCTTATGATATTCTTACCCATTTTTGCAAATACAGGAAGACATTTTTTATAAATATCTTCAGGACCTCCAACCATTATTGCAAGAGTACCGTCAATAGCCTTTGGCTCTCCCCCGCTGACAGGAGCATCCAGGAATCCAGCTCCTATTTTTTCAAGTTCTTTTGATATTTCTATTGCTACAAGCGGTTCAATTGAGCTCATATCCACGCAAATCTTTCCGCTTTTTAGTCCTTCAACAAGGCCATTTAACCCAAGGAAAACTTGTTCTACCTCAGGAGAATCCGGAAGCATTGTAATTATAATTTCAGCTTTGCCGGCAACTTCTTTCGGGGAATCTGCCGGTTCACTTCCCAGCTTAATAAGCTCTCTTGTAGCATCCATATTTATATCATGAACAATAAGTTTATATCCTCCACTGATCAAATTTTTAGCCATGGGCTTTCCCATTATGCCAAGACCAATAAATCCAATTTTCATCTTCAACCTCCCCGGTTTAATATAATATTAGAAATTTTTATTTTAAATATAATTTTAAGGTTTTTTTTAATACTTCTGATATAGAAGGACAGTCTTACATTTCACCCAGTGAAACTTTTATAATGGCTTTATAATTTTATCATCAATCTGGTTTTGTATTTTTTCCGGAGCAGCAAGAAAAGAACCAGATTAAATGCAAGCCCTAAGATCAGTCCTGCCAGTATTACATATATTGTTGAGCCTCTGCCGATGAATTGTGCAATGTATCCAAGCAAGGGCTGGAATAATATTGAGCCGGAAATTGCTGCAGCTATATTGAAACCCAGGATGGTCCCGCTTCTTGAATGGCTTTCATAAACCATCAATGAAAGAGTTAAGGGAAAAATAACTGAAAAAAACATTGCCTGGAGAAGTATAAAGATAAATTTAATATATATTAAATTTGTAAGTACAAAAACAAGATTGCAGGCTATCCCCAGGATGGAACCAAAAAGCAACATTGTAATTTCATTGCTTTTTTTAAGCAATCTTACTGTAAGAAAAATCCCGATTAGTGCAAAAACCCAGTAAAAGGATAAAACAACTGACCCGGTAGCAACATCTAAATTAAAAGCTGTAAAATAAGTGGTAAGCCATGTAAGCATCCCGCTTAAGGCACCCTGGTAAAAAAACATCATTAAACCTGCAAACATAAGAATGGGATCCCTGATTATTGAAAATTTAACCATATCTTCATTACAATTTTCATCTGATCCCGTATATCCGTAATCCCTTTTAAAGTTTACCTTAAAAAATGATACCAGCATTATAAAAAAAGCGGCTGCAAAAAAAATAAAGAGGTATCTGTAATTAAAATTAAAAAATAATATGGCACTGATTGCAAGCGGCGCAATGATTGCACCCAGGTACCAGAAAAAATCCATTTTAAGAAATGTTGAGCTGTGATTTTTATGAAAAAGCTTGGACACATAAGTATGAGTCAGGGGATTTATCAGCCCGTAGCCTGAATTAATTAAAATTATAAATAAGGTAAAAATTATAAAATTAAATCTTACTCCTGATAATAAAAATCCCAGGAATATTAAAAAAATTCCAGTCATCATTATTATCTTTAGATTGAATTTATCACAAAGCCTGCCCGAAGCAAAAGTCAGAAGCAATGAAAATATTGAAGCAACTGATAGCACAAGGCCGATGTTGTTGAATCCTGTTTTTACTGTGACCGAAAGAACGGGAATCAAAGGTGAGATTACAGATGATGAAATACCATATAATACAAATGAAATATAAAAAATATTTGGAAGACGAGCTTTGTTCAATGTCATTTAATTAATATATCGAATTTTTTAAATATCCAGCAGTGTATTTTATAACTTTTTTGAGTAGATTGAAAAAGATATTTGAAAATTCAATATATTAAGAAGAATGGAAAAAAATTATAGCGATTTTGAGGCTGATGCAATGAGAAATTTTTCAGTTAATTATTATTACTTAAGTGATATATAATTACTTTTTTGATGATCTTCAATAAAGATAATAGCACTAATTTTTACATGTTCCTGAAATCAACTGGCTTGAAATCCGGAGCCGCCATTTTCTTCTTTAAATCCTCAACCTGCTGCTGCATCTCTGATATTTTTTTTTCTATTTCATTTGCAGTTTTTAAACAGCCTTCCTTCTTTTTATCATCCATTTCTTTCAGGTCACAGATAAGGCTTGCAACTTTTTCATCCATCTCTTCAATTTGTCCCTGAAGTTTTTCAATCAAAAAATCTGCTTTTTCCATTTTTTCTCCTTAAATTCCCGATTTAATAGATAAATTAAAAGTGTCATATGCTTTTATATGATAAGAAATTATTTGTGTTTAGTAAATAAATTTTATGATCCTGCGATAGATTTAATCTTTTTTAACAACGGCATTATTCCCAGCCTGTAAGCCCATTTTTCCAAATAAGTCATATCAAGTTTTGGAAGCTGTTTCCGATCTACACGCAAGGCATCAATGGTTTGCTTTTCGCTTCCGCCTGAAATTTTAGACCAATATAATTTTTCGAGTATGGTATCTTCGGGACTTGATACCAATATTCCAAACCCCAGGAAAGATTTTTTTTGCTTTCTTGAAAATCTGCTTTTATCAAAATCACTTTCGGTTAAAATCCAAAAATCTATTTTATCGCCTTCATCCAGATCAATTACATTAAACTGCTCCCTATTATCTATTGCTTTAATTATGGCATTTTCATTACAATAATAGCGGTCTGACGGGAAAGAATTGATTATTTTTTTTACATCTGTTTTGTCAAGTATGATTACGATATCTATATCGTGAGTCAGGCGCGGTTCACCCTGCAAACTTGAAACAATGGAGCCGGTTAGCATATAA
>JAMCSM010000125.1:23107-31388 GCA_023380915.1 Actinomycetota bacterium | reverse complement strand
TATCCATAAAAATTATTTTATATAAAGTAAAGGTAAAGCACAACTCATAATATATGCTTTACCTTTACTTTAAAAATATGAAAAGTTTAAATTTTACAATGCCGTTTTAAAAATTCAAAAGGCATAGCGCTTAAAAAAACTGCAAAAGAGACCCGGAAACTAAATATATGATATTTCTGTCTGTTTATCAAAGAGGTGAATCTTTTCTATATCAACAGCAAGATCAATCATTTCTCCTACTCTTGCCTGACTTCTGGGATTTACCCTCGCGGTCATAAGTACGCCATTTATATCTATGTATACATATATTTCAGAACCCATGGGCTCAGTTACTTCAACATTTGCCCTTATTATCCTTCCCTCTTTTGAGGCAGGTATAAAGGCGCTGTCATCCAGGTCCTCAGGTCTTATTCCAATTACTACATCCTTTGCAACCAGGTCATTATCTTTTATTATCTTTTTAATGTTATCTGCGGTCTCAAGCTCTATTTTATTATTTTTCAGCTTCAGATCACTCGTTATCATAACATCCAAAAAGTTCATGGCGGGGCTCCCTATAAAACCTGCAACAAACATATTGGAGGGATGATCATATACGGTCTGGGGATCACCTGTCTGCTGAACAAGTCCGTCTTTCATTATTATGATTTTGGATGCCATGGTCATAGCTTCGGTCTGGTCGTGCGTTACATATACAATAGTGGCATTAAGTCTCTGGTGCAGCTTTGCAATCTCGGTTCTCATCTGCACTCTAAGTTTTGCATCAAGGTTAGACAGCGGTTCGTCCATTAAAAAGACCTTCGGGTTACGTACAATTGCACGGCCTAATGCTACACGCTGTCTTTGACCACCGGATAGCTGCTTTGGCCTTCTTTTTAAAAGCTCTTCTATTTTTAATATCTTTGCTGCTTCGGATACCCTTTTTTCAATTTCAGACCTTGGGGTTCTTCTGAGTTTCAGCCCGAATGCCATATTGTCATATACGTTCATGTGAGGATAGAGTGCATAGTTCTGGAATACCATAGCAATGTCCCTGTCTTTGGGGGGGACATTGTTAACTATCCTGTCTCCGATATATATTTCTCCCCCGGTTGCTTCTTCCAACCCTGCTATCATGCGCAAGGTTGTGGTTTTACCACAACCCGAGGGTCCTACAAGGACCACAAACTCGCGATCTTCGATTGTGGTATTCATGCTGTTTACAGCTACCACATCGTCAAACTTCTTTGTCAGGTTTTTCAGCTCAACTTTAGCCATTTTCACTTACTCCTTTGATTTTTTTATAAAACATGTTTTAGATTATATGACATGGAATTTTAAAATACAATTTAAAAATCCCTCTGCATGCAGAGATTACAGTTGATTATAAGCAGATATTATTAATAATGTTTTTATTTATGTACTAAGTGTCAGGCTGATTCAAAATCAATAATAAAATCTGAATTAAATATTCTGCTGAGTCTGCAAAAACTTCACAACTCTCCCATTAAGTGCAACCTCACAAATAAACTATTTTAAAATATCCAGGCGGCATTGAGTTTAGGTGAAAATATTCGCAATTACAATCAAAGTCTTTTTATTTCTTCCTGTAATCCGCAATATAATTCATTCCATAAGGATCTCTCCCTGCCAGAAAATCAGCAGCTTTCATTGCAGGTATCAATCCTTCAACTAAAGGATCTGTAATTGGTGCTGTTAATCCGTTTATGATGCCCATTGTCAGGAAATGGATATTCAATAAATCCCTGTTTGGCATTCCAAAACTGATATTTGAGGCTCCAAGAGTTGTGGAAACTCCAAATTCAGCAACAACCCGGCGCATTGTTTCAAGGGTAATTCTTGCTGAATTTGAATCTGTTGAAGCAGTCATGACAAGACAATCTACAACCAGGTCTTCCCTTTTTATTCCAAGTGATTCTGCCCTTTCAATAATTTTTCTTGCAACATCTACTCTGGACTCAACATCATTTTTAATCCCTGATTCATCCATTGTAAGGCATACAACTGCACATCCGCTTTCTTTTATAAGGGGAAGAATTTCAGCCATTGATTCTTCTTTTCCATTGACAGAATTAATAAGCGCTTTATATGGATAGATTTCAAGGGCAGCTTTAAGAGCTTTGGGATTTGCCGAATCCATACAAATTGGTTTATCGGTTACTTCCATAACTTTTTTAATTGCCTTTGGCAGCATTTCCACTTCATCGACTCCCACTGCACCCACATTTACGTCTATGATGTGGGCACCTGCTTCAGATTGCCTGATTGCATCTATTTCAACAATTTCAAGCTTTCCCTGTTTTAATTCTTCAGCGAGACTCTTTCTTCCAGTAGGATTTATCCTTTCGGCAATAATAACGGTCGGGAGACCCTGACCGAATTTTACTTCTTTATTCTTTCCTGTAACTATGGTTGCCATTTCTTAGTCCTTTCATTTTCTTTTGTTTGGTTTTTTTAATATTATAATGGTTTATCATGACTTTAATAATTATGAATTTTATAATCTTTTATAAATTTTTGTAAAAGCTTCCAAAAATTCATCGTTTATTTCTGGTTTTGAAATTGTCACCCTTATATATCCCTTTATTCCAAGATTCTCTCCGGGTCTTATTATAAAACCCTTTTTTAAAAGTTCTTCGGCAATTTCCAGACTTTTGCTGCCAGTTTTTATAAGAATGAAATTGGAGTAAGATTTTACATATTCAATTCCATTATTTTTTAACACGCCATAGAACTTTTCTTTCTCACGTAAAATTTTTTCCCTTATATCTTCTATATACAATCTATTTTCCAGAGCTGTTGCAGCTGCTTTCTGTGCAATTGAGCTTACATTAAATGGAAGCCTGATTTTATTAAGTCCCGATATAATCTCTTTGTTTGCTATTCCATAGCCAATTCTTAATCCTGCAAGCCCGTATATTTTAGAAAAAGTCCTCAGCACAATAAGATTTTCAAATTTAAAAATGCTGGCTATTGATCCAATATCATCACTTTCTGGCAGGTATTCATAATAGGCTTCATCCAAAACCAGTAAAACATCTTTTCTTAAGTTCTTCAGGGTATATAGAAACTCGGCTTTTGTAATATTGGAACCTGAAGGATTATGGGGACTTGCAAGAAAGAAAAGTCTCGTGCTGCTGTCAACCGAATCCAGCATTGCCTTAATATCCTGCCTGAAATTATTTAAAGGAACCTTTTTTATTGAACCACCACACTTCAAAGTTGCCTTCTCATAAATCAGGAAATTAGGATCCGCAATTACAATATTGTCACATTGACCGCATGGATTTATAAAACTATCACAAATCATTTCAATAATCTGGTCAGTACCATTACCCATTATTATATTTTCAGGAGATATCTTAAATTTATCACTTATTTTCTGCCTGATTTCCCTTGCCTCACTGTCAGGATAATAATTAATTTCCTCACTATAATTCTTTATCAAATCTTTAACCTGATTGCAGGGTCCAAAAATATTTTCATTGGAAGCCAGTTTATGAACTTCTTTCAGATTATATTTCGTTTTAATTTCATCAATTGTTTTACCTGCAACATATTCAGGTAAATCATCTATCCCGGGTTTGAATTTAATTGTCATTTTATTTCACCTTTTTTTATTACCTGCGGTTTATCAGAATTCTCTTTGGCACTTGTTTTTTTGTCAACTTTGGTATTTTTAACTTTTATAGTATCAATGAGTCTGATTTTTATGGAATTGTTATGAGCAAGCAAATTTTCAAAATCAGATATAGACTCAATAAATTTTCTCTCACCCTTGAATGCTTCCTTACCATAAAAAGTCACACTGCTTTTTTTCATAAAATCATAAACACCAAGCGGGGATGAGAACCTGGCATTTCCGTTTGTGGGAATTATGTGATTTGTACCTCCTATGTAATCTCCTACAGCAACCGGTGTGAAATCTCCAATAAATATAGCACCTGCATTTTTTATTTTGCCCAGGATTTTTTCATTTTGAGTTGTCATAATTTCAAGATGCTCGGGAGCAATCAAATTACATAAGTTAATTATAAAATTCATATTTGAATTTAAAAATACCATGCAATTTTTCCTGAGAGAACTTTCAAGTAAACCCTTATCTATCCTGCTTCCATAACAACCTATTAATTTTTTTAACTGTTTATAAATTTCTTCAATTACTTTACGTCCAACATCTGCGCTGGTTGTGAGTAATATGCTTTTTGCATCAAGATCATGCTCTGCCTGCGAAAGCAGGTCGGCTGCAGCAAAAGCAGGGTTTGCTTTATCATCTGCTATAACCACAATCTCACTGGGACCTGCAAGACTGTCAATTCCTACCTCACCGTAAACCATTTTCTTTGCTGCTGTAACAAAAACATTTCCAGGCCCAACAATTTTATCAACTTTTTTTATGCTTACGGTGCCATAAGCCATTGCTGCTATTGCCTGTGCACCACCTATCTTATAGATTTCTTTTATACCCAGTCTGGAAAACAGGTAAAGAAATATATCGTTGATTTTCCCGTCTTTTTGGGGTGGTGTGCAAACAACAATTTCTTTTACTCCAGCTATTCTTGCAGGAACTGCTGCCATAAGAATGGAAGAAGGATACAAATATCTGCCCCCTGGAACATAAATGCCTATTCTTTCGATTGGATTTAAAATCTGCCCGAGTTTTTTATTTTTAGCTGGTGCTATAAACCATGATTTAGGTTCTTTACGGAATTGAGATAAGTGATATCGTCTTATATTTGAATAGCTTTTTTCAAGTGCCTTAACAAGCCCGGAATTTTTCGCTAAAATAGTTCTTCCGGCTGAATCTATTTCCCCTTTTTTTACTCTAAGATCAGGTACGCCTTGAACATCCAGCCCGTCAAATTTCCTGGAATATTTGATTACGGCCGTATCACCATTTTTTTTAATGTCATTTATTATCCCGTTCACTGTTTTTATGACTGAACTATTAATTTCAGCATCCCGTTTCAGCCAGGAGTTTATTTCGTCCGGATTATTGACATTTGTAATTTTTAAGAAATTATAAAGTCCCATCTGTTAAATATTTTCTTATTGAATATATTCCTGATAATATATTAAAAAACGAAAATAAAAACAAGATTTTCCGGATTTAACAAAATGAAAAAACAGAAAATGCTGCTTCATGTTTGTTGTGCCAATTGCTCAATTTACCCTTTACAGATCCTGGGAAAAGATTTTGACGTTTTTATGTATTATTACAACCCGAACATCCAGCCGGAAGATGAATACATGAAAAGACTGGAATATGTTAAAAAGATATCTGAAATTTATAATGTGCCATTGATAACCGGGGAATACGAAGTAAAAAAATGGCTTGAATCTACTGAAACACTCAAATCTGAACCGGAGGGCGGCAAAAGATGTCAGGTCTGCTTTGAAATAAGACTTGCGGAAACTGCTAAAAAAGCATCTGAAATGAAATTTGATATATTCGGGACAACGCTAACCATCAGCCCGCATAAAAACCAGGAAGTTATAAATAAAATAGGAAAGGATTTAGCTTCAAAGATTGAATTAAATTTTTACCGGGCTGACTTTAAAAAAAATGACGGCTTTAAAAACACTATGGCAATGAGCAAAAAACTCGATATTTACAGACAGAACTACTGCGGTTGTATTTACAGTTTTAGAAAAACTTCATAAATAAATGTAAGTTTTTGAAAACCTGAAGTTGCCAGGACTTTTTTATCCCAGACAGTCTTATTCTTCTTTTCCTTCTTTTTCTTCCTTTTCCTCTTTTTCCTCAGCCTCAATTATCTTTTTCATTCTGAATTTCCTTACAAGATAATTTATTATTATCAGTACTGCTATTATTGTAATTCCATCAATAACGTATACAACCTTAACTCCGAGGAAATAGCTGCTGTCGACCCTGTAATATTCGATTACGCTCCTGTAAACCGCATAGATTCCAAGATAGGTTGCAAATATCAACCCGTATGGAAATCTGTCAGGTCTCTTCCTGTAAAGCCTGTGAATCAAAAGAAGTAGAACAAATAAAATCAAATCTGCAATGGATTCATACAAAAAGGTCGGGTGAAAATACTGGAAACTTGCATATGCGGCAGGCCTGTTGGCAGGATCGATAAAAATTCCCCATGGAAGACTTGTCGGACGGCCAAAAGCTTCCTGGTTGAAATAATTGCCCCATCGCCCGATTGCCTGTCCCAGTAATAATGTCGGACCCATAATATCAGCCCATAACCAGAAGTCCAGTTTTCTCACTTTACAGAATCCAAGCAATGCAAGGATTCCACCAAGCATTACGCCCTGTATTGCGAGCCCGCCATTCCTGAATGCAAAAATATATGAAGGATGAGCACTGTAATAAGGCCAGTTTACTAGAACATGCAATAATCTTGCACCAAGAACTCCTGCAACAACTGCAAACGGCGCAAAATTTATGACCTCATCAGCTTTCTGCTGTCTGTATTTTGCAATAAAATAGGCAACAACTATTCCCAAAATCAATGCCAGGGCAATTAAAATGCCATACCATCTTATCTCAAAATTAAATATTCTAAATGCAACAGGATCAATAGCGATCAAAATATCCTCCCTAAAATAATTTAAATAATTTGAAACAATAAATAATTCGAAATAATATCATAATTTTAAAATTATGAACAATAAATTAAAAATTAATTTTGCTTAAGAAGGGCATGTGTGCATATGTAAAAGCGAGGATCCTGGTTGTTGAATCGGTAAGAAATATTATTCCAAGAGCTATTATAAAAACCCCTGATATGATTGAAATGATATTTAAATGTCTGTTTACTCTTTTTAAAAAATTTGAAAAAAAGCTTATAAAAACACTTGCAAGTATAAAAGGAAGCCCGAGTCCCAGAGAATAAAAGCTAAGAAGAAGAATACCCTGCTTTAATGTATCCAATTTGCTTGCCAGCAGGAGTATGCTTGAAAGAATCAAACCAACGCATGGAACCCATCCAAAAGAAAAAATTACTCCAAAAAGGAAAGACCAGATATAACCCTTTTTAAGTGTTGCCGGCATATTGAATCTTTTTTCAACATTGAGGAATGGGATTTTAAAAAGTCCGACATAGTGAAGGCCAAAAACAATAAGGATTGCCCCGCCTATTCTGCCTATTATCCCAATATAGTTTTTAAAAATCTGCCCCAAAAAAGTTGCAGTCGAGCCAAGGATAACAAACACCAGGGTAAAGCCAATTACAAAAAGCAGGCTGTTTACAAGTATGTACATTCTTTCGGAAAGTTTTATACTTTCATTTTTATAAATGACATTTCTTGTCATTATACCAAGATATACCGGTACAAGAGGCAGTACGCATGGAGATATGAAAGATAGCAAACCTGCTAAAAAAGCAGATAAAAACCCTAACTCTGACATTTGTTTTTAAGAATTTAAAGCTTTTTCAATTGCGCTTGACAGCTGGTCTTTTGTCATCAGTCCTACATTGCTGAACAATATTTCACCATTGCGATTCAGGATGAAAGTCGTAGGTATAGCATTAACACCCCATTTTGGCATTATCTTCCCATTACTTCCCTCAAGGAGAACAGTATAATCTATCTTTTTATCTTTGATAAATTTTGCAAGAGCAGCAGGGTCGTCATCAGCTACGCCCACAAACTGAACACCCTTAGCACTATATAAATGATAAGTATCTGCAAAATCAGATGCTTCCTTCTGGCATGGCGGGCACGCTAAAAAGGGTGAATTTAAAACTACGATTTTACCCTGAAAGTCTGAAAGGGATATTTTATTTTTATTTAAATCAAATAATGTAAAATTATTTGCATATCCTGCAGTACCCTGACTGGTGCTTCCGGTAACAGTGCTGCCTGGTGACTGTGAACTTCCTTTTGTCACAGCCTGAAGAATGCTGCAGCTAAGAAATACAGAGCTCATGATTATTATTAATAAAATGACAAAAAAATATAAAAATAATTTTTTAATTTTCATTTTAATCTTCCTCTTTTATAAATTCACCCTTTTTAGCAAAATTATATATTTTTTCAAGAGCGTTATTATTATTTAATATATCGCCTTTTTTATCTATTTTGTTAAATAAAAAATTTTCATAATATTTGATATTTAAAACATCAAATAATGACCTCATTACTTTATTTGCACACTCAAAAATATCTTCATGTTTGGAGCCTGCTGTAGAAATAAAGATTCCTTTTCTATTTTCATTAACAATTATGTTCTTCTTAAGCTCATATTTTAATGCCCAGAATCTCTGGAACCTGTCAATAAAAGCTTTAAGATATCCTG
>JAMCSM010000125.1:0-23037 GCA_023380915.1 Actinomycetota bacterium | reverse complement strand
TTGCACCCCACTATTTTTGGATAAATCTTCTGCATATCATCATCAATAATACATTCACCTGTTTTGGAGCAATTACAGCATTCCCTGCATGGTGAAATATTCAGGGTGCTTAAAAAAATTTTTTTAACATTTATTTTAAAAGCTTTATTTTCTCTAAGTTTATCAACACCTTCCAGAAACATATTCATTAATATATCTGTATTGCCTCCTCTTCTGGGGCTTCCATAAATCGCAATAATTTTATAGTCTATTTCATTTCCAATTGTCATATTGTTAAATTTTTCTTACCCAGCTTAAATAAGAACCGTTTAAATTTTTGACATTTGTAAATCCGGAGTTTTTAAGAATTCTATAAGCAAGATAACTTCTGTAACTTGATCTGCAGTGAACAATTATCTCGCTATTTTTATTCAGCCTGCCGATATTTTGCCTTAATTCATCTATCGGAATAAGGACTGAACCTTCAATATGTCCGCTTTCATATTCTTTTGCGGATCTTACATCGATGATGGTAATTTTTTCCTTATTTTCTATTTTTTTTCTTAAATCCTCCACATCAATAAATTCAACTTCATCTTTTTTTAGATTTTCCCCGATCATTCCCAGGATATTTATTGAATCCTTGGCAGCACCATATTCAGGATGATAACCAAGATCCAGATTTGCAAGTTCCCATATTTTCATTTTATTTTTTATTGCAACAGAAAGTATATCAACTTTCTTATCAACCATATTTCTGCCTATGGCTTCGTATCCGAGTATTGCGCCGGTAGATTTATCAAAAATAATTAGCATATGAATTGTGCTTGCTCCCGGATAATAGCTTGCATGGGAAGGATAGTGGAGTTCTATTTTAGCTGCATTCTGGTTTAATTTTCTGGCTTCCCTGAAATTGATCCCGGTTTTTACAAGAGTCAGCTCCAGAACCTTTATTTCTGATGTAGCAAGAGTATCAGTAAATGTATCATTTCCCCCTGAGCAATTATAACCTGCAATCCTGCCCTGCCTGTTGGCAATGGAAGCCAGGTTAAATGACTTTCTTTCCCCGGTTACTGCATTTTCGCATTCACAGCAATCACCTGCGGCATAGATATATTCAAAGTTTGTCTGCATGAAATCATTAACTATGATAGAGCCTGATGGACCCGTCTTTATCCCGGCTGTCCCGGCTAAAGAAGTATCGGGTTTTGTACCAATTCCAAGAAAAACCAGGTCGGATTTTATATTCTCACCATCCGAAGTTATGACCGAAGAGATAATATATTTATTTCCCGCACCGGCACTGGATTTAAAATCCGCAATACCGGTTTCCTTCTTTATAATTATTCCCAATTTCAAAAGGTAATTTTCAAGATAATCAATAATTTCGGTATCAAACATAGGGAGCAGCTGACTGGTTTTTTCAATTATGGTCACATTGAATTTTTTTAATAGAAAAGCTTCCAGAAGCTCAAGACCTATAAAACCGCCTCCGATTATAACAATGCTTACGCCATTTGAAATATTTGTATTATTTGTATTGCCTGATTTTTCTTCCAAAAGATTTAGATAATTTTTTATCTTTACAGCATCATCTATTGTTTTCAAAACAAAGACATTTTCAGCCTCGGCAGATATTGTGTTTAACTTTTGCGGAATTGAGCCGGTGGTAATAACCAATTTATCAAAAACCTCTGTAAATTCATTCCCGGTTTTCAGGTCTTTCACAAGAATATTTTTTCCAACAGGATTGATTTTCAGGACTTCATGAGAAGTTTTTACTTTTATGTTGAATCTTTTTTCAAATCCTGACTGTGTATTTATAATAAGAGAATCCAACTCTGGTATTTTACCGGAAACATAATATGGAAGCCCGCATGTTCCATAGGAAATATAGCTATCTTTTTCATAAATCGTTATTTCCGATTCCTCTGATTTTCTTCTTGCTTTGACACCTGCTGATGTACCAGCTGCAATTCCTCCAATTATAATTATTTTTTTCTTTTTATTATAGTTTTCCACAAAATTTCTAATTTTATTATTATAAAATTGCAATTATTTTTGCAAAAACAATTGGCTTTTTATATTTTAATTTACCTTCATATTAAATTTTTCGCAACAAATTCCATCATTGAGCTGATTTCAAGGCCAAGATTGAAACTTTCATTCAAACTTCCCAGTTGAAGTCTGCAATTTTCACATGGGGTTACTATTAATTTTGCTCCTGTTTTTTTAATTTGATCCACTTTGGGCTTTCCGGTTTTAATCCTGAAATCTTCAAGTTCTACCATTGCTACCAGTCCTCCGCCGCCTCCGCAGCACCAGTTTCTTTCCCTGTTTGGATTGAGCTCACGGAAATCGGATGCTATGGATCTCATTATGTACCTTGGCTCTTCATAAAACCCCGCATTCCTGCCAACCTGACAGGGATCATGATATGTGACAGGAATAGTTACTGCTCCATGTTTTACTTTTATCAAACCCTTTTTTAGATATTCAGCCATGGCTTCTACAATACCTGTGACCTTGAATGGCAGCTTTTCTTTAGCCCATGCCTCGTATAAAAATTTCATTACTCTGTATGCATGGCCGCATTCAGTTATGATGACTTCTTTTACTTTCAATGCTTTTGCCTCATCCACTATTCTTTGAGCCACTGCCTTAGCCTTGCTGCTGTTTCCCAGGAAAAAACCATAATTCGAAGCTTCAAACATAGAAAGAGTCCAGCTTATCCCTGCTTTATTAAAAATAACAGCAGCCGGAAGAATAGTGTGCGTACCTGCCAATGCTACATATAGAATATCGGCGCCTTCTTTATCAATAGGTATTTCAGCATTCACATCTCTTGAAATTTTTTTTAAGTCTTCTTCAACATCTTTCAAAGTTTCGATAAATATATCTTTGAAGATATCGATGCTTTTACCTTTTTCTAATGCAGCGCCGGTAAGTTCACTTAAAATATTGTTTCCCATTCCGGCAACATTCAATATTTCTTTTGCGACTGCAAGCACCCATGTTGTGTCGATGCTGAAAGGGCAATAAACCATGCATCTTCTACATCCGGTACAGGCATAAGAAGTTTTATAGAGTTCCTCAAGAAGCTTTTCATCATCAATTTCCCTTCCTTCAAAAAGCCCGGGGAATATTCTGCCTACCGGTGAAAAATTTTTTTTATAGATTCTTCTAATGAGCTCTGCCCTGTATGCAGGCAGATATGTTAAATCTTTTGTAATCTTATACTGATGACAGGCATCCCTGCAAATGGCGCATCTTGCACAAATATCCAGATAATAAATCAGCTGGCGATTTATTTTGGTTCTCATGGTTTTCAGCATTGCATCCTTTATTTCTTTTTCCACTATACATCGCTCCTGGTGAGATTTATTACAAATGTTCCAATTGCATGAGTCAATTTACTGAAAGGGAAATATATTACAAAAAGATTTACAAATAAAACATGCGTACTTAATACAAATTTTTCCGGCGATTCAGCTATAATTGACGGAAAAGCCGGTTTAAATAAAAGAAGGCTCTGCACATATGCCCTGTAATCTTCAACATGAAATGTGCCAAAAAATCTTAAATGATCCCCCAATATAATTATGGCAATCAACAGAAAAATCAAAACATAATCCTCAAAAACCGATAATTCCTTGAAGGGATAAAAAAATCGCCTGAAAAGATAGTACAGGATAACAACCAGAAGTATTGATCCCATTATTCCTCCCGCTGTTGAAGAAAGTATATCCATACCAGATGCACCGATAAGATTTGCAATTGGGGTAAATTCATGTAAAAGCCTGAAATGTCCAAAAAGGGCTACTGCCAGAGCAAAATGAAAAAAAATTGCAAATGTCCACATCCAGCCATCAACTTCAAGCGAATGAGGAAAAATAAAGGAATCCTTCAGCAGTTTAAAAAATTTTACAGTTCTATTCTTAGGCTTTGGAAAAATTCCAAGCCTTACTGGCGACCTTGAAGTTTTTGCCCAGTAATATATCTGGAAAGCCATCCCGCCCAAAAAAACTGCCACTGCAATATAAACCATAATTCCAGCAGCAATAAATGAAAATAAATCCATCAGTCTTTCCTATCTTAATCTGACATTTATTATTTTAATTTTTTAGCAATCAATAATTTTATTTTTATTTTTATTTTTATTTATTACTTGTTTCTTTTTACATAAAATATTAAATCTTTTCCCTCTTTTTCAGTTTTTACTACTTCATTGCCTGTGCTTCTTGCCCAGGAAGGGATATCTGCAAGGCTCCCGGGGTCTGTAGCCACAGCCCTTATAATTCCTCCAACAGAAACATTTTTAATATTCTGGCTTACTTTTACCATAGGTAAAGGACAAAGCAAACTCTTAAGATCAAGTTCCAGATCTACCTTAATATCTTCTGCCATTTACATTCTCCTTAATTTTTTCCATAAATTTATTAATATTATTTCAATGCAAAAATTGCAGCTGCTTATAAAATTATATAATTAATCTTAATATATCTAAATAAACAAGGTAAAATCAGAATTTGCAGCCTGCTCAACAAAAAATGCTCCGCCAACCACATCCACAACTTCATCGATTAAATCTTCGCGTGCTATTTCCATGACGCCCATGCTCATGCTGCAGCCATAAAGCTTAACACCAAAGTCAATTGCCATCTGTCTCAATTCAGGCAATGTTGCAACTTTATTTACCTTCATCATCTTGTTAAACATCCATCTTCCCATGCCCCAGAAGTTGTATTTGCTTGGTGATGCTTTACTTATGTCTCCTCTTTCCATGAACCCAATCATTTTCCCCATAAAATTTATACCGGTATTAACATTTTTTTTGACAGCCCTTAACCCCCAGAAGGTAAAGAACATCGTAACATCCATATTTGAGGCTGCGGCACTGGTAGCAATAATAAAGGCCCCCATTAATTTATCCATGTCTCCACTCATAACGGCCATTGTAGCTTTTTTCTTTTTTTCTTCTTCCATCTTGCATAACCCCCTTTTAAAATTGATTGTTCCCATGAATAAAAAATTTATTTTTTCAAGTCAGTCCTTTTTTTGTTTTTTTGAAATCGCATCAGAAACCATCTTATGTTTATTTTTCAACAAATCATTCAAAACTTCACTTAAAATGTCATACGCCTTTATAATTCTCATATCGGTAAGGGAATAATAGATATTATTGCCTTCCCTTCTTGTGAAAACCACTCCCTTCGAACGAAGCAAGGCAAGATGCTGTGAAAGATTAGCCTGTGAAATACCGGTTTTATTCATTATTTCTGTTACCGTCATTTCCTTATCTCTTATTGAGTCGATTATTGCCTGCCTGTTTGGATTTGAAATTGTTTTGCAGATATCTGCATGAAGCATATAAAATTGCTTTTTTAACATTTCGTTATTAACCTGCTTAAACCAGATTGACTTTATTCCAGTTAGTTTTAATATATAAGTATATAAGCATATTCTTATATTGTTATAAATTATAACTAATTTATTTTTTTGTCAAATATAATTTAAAAATTTTAAAAATGTTGTAGCAGACAAAACCGGATTATTTTTTGCTGGTAAATACTTGAGTTATTTTGAATAAACCAGAAGACTATTTTCATTGCTGTTTATCAGCATTTTTAACCATGGATTCGATTATATTGTCCCTTGCTATAATCCCTATCAACTTGTTATCATCATCGACTACAGGCACTCTGTTAATCTTATTTCTTACCATAATTTTGGCCACTTCACTGACAGGAGTGCCCTTTTTTACACTTCTTACTTTCCTTGTCATAATTTCTTCGACCGAGGTCTCGAGATATCCCTTCATATCTTTTTGGTACTGCTCAATATTTTCGATAAAGCCGTAACTCATTATAAGGGGGTCAATATAATAAGGAAAAATCGGTGAAATATCTTCCGTAATGATGTCGGCATCAGTTACCATTCCTACCAGCCTGCCTTTTTCATCTACTACAGGTACACCGCTAATCTTATTTGATATCAGCAATTTTGACAAATCCCCTATTGTGGAATCTTTTGTAATTGTAACCACATCTTTGGTCATTATATCCTGTGCAGTTAACTCTTCCATAATAAAACACCTCAATTGTTATGAGTATTAATTCATGATAATTATTATTTATTTTAGTAATTATATTAATTATTAATTGATTCCTTTATTTTTGCAATCTGAAAAAATAAATCCTTATTTCTCTTATAAAGTTCAGCAAATATTTCATAATATTTCTTATAAAGTTCCGTGTTTTCAGGAATGGGATCAGTCCTGTCTGCAATCTTAACCCATTCCTTGGCAATCATGAAATCTTTGAATATTCCGGTTCCGACACCTGCAAGAATAGCATTTCCGAATGGCGCACCATTTGTATTTTTTGTAAATACTGCCGGGATTTCAAGCATATCGCATACAATCTGACGCCATAATTTCGAGCGTGCTCCTCCCTCACTCATTACAAAAGGCAGTGTTATTTTAATACCGCTGTTCTTAATGAAATTATAATTATGTCTGAATGCATAACCTGCTCCTTCCATTATTGCTCTGATTATGTGACCCCTTGTATGATTGAAAGAAATTCCAAACAACATTCCTCTTACATATGGATCCCATATCGGGGTCCTTTCGCCCTGAAAATATGGCAGTATAATCAGGCCCTCACATCCTGCTTTTATTTTGCCTGCTTCGATATCCATAAGATCATATGCATCAATCCCCAGATCCCTTTCGGCATTTTTTTCTGCAACTGCCAGGTTGTCCCTGTAATAACGGTACAGGCCGCCGCAAAGCTGTGCAGATAATGTGGTATAGGTATTTTTAGAACCTGCCGTATGACAGATAGTAATCATGTCTCTTGTAAAGCTGTCCTTTTTATGGACAATTCCTATTATCCCTGCTGTGCCCATAACAATAGAAGCATCGCCATCTTCCACAGCCCCTGTTGCTACCCATGCAGCATTACAGTCAACTGTCCCTGCAAGAACAGGTGTTCCTTCTGCTAAATTAGTGCGGTGTGCTGCCTCCCTTGTGACATATCCGATAATTTCTTCACAGGGATATAATTCCGGTAATTTTTCATAATCGATATTTATTTCTTCCAGAAGATTCGTATCCCATACTTTTTTCCTGATATCATAGGCAATTCCCAGAAGGCATGCATTGGAATAATCTGTGACCGCCTTCCCTGTCAATTTCATTCTTGGATAATCTGCTGCAGACTGCAGCTTGTAAGCTCTTTTATATAAATCAGGCCTATTATCCCTTTCCCACATTAATTTAGTAATAGCATAATAGGGATCGATTATGTTTCCTGTCAAGTTAAATACTCTGTCCTCACCGATATTTTGTTTTAGCCATTCACATTGTTTTACTGCGCGCCTGTCCATCCAGATATGAGCAAGCTGCAGAGGTTTTAAATCTTTATCCACAAGAATACATGCAGGTGCGAGTGCACTTATACTTACGCCCCTTATGTTT
Source organism: Actinomycetota bacterium (assembly GCA_023380915.1). The sequence goes on along the minus strand of JAMCSM010000125.1, from coordinate 15,575 downwards.
TTAGGATTAACTTTGGAATCAATAATTGCCTTGGAAATTGTATCAGCAACAGCATTCCAGTACCATTCAGGATCATGTTCAACATAGCCAAGCTCATTGGTTATCAGGGGATATTCCATAAAATGTTTTCCTAAAGTATTTCCATCAGTATCTATTATTACTGACTTTGTACCACCAGTCCCGACATCAGAACCTATTAAATAATCCGTCATGCTCATGCTCCTTCAGCAATCTGTATAATATTTTCAAATTTTTATATTAAATATTGATGAAAAAACTCTTTCACCTATCTTTTAAACAAAATTTTCTTCTCATATTTCAAGATTTCATCTATCATTTTTTCGTCGCTTGCAATTCCGTTTGCTTCAAGATAATAGTTCCATACATCTCCATAAGGCATGAACTTCATGTTTTCAAGGAGTGCAAGTCTCACAAAATAATTTTTGTCCTCTTCATATTTCCGGATCAATTCTGTTGGCTCGAGGAGTGCAATAAGCAATGCTTTCTGTATATCTCTTGCGCCCAGTACCCATGCTCCGACTCTATTCATACTGGCATCAAAATAATCTGTACCGATGAAAACTTTATTTAAAACTTTAGCCCTCACAATTTCCTGCATTATAGCTATCAGTTCCTCGTTAAGAATCGGTACATGATCGCTGTCCCATCTTATTCCCCTTGTCACATGCAGCTGTATTCCTTTTATGAAAGGAATTATGGCTGATATTTTGTCAGAAACAAGTTCGGTAGGATGGAAATGGCCTGTATCGAGGGTAATCTGCAGATCATATTTCACTGCATAACCAAGATAAAATTCGAGTGAACCGGGGGTAAATGATTCAACCCCTATTCCAAAAAGTTTGCATTCAAGTGAATCCTGCATATTTTTATCAGGATATTTTTCCAAGAATATTTCATCAAGGGACCTGAGAAGATTTTGCCTGTGTTTTAATCTTGTTACAGTTATATCCTTGGACCCATCCGGAATCCACAAATTATCGAAACAAATTTCCTTCAATTCTTTACCTATATAATTGCAGATTTCCCTGCATCTTCTAACATGTTCCACCCAGTATTTCCTGATTTTCGTATCAGTTGCTGCAATGGTATAACCATCCTCTGTATAAGGATGTGAAAAAAGCGTGGGATTTATATCAATCCCAACTTTATTTTCCTTTGCCCAATCAACCCAGCTTTTAAAGTGCTTTACTTCTATCATATCTCTCCGGTCAAAATTGCCCCCGAAATCTCCATATATTGCTTCAAGTGCTAATTTTTTCTTGCCGGGAATTAAAGATAAAGCTTTTTCAGCATCTTTCCTGAATTCATTTATGTTCTTTGGTTTGCCCGGGTAATTGCCGGTTGCCAGAATTCCACCTCCTCCAAGACTGGAATCCTTTTTTTCAAACCCGCTTAAATCATCCCCCTGCCAGCAGTTAATTGAAAGAGGCACGCTTTTTAATATATTGATAACCGCATCAGTGTTGACTCCGAACTTTTCATATTTTTCTTTTGCAATTTCATATAATTTGACTATGCTGCTCATATTGTTTTGTCCTCCTGAAATAATTTTTCAATTGAAAACATCAAATTAATTTAATTATGCCATTTGTTTTAAAAACAAATCTTATACAATATTATTAATCTGTATTGTTTATTAATTTATATGTCAATCTTACCAATCAACTTATTTTTTTTCCATAATAAATAAAACGTACTTTCCTGTTTAAAATATACTTAAAATAAGATCTTTTAGTTTCATAAATAGGAACAAATCCGGACCTTTCAAAAAATTTAAATGCATTCTCTGACTGGGTGGTAAGATGAACGCCTGTTATCTTTTCATTTTTTAAATAAATAAGATAAGCGTCCATCAACATATTTCCTATTCCATAATTTCTATAATTTTTTTCAATATTTATATGAAGAAGTGCGGGATAGTCTTTTTCAGGAAAGTCTGGAGAGCCAAGTTCACCTTTAAAGAAACTCTTTACACTTTCTGCAATAAACTTCCAGTTTTTTTTACTGAAAATAACTTTGCTGCTAAAGCTTCTTATAAATAAACGGGGGGCTATTTTAAAAAGAAAAATAAAATTCATTTTTTTCTCATTTTTGGAACCAATGAGGTAACCTATTACTTTTCCTTCCAATTCAGCAACAAAACATGACCCGGGTTCATAATCCGTGAAATATAAGGTAATGGAATCTGCCAGGAATTCTCTGCCTTCAAAAAAAATTTCTGCGCATTCACCCATGAAAGCAGTGTCACATGCAATTTCTCTTACTTTTGCACGATCCTTCTTTTTATATTTTCTTATTATTATTTTTTCTTTCATGATAAGAATTAGTGACAATTAATAATGATATATGTATTAACTGGAATCATGCAATTCCGGATTTTTCATTTGCTGATTATAATTGACCTCCATGCAGTTGCATCATATGGCAGGTCCCTTGCACGTGTTTCAGCATTACTGAGCAAATAATCTGGATCCCCTAGTACAGATAAAGGTACCTGTATTATAAGTGACTTTCCTGAAGGAACCATATTTACATCACTTGATTGAATGATACGATCCTTGTCCTCAATCTTTAACCCGGTTATTCCAATAGATATATGAATTTTCGGCATTTCGGCAAAATTTCTGGACTTGCTGAAACCAAGAAGATGGATTGATATACCCAAATCCCTGTCAATGGATCTTTTCAAAGTTAATCTGATATAAAGATTTTTATTCATCAATGCATATTCAAGATGTTCAAAGTTCCCGCCTGAAGATACTGCGTTTTGATTCTGCATTATTTCAACATTCTGCCATTTAATTTGGCCCAGGCTTACATTAGCCTGATTATTCAATTTAATATCAGAGAAATCACTGAACAGCTCGTTTTTTCTTGCAAAAGAAATTAAGAATGTAGGCTTATATTCAATCTGGCTTTTATAAAAATTTATGGCTTCAAATTTCTTTTTAATTTCTTCGTTTGAAAGATCAAGTGAATACCACTGAATTTCATCACTTGTCATTTTTGGAGGTACCATCTGCAAGCCAGGGTAATATCCTCTGGGCAGTGGCCATGAATATGAATGAACTAAATAACTGTAAATTTCAGGGTGATTTATCCTGTCTCCAAGGCCCCAGAGTGATATTTTCATAAACAGATAGAGAGCTCTGTGATCCTTATTCAAATCAATAGGGCTGGAAACGAAAATTTTAGTTGGTTTAAAATCCTGTATTATTTTAATTAAGTCACTTAAAATACTTTCCCCCGAATAAGGCGCTCCGGGAGAAAGGCACTCTGGGTAGGGAACTTTTGCAAATCTTGTGATAGGACTTCTATAAGGTCTCGTGGCTCCCCAGTTTTTCAGTAAAATATTTAAAGTTCCAAAATCCGGATAGCCCATATAAATTAAATTATCCCTTGACAGCCCAAGCGATTCCATTCCATTGATACTTTCCTGCCGCCTAAGCTCGCCTGCTTTGAAAAATTGCTTTTGAAAAATTACAGGTTTCTTCTCCAAAACCAGGAAAGCTTCCTGATTTGCATCGCCATTGGTCAAAACTGCAACTTCTAAACTTGCGCCGGCTTTTAAAGCCTCCTGGATTACACCTGAGGCTCCAATGGCTTCATCGTCAGGATGCGGAGCAAGTATAAGAATTCTGTCATTTTTGTTAAACTCAAACATTTTATTAACCCTGTATTCAGGAAAAATTAAGGGTGAAAGGCTCATTCTGACTGCTACTATAATTATACCCAGCAGCAGAAGTGCCGCAGCATATAGCAGCAGCATGTGGTTTTTCCTGATCCATTTTTTAATTTTAATTTTTTCTTGCCGGATAATTTTATCTTTTGACCTAAATATTTTTTTAATGAATGCAGTCCTGAAATGAACTTATGATTATATAAATTTTGATGTAATTATAGACAATTATTCAGTTATTTTAAAGATAAAACCAGTTAGGTTGCTTCAATTTTTATCACACTTGCCATTATATTCTTATGTAAATATAATTAATTAATCTTAAAGTGTAAAAATGATTCAGAGAATTTTATGGATTTTAAAAATTATTAAAAGAAAAGAGGTGCAATCCATGAAAAAATTCATAAATGATCCGGATAATGTTGTAAACGAATCGCTTGAAGGATATATTGATGCTTATCCTGATACCGTAAAAATTATGGAAGATGCGAGGGTCTTAATAAGAAAAAATGAACCTTCTTTTCCAAAAGTCGGTGTAATAACCGGAGGTGGTTCAGGACACAAACCAGCATTTCTCGGCTATGTGGGGGAAGGTCTTTGTGATGCAGCAGCAATCGGTGAAATATTTGCTGCGCCACCTGCTGACTGGATCCATAAGGCAACAAAAAAACTGGATATGGGAAAAGGTGTTATATATCTTTATGGAAATTTTTCGGGTGATCTTATGAACTTCAGGATGGCCAGGACACTTGCAGAAGCAGATGGCATCCAGGTAGAAGAAGTTATTGCAAAAGATGACATAGCATCTTCTCCAAAAGAAAGTATGGAAAAAAGGCGTGCAGTTGCCGGTGAAGTTATAATGTGGAAGGTCGGAGGAGCGGCAGCTGCAGAAGGCATGGTTTTAAAAGATGTAAAAGAAGCTGCATTACGGGCAGTTTTTAATACACGCTCCATGGGAGTAGGAACGTATCCCTGTATTATTCCTGCAACCGGAAAACCAAGTTTCAAACTGGAAGAGGATGAAATGGAAGTCGGAATCGGACATCATGGAGAACCTGGAATCAGAAAAGAAAAAATGAAGACCGCTGATGAAACAACAGCAATGCTCATGGATGCACTGATAGATGATCTTCCTTTTAAAAGCGGAGACACGGTCAGTGTAATGGTTAATGGCCTTGGAGCAACTCCCCTGCAGGAATTGTTTATCATAAACAGGAAAGTTTCACAGATACTTGAAAAATATAAAATAAAAAAATTAATAACTTATGCAGGCGAATATTTTACCTCACTTGAAATGGCAGGATTTTCAATTACACTTACAAAAATCGATGATTTACTTGAAAGGCTGATCCTTGCAAAAGCCGACAGTCCTCTTTTCAAGCAATTTCAGCTTTATTAATCCTGATAAGTTTTAATAAGAATTAAAAAAAGGAAAAAGTAAATGGAAATAAATGCAGCAGATTTTAAAAAGATACTCCTTGATATTGCAGCAACTATAGACAGCAATGTTGATTATCTTACGGAACTTGATGCTGAAATTGGTGATGGTGACCATGGCGTCAACATGAATAAAGGGTTTAAAAAAATTAGGGAAAACCTTCTTGCCTCAAATACCGGAGACATTGGTGAGATGCTCATTATATCAGGTAAAGTACTTTTAAATGAAATTGGCGGTGCAATGGGGCCTCTTTACGGTGGAGGTTTTGTAAAAGCAGGAATACTGCTGAAAGGCAAGGGCAAAATTGATAAAACTGACATTTATAATATGTTCAAAGCTATACTGGATTCAATGAATTCGATTGCGCCTGCAAAAATTGGCGATAAAACCCTGGTAGACACAATAGAACCATTTATAAATGAATACGGGGGTTTAATGGATTCCAATGACTTATTAAATACATTTGGAAAAGCCCTGATCAGGGCAAAAGAGGGAATGGAATCTACAAAAGATATGATAAGCAAAGTCGGAAGGTCCTCGAGATTGCTTGAACGAAGCAAGGGTCATATTGATGTTGGTGCCGCCTCAAGTTATCTGATACTTGAGTCTTTCTACAATTCATTAAAAAGTTTAAAAAAATAAGGCAGTAATTTCAGGTCATAAAATAAATAATTTTATAAATCATCTGACAAAATATTTAATGCATTCTATTGCTAACTTTTCCCAGTCTTCTCCATCAGGATCGATAAAACCCTGAATAAGTAACCCAACAGTAAGAGCAAACAAAATCCTCGCCATTTTTTTTGTATCAACCTTATTGATGATGCCCTGTTTTACGCCTTTTTCAAATATCCCCGAGAAAAAATCAAGATAGTCATTGTAGGAAGTTTTAATTATTTCACTGGTACCTGGATCAAAAATACCCTTAATATAAAATTGCAAAAAAATTGATATCTGATTTAATTCATTAATAAAGATGGGCTTGATTTTACCGGGAAGATTTATCAGTATTTGTGAAAAATCCCCGGACTGCTGGCTTGTTTCTTCAAGCAATTGTCCTATCCGTTCCATCCACTGGTTAAGCAATTCAAGCAGGAGATCCTGTTTGCTGTTGAAATGATGATAAAAAGCACCCTTTGTAATTCCTGCTTTGTCACAAATTTCATCTACGCCAGTCTGTTCGTAATTTTTTGTAGAGAAAATGATTATTGCTGCATCCAATATAGCATTTTTAGTCTCTTTACTTTTTTCTTCTAATTTCATTTTAAGGAACAGTTTGGGCTATGTACTTGATTAAATTAAGTTCTTCAATTTTATTAAATATTTCTACAATTTCCTGTTCGGTATCAGAAATATAAAAAATTGCAGGACCGCTTCCTGTAAGGTGAAAAGGTTTTTTTATAATATCTTTTAATTTTTCAGTCCAGAATCCGTATTCTTCATAAATTTTATCATAAATTAATTCAAAAACATTAAAAATAAAATTTTCAGTTTTATGAATTTCAATACCGTTATGATTTCCATTTCCATTATTATAAATATATTCCAGTAATGAAGCAGTAAAGTGGCCGTCAGAATAATTAAGCTGTGTAACATGTGAATATAATTCCCTGGTTTTGCTCAAAATTTTTATTGGCAGCAATATAACTGCAAGCCATTTCTTTTGTATTGATTTTACTTTCTTAATTACTTCACCACGGCCCGCAGAGAGGCATGTACCTCCATGAATAAAAAATGGTATATCAGAGCCAATTTTAGAACCAATTTTTGCAAGCTCTTCATTTGTCAATCCAAGACACCATAATTTATTCAAACCTTTTAATGTTGCAGCAGCATCACTGGAACCACCCCCGAGTCCTGCAGCCGAAGGTATATTTTTTTTCAATTGTATTGCCGCTCCTCCATTGTAATTTGTTTCTTCTTTAAGTGTTAGCGCAGCCTTGTAGACCAGGTTATTATTAAGATAATTGGAATTGTCATGTTTTGATAAAGTATCTTCTGAGGGAAGATTGCAATAATCTGTTAAAACCTGAAGCCATTCCTGATTCCAGAAAGTAAGAACATCACAAAGATCTATTGTCTGCATCAGAGATTTTATCTCGTGGTAGCCATCATTTCTCTTGTTTAAAATTTCCAGAGTTAAATTTATTTTTGCAGGCGCTACTTCACATACTATCATTTTTTACCCCATTCCCTGCATTGATTATTTTTATTGCCAGTTCTATATCTACTTTTGTATCGACACAACCATCTCTTAAAAGAGGTATGGTAACAATTACAGGTATTTTATTATTGAGTTTATTTTTAATTTGATGGCTTTTTATCGCCTTTATTCCTTCATCAAGTTCTTTTTTGCAGGCAATTGCAATAATCCCGCATGGCTGTTTTTCCTGAATGAATTTCAATGCCATTTTGCCCCCCGGTGCAATGCATATGTCCTTATACCCTAATTTTTCAGCGATGTTTCTTAATTTTCCGATTGAACATTTGTTAGGGCAATCATCCAGGCATACTAAACCATCTTTGCTGAATTTTGCATTACATAACTTACTGGACCTCAAACAATGCGAAATTAAAAGAACCCTTTCACCAAAATTTATTTCTTCTATTTTTTTCACGTTTTTTTGTTCTTTTAATAATTCTATTGTCATTGCAAGCCCGCTTTAATCTAATTCTTGTTTATCAACTTTCTATATTTTGATAATGCTATAAGAGGAAAATAATCTTTGTACATTTCATACTTTAAATAAAAGGCATTTGGAAAGCCGCCTCCTGTAAAAAAATCTTCGGTCCAGCTTCCATTTCCTCTTTGTGTATTCAGCAGAAAATCAATTCCTTTATCGAGGAAAGGCGCCATTTTATGTAATGATAGCAGCCCCTCAAGAGCCCAGGCTGTTTGCGAAGGATTGCTTTGATCAAGCCTGGTATATCTTTTACATTCATACGATTCACAGCTTTCAGACCAGCCGCCATCCTTATTTTGAATTTTTTTAAGCCAATCAAGAGCTTTATGAATCATATTTTTAGGCAGGGGATTGTCAAATTGATGGAATCGCGATTCCTTCAATTCTTCGACGGCCTGCAATACTTTGCTTGTGCCATAAATATAATTTACTCCCCATCTTCCAAACCAGCTTCCATCCTCCTCCTGGGTTTTCATTAAATATCCCAGTGCATTTTTTAATGCTTTTTCATCTGCCGGATAGTTCAGGTATCCAAGAACATTAAGGACATGTGCGGTAATATCAGGACTGCCGAAATCAAGGGGTGTGATAAAATCAGAATAAGGTATATGCCTCAAAAGTTTTTTATTATTATTTCTGTCAAATGCAGCCCAGCTTCCATCTTTATTCTGCATATTTAAAACCCATTGAAGGCCTTCTTTAATGGATTTATTTTTGAAATGATTGTTATTACAATCAATATTATCAAGAGCCTTGCAAACTATGGCGGTATCATCGACATCGGGATAGAATTTGTTGTAAAATTCAAAAGACCAGCACCCCGATTCTGCATTTTTATTTTTTATTTTCCAGTCACCATAAGCCTTAATTTTCTTTTCCAGAAGCCAGTCAGCCGAGTTTCTAAGTGCAGCATTATTACTTTTAACCCCTGATTCAATAAGTGCAATGACAGTCCATGCGGTATCCCAGACAGGAGAAGTTGCAGGTTGTAAAATTATTTTTTCAGAGTCTTCAATTATAAAACCATCAAGGCCTTCTATGCCTTTTTTCATAACAGGATGCTCTATTGAATAACCCAGACATTTCAGAGCAATAAGAGAAAATAACCATGGAAGCATTATTCCGCCCCAGCTGCCGTCTTCTTCCTGATGTTCAATAATCCATTTTTCAACCATTTTTATCGAAGCTTGCCTTCCCGGCTTCTCTTTTAGTGGTATTTTTTCCCATAATTTGAAAACTTCAACCAGCATTATAAAAAAAGCCTCAATAGAAAATGGATTTTTAATTTTAGGGCCCCTGCCTTTAACTGCTCTTGCGCTATCCCTGTAAATTTCTAATATATTTTGCTCTTTTTCCAGATGTATTACAGGCTTTAATGTAAGAATGATGCTGAATGCCATAACAGTAGCCCTGGTCCAGCTTGCAAAGTCGTAGATATTGATGCAAAACCACTCCGGGAGATAAATAATTTCAGGAGGTATGACAGGCAGGGCTTTCCAGGGATATTGTCCATATAAGGCAAGTATAATTTTTGTATAAGTATTGGCGTTTTCTATTCCACCTTTTAATAAAATAAAATTTCTTGCTTTTTCCATAAAATCTTTTTTTGCAGCAACGCCCATCATCTTCAGGCAGAAATAGGATTGTATTGTTACATCCAAATTTCCCTCACCTTTTGTATAAAGAGACCAGGAACCGTCAATATTTTGATTTTTCCTCAGATAGCAGTATGCTTTGCTGTCCTTCCCGGCATCTTGTATTCCCAGGAAACGGAACAAAATAATAAAACCTGCTACAACGCTTACATCTGCTTCTAACATCCCAACCCAAAATCCTTCATCCGATTGTCTCGAAAATAGATAATTTTGTGAATTTTCTATGCATTCATTCAATTTTTTTAAATTAATTCCTGACATATCCATTTTCCTTAAACCATTTGACAGCTTTTTCAAAAGAATTTTCTACAGGCGTAAGATTAATTCCCAGCTCTTTTATGTAGCTGCTGCAGTCAAAAAAACGATACTTGTAAGCTGTTTTTACTGCAGCAACCGGCAGCAAAGGCTGTTTATTAAACATTTTGTCCGAAACAAATTCACTGACATACGCAAATGACTTAACAAGCCATAAAGGAATTTCTCTTTTTGGCGCTTTTATTTTTGTAATTTTTTCAAGAATTTCAAAAATCTGGAAAAGAGTTAAATTTTTATTCCCCAGTATATATCTTTTTCCAACTTTACCCTTTTGAAATGCCAGGATATGCCCCAGCGCCACATCTTCGACATCAATAATATTTAACCCGGTATTTACATAAGCAGGCATTTTTTTATTTAAGAAATCCATTACAATTTTGCCGGTAGGGGTGGGTTTCACATCACAGGGTCCTATTGGCGTAGTAGGATTTATTATTATGACCGGAACCTTTTCTTTTATCATTTTAATGACTTCCAACTCTGCAAGAACTTTAGATTTCTTATAATCTCCAAAAACGGAAGAGGTCTCATTTATATCACTGAAAGTGCCAAATTCTTCTTCAAAATTATCATCATCTTCATTTTCTCTGTTTAAATTGATTGTTGATTCGCTTGAAGTATAGATTATTTTTTCCACACCCTGATCGCATGCTGCATCTATTATATTTTTTGTTCCCCTGACATTAATTTCATAAAAAATTTCCGGATTCGAGGACCAGAAAGAATAAAGTGCCGCAGCATGGAAAAGTACTTTGCAGCCTTTCATAATATTCTTTAAGGAATCCCTATCACAAATGTCTCCATAAAAAACTTTTACAGGCAATTTATTGATGTTTAAGGTATTACTGTTTTTTCTAACCAGTACATTCACCTCAAAACCGGAGCCCAGTAATTTTCTTACGATATTGCCTCCTATAAAACCTGTAGACCCTGTTACAAAGGCTTTCATTTTATCCTTCCGGTAAAATTCCACTTGATCATTTTTCCGAGATTTGAAAATTTCATACTGTTTATAGCACTTGCCTCAAATCCGCTATGCATCATGCAATTTGTACATCTTTTATCTTTTCCAACACCATATTTTTCCCAATTTGTATTTCCCAGAAATTCACTATAAGTCTTGAAGTGAGAATCAGTGACCAGATAACACGGGCTTTTCCAGCCCGCCGGATTGAAAGTAGGATTTGCCCATGGCGTACATTGCAGGTTTGATCTGCCTCTTAAAAATTCCCAGTATAGAGGAGTATTATATATTCTTGTTCCATTAAGGATATAAAAGAAACAGCTGAATAATTCTCTTGATTGTGCCCTGCTTAAAAATAATTTATCTTCAATATCGCCATAACTAAATGCCGGTGAAACCAATACTCCCTGAACGCCTGTTTTCATGAGTTTCGAGAATAATTCAGCTGTTTCTTTTATATCCGTATAACTGTAAATGGTGGTATTGGTCCTTACCTTAAAATTCATTTTTACTGCTTTTTTTATTGCCTTAAAAGCTTTTTCGAATGCAATTTCAGAACCTGAGCTTCTCCCATGATTGCTGTTTAAGCCATCCAGGTGAACTACAAGGCTTAACTCATTTCTTGGTTTGATCTCATTCAAAAAGTCTTCCAGCAGCAATCCGTTGGTACAAAGATAAACAAAGAATTTCCTATCCAGTAGTTCTTTAACTATTGTGGTGATTTGAGGATGCAGAAGAGGTTCCCCGCCGGTAATGGAAACTATGGGAGCGCCTGCCTGCATTGAAGCATCAATGCATTCTTCCGTAGTAAGTTTTAAATTAATCATACCCTTATACTCTCTTATCCTGCCGCAGCCGCTGCAATTTAAATTGCATTTAAAGAGCGGTTCAAGCATAAGCGCAAAAGGAAACTTAATATTTCCTCTGTATCGACTGATTAGCATATGTTTCGTTATTCGAGTTATTAATTTTGCAGAATAAATCATCATTTACCAGCTTATTCCAGATAATTGGTATTCTTAAGTTCACTTATTTTTGAAGCACCGATTCCAAACATTGCAATTCTTAATCCTGTTTCAATCTCTTTTATAAAATCAACACACTTTTCAACCGAAATTTTTATTTCTTTCAAAATGGGAAGAGCGATCCCTGCCATATCTGCTCCAAGAGCGATGGCTTTTGCTGCTTCAATCCCTGTTCTTATTCCACCACTTGCAATAAGATAAATTTTGTCTGAAGGACGCAGAGCATTAACTTCATCTATTGCAGATTTAACCATTTTTATACTTTCTGCTGTACATATGCCCCATTCGGAAAAGCTTTCGGCAATATTTGAAAACCTGCCGGATTCGGATCTCATTTTTTCAATTTCAATCCATGAAGTCCCGCCGGCACCTCCGACATCAATCCCACTCACACCGGCTTTTATAAGTTTTTTTGCCGCATCGTATGAGATTCCGAACCCTACTTCCCTTACTATTACAGGTTTTTTGATTGAACTGCAGATATTTTCTATCTTCGAACAAATATTGGCGAAATTATGGTTTCCTTTGACTTGAAATGCCTCTTGCATTGGATTTAAATGCAGGATTAAACAATCGGAATCAATCATTTCAATGGATTTTATACATTCTTCTACACCAAAACCATAATTTAATTGAATTGCCCCGAGATTCGAAAACAGCAAAATATCAGGTGCAACATCCCTGATAATATATGTTTTTTCCATTTCCGGATCTTCAATACCTGCCCTTTGTGAACCAACCCCCATGGCAATCCCACAAATGTCTGCAGCTTTTGCAAGATCTTTATTGATTTTCCCGGTCTCCTCAATCCCTCCCACCATAGGTGAAATCATAAGCGGAAGGTCTAGTTTTTTATCCAAAATTTCTATAGAAAGATCGATGGCATCCAGGTCAATTTCCGGCATAGCCTGATGAATGAAACGGTAATCGTCAAATCCGGAACTTATTTTTTTATAATTAACATCATGATTCAGGCTGATGTCCAGATGTTCTTTTTTTCTTTTTCCATTCAAGAATTTTATATTTGAATCGAACATATCAATTTTTTAAGGTTGCAATAAAGATAATTTTTCTAATTTTCGTTACTATATTTCAGAATTCCCTGTCATTGAGAAAATTTAAAATTGATTCATAATCTTTCAATTTTTCTCTTTTTACCGGTAGCTTTTTTAGATCATCCAATGCCATTTTGTAATACATATCTGCTTTCCTGTTACTAATTTCTTTTGCTCTGTATTCATCAAGCATTGTTAATATCTTTTCCATATCAGAATCAGTAAGAGTTTTTTTAGTATAAATTCTTAAAAGCTTATTTCTCTTTACGAAATTTTCCATCTGCGAAATAACATAAACAATCGGATATGATTTTTTCTTTTTCATGATATCATTACCACATGGTTTACCGGTTTTTCCATCATTCCCCCAGATTCCAAGAACATCATCTTTGATCTGGAACGCAAGACCAAGGTTTTTCCCAAAATTTTCAAAATATTTTAATTCCGGAAGACTTAGATTGAGAACTGCTCCTATCTGCAGAGAACACTCTATCAGTGCTGCTGTTTTTCTCTCAACCATTTTAATATAATCCTCTACTGTTATATCAAATCTTGTTTCAAAATCTATATCCATAAATTGTCCTTCTATCATTTTAAGACAACTTTGATCCAGGATTTTCAACAATTCTACCAGATTTCCTGAGGGTATCTTTTTGTCAAAAAGATTGTACACGGCAAGATTGGCAAGTATTTTCATCGCACTTCCTACATTTATTGCCTGAGGTTTTCCCCAGATTTTCCAAACTGTAGGCTTATGCCTTCTAACTTCATCGTTATCCTGGATATCATCATGTACTAATGAAAAATTATGGATAAGTTCAATTGCGGCGGCTGCAGGGAGTGCCTTTTTAAAATCACTGCCTGTAGACTCACATGCAAGCAGGGTAAGTGTCGCCCTCAGATATTTCCCTCCATTTGATTTAACGCTTGCCCCATCGGAATCTGCCCAGCCCATATGATACGACATCATTTCATAAATAGTATTATTATTTTTAGAAATAGAAGCAAATTCCTTTACCTGTATAAGAGACTTTATTTCTTTCTCTATAGATGACCTGTATTTTTCAAAAACTGCCGGTAATCCAGACAAAACCACCAGGCTCCTTCTTAATTTATTAATTTTTCTTGAATTTTTCTTAACCTGTATATAAATGAATTGTCATTTATATCAACATTTTCCAATTTAATAGTTTCACCTTTTTTTATTATATTTTTAACTCTCGCTCCCTCACTTAAACCTATTGGCAGAAGATTTTCTTTTTTTGCAATATCATACAATTCAATAAGACCATAAACTTTAAATCCTCCGATGCCATCCAGGATATCCCCGGGTTTTAGGTCAACTTTTGCCATGGTAATTACTTCTGATATCAGGTTATTTTTAGGGCATATTGTAGGTTCATTATAGAAATATGCTCTGGCCATTGACAAGGGCGACTCGATGCTTGCCAGATGAAATGGCCTATACAAAAGATAATTGGGGCCGTCTCCAAATAAGAGATATTTTAATTCTTTTTTAAGTATTTCTTCACTGGCTGAATAAACCAAAAAAACTCCCGGAGCTACATCACCGATTACAAAATCAACTATTCCATTTTTATCCAGTATTCCTCCATCTTTTTTTTGCCTAAAAATACCGGTAAGATCCCTGACATTTGCTTTTGGCGCATGCATGCCTCTGCAATCAGGTATAATTCCTGTTGCGTTGGAAAAGCAGGCCATCTCTACCATAGACTTTGTCCCATCAACAAAGGATGTCATCATCTTTGGAGATGTACCTTTAAGCCTTGAATACTCTTCAAGAGTTGAAGGATTTGCCGAATGATCAAGAGGATTATTTTTTCCTTTTCCTGCAGCGATGATTTCCAGATTCAGGGCATTTGCAAAATCATAAAGCTCCTTAAGAGCAGCAGGTTCATCTCCTGCAGCTACTGTATAAACAACTCCTGAGTTATGTGCAAGTTTTTTTAAAAAAGGCCCTATTGCCGTATCTGTTTCAACATTTAAAGTAACCACATGTTTTTTATTGGTTAATCCTGACAATGCCAGTTCTGCTCCTGCTTCGGGATTTCCTGTGGCATCAACAATTATGTCCACTTCTTCAATATTTGATAATAAAAAAAGATCATTTGTTAAAATAATTTTTTCCTTTAATGCCGCAATACCAGGGGTTCTTTCAATATTATTTTTTAAATTTAAATTTAATGTGTCTGGATTTAAATTACCAGGGTTCAATTCTTCTGCATAAGTGCCAGTATTTTCTTTTTCCATTGGGAAGATATCTTTTTCAGCATAACCAAGTTCTTCCATCCTTTTCAATGAATTATTGATGTCCCTGTTAGCCACAGCAATAATTCTGAAAGATTTGTGATTCTTCAAGTGGGCAATGATGCCTTTACCCATTTGCCCGATACCTGCAATGGCTATATTAATTGTTTTACCATCATTTTGAAGGTTCTGAAGTTTATCATTAAGACCAAGCATCGGTTAGCCTTTTACTCAATATCTTAATATTTTATTTAAGAAAATGTGTGATATAATCTTACGGTATGTTTATATAATTTACAAGTATTTTCTATAATATATTCCCTAAGTATGTTTATATGTTTTAAATTTTAAAAACACCTGCGGGATGGAACTTTATTGATATTAATAATAAGTGCAATCAAACTGGAAATTCTTGGAATTCTGAGGAAAATGAAAAACAAAAAAATCATCAGTGACAGAATTCCCTTGCTT
>JAMCSM010000124.1 GCA_023380915.1 Actinomycetota bacterium | reverse complement strand
ATAATATAATGTTAATATCATTAATGTATTAAGTATTTATAAAAATTTTATAAATATTTACTTGACATACTATAATAAAAATATAATAATTATGTTATAAAACTTTTGGAATAGTATTTATACTTGCAAATTATTTATAATGTTATCATTTTTTTAGAAAAGGGGGGAAAGAAATGAGTAAATGGTTGAAGATATTGTTGATTTTAGGTTCTCTGGTAGGAATTGCTTCTACAGTTAGATGGTAAGAAATCAATTATATGGGAGTATTTATAATTCCTATATTTAAAGAGTTTTGAGGGTTTCCTGTAGTGAAGTCAAATAAACTAATACTGTTATATGTTTATTTAATATTTGTAGCGGGGATATTGTTTTTAAGTTTTATACTCTTTAAATATAGGAATATTTCTATTTTAGGGGTATTTTTATTTGGAATACTTTCCTTTGCCGCAGATAATTTAAATGCGCCTCTTCCCAAAACCGGCAGTGTATCAGTAAATTTTGGGATAACTTTGACAAGCTTAATCATATTTGGTCCTGCTACTGCAATGCTTGTGATGGTTTTTTCCATATTTAATATTAAAGAATTCTTAAAGAGGGTTCCATATTATAAGCATATTTTTAATGCAGGACAGTATTTATTATCTTTTGCTGTGGCAAGTCTTTTTTTTAATGCATTTTATGATCAAACTCAGAAAAATTTTTTTTATCCAAAAAATATCTGGGTTATTTTTTTAGCTACTTATATTTTTTTCTTGTTAAATACAATATTAACTGCGGGTGCGATTTCCATCAGCAGCAATATAGGTTTTTTGAATGTCTGGATTTTTAACTTTGCATGGCTTATACCTTTTCATTTTTTCTTAACAGTAATTGCAATAGCAATTGCTTTTCTTTATAAGCTTTACAGCCCTTTTACTATAATATTTACACTTTTACCATTAATAATAGCCCAGTATGCTTATTTGCTGAGAATCAAGGAAAGAAGGACAATACTTAACAGCATCATGCAGATTGTAAAGATCATGGAAGCGAAAGATGTCTATACTGCAGGTCATTCCATGAGGGTTGCGGAATACTGCGAGCAGATTGCAAGAAATTTAAGGCTTAATGAATATGATATTGAGATAATGAGAAGCCTTGCCAATCTTCATGATATTGGTAAGATACAGATTGACCTTTCAATCCTCAATAAAGTAACAAAGCTTACGGAAAAGGATTGGGCTGAAATTAAGAAACACCCGATTGTCAGTTATGATATTGTAATGCAGGTTGATTTTTTAAAAGACAGGGCAAATGCAATACTTTATCACCATGAGAGGATGGACGGAAAGGGATATCCTTACGGCAAGAAAGATGCGGAGCTCCCGTTATTTGCAAAAATACTTATGGTTGCAGATTCCTTTGATGCAATGACCACAGATAGGCCTTACAGGAAAGCATTGACAAGTGAGCAGTCAATTGCTGAGCTTGAGAATAATAAGGGAACGCAGTTTGATTCTAAAGTTGCCGATGCCATGATCGGCATTATAAAAGAAGGCCTGGTGCTGCATGAAGCAACAGCCTAATTACACCAGTTAAAATCACAAACCCTGATTACATATTCTTTATTATTAATCTATAATTACAAATTAATCAACTTTATGATTTAAAAGATTTAATTATAAAATTTTTCTTTTCTTATTTTTTTATGCTGGCAAAAAGATATATACCAAAACATCAGATAAGGAAAAGACCCGGGAAAGGTTTTCTGAATAATAATTTTTTTATAATCTTTCTCAAGTGCGCCCTATGGGTCGCCCTTGGAACAGGGTTAGGTTTTTTGTTTTTCTACTTTTTTAAAAACCAGGCTGTTTATTTTATTAATAAGTTCAAGGTAATCCAGAGTATTTTTGGAATCAGGGAATACCAGGTGGGAATGACCTTCAGGTATGTTCTTATAACAATTATTGCCGGAAATTTGATATCTACCATTGGTTATTTTATCCTTGGATATCTCAGGTTTTCAATTCCTGCAAGTATAATAACAGGTTTTTTTGTCCTGGTGCTTTTAATGGCAGGAACAATCAGGCATTCTGCAGCACTGCCGCCTGAGGTTATTTTTCTTGCATCCATTGAAACTTTTTACAGGGTACTCACTTTGTCGACAGGTGAATATTTAATGAAGAATAAATTCCGCAGGAAGCTTGTCCCCATTATTATTTTAATTCTAATAGCTGCTTTGCTTGTGTTTGCAGTTTTTTATGAGATGAACCAGATTTTTAAATAACTCTTATCTTATACTTATTATTTTAGTTTCTTCAGGATTGACGAATATTTTTTCAATGCTTCTTCATAAACCTTGTTTTTCGGCTTCATTGCAAAAGCCATTTTTAAATGCCCCATTGCAACATTTATTTTGCCCTCTTTTATAAGACAGAGGGCCAGGCCGTAATGGGCATAATCATTTGTTGCATCTATTTTGATTGCTTTTAAGAAATTGTTTTTTGCACTCCTGAAAAGATGGCAGTTGTAATAGGCCATTGCAAGGGCTTCCCTTATTGAACCCTTTTGAGGCTCAATTTTTTTTGCTTCTTCAAAAAGCATTATCGCTTTAAGGAAGTTCTTGTTCTCTGATAATCTTCTGCCCTCAAGAAATAATTCATACGCACTGCTGTTTGAATTGTTCATAATTAATATGATAATATAAAATTCAATA
This sequence comes from Actinomycetota bacterium, assembly GCA_023380915.1. The sequence goes on along the minus strand of JAMCSM010000124.1, from coordinate 1,887 downwards.
ATATTAAAATTTTAAATTTGGATTTGCATCTCCGGATTTATAATGAAAACTAAAAATAAAAAATATAAAAGGAACCATAATAACAAATTAGCAAAATATATAATGGAATGGATGGATTGAGGGAGTGTGAAATGAAAAAAGAAGCCGGTCAGTTGATGAAAGAAACCATAGAAAGAATAGGAAAGCTTGACAAGGGTATAATGGACCGGGCTCAGGCTAAACTGGATAGCCTTACAAAACCACTGGGAAGCCTTGGGCGGCTTGAGGAGCTTGCAAAACAGGTGGTTGGTATTACTAATAATATGAGCCCCAAATTTTCAAAGAAACTTGTAATTGTAATGGCTGCGGATCATGGTGTTGTTGATGAAGGTGTAAGTGCTTATCCCAGAGAGGTTACTCCTCAAATGGTTTATAATTTTTTACGTGGAGGAGCCGGAATAAATGTGTTGTCAAGGCATGTCGGCGCCGGTGTCCTTGTTGTAGATATTGGTGTGGCGGCAGACCTGGAGAATGTTGCAAAAAATAAAGGTATAGTGGTTAAAAAGGTTGGTTTCGGTACCAGTAATATGGTAAAAGGTCCTGCAATGACCAGGGATCAAGCCATCCAATCGATTGAGACCGGGATTGAGGTGGCGCAATCGATGATAAAATCAGGTTACAGCATAATAGGTACAGGTGATATGGGAATTGGCAATACGACGGCAAGCAGTGCTATAGCATCGTGTATCTGCGATGTGGGCACAGAACTCGTTACGGGTTACGGAACAGGAATTGATGAGGCAGGATTCAAGAAAAAAGTTGAAGTCATAAAAAAATCCATCAGGAAAAATAATCCTGACAGAACTGACGGTATTGATGTTCTTTCAAAAATCGGCGGGTTTGAAATTGGCGGGATAGCCGGAGTTATACTGGGATGTGCTTCCGGGAAAGTCCCTGTTGTTATTGATGGTTTTATTTCAGGTGCTGGTGCACTTATTGCTGAGGCGATTGCTCCCGATAGCCGGAACTACATGATTGCTTCCCATTCATCGGTTGAAAAGGGGCACAAAATTGTACTGGAAAAATTAAAGTTAAAACCTCTTTTCAATTTTGATATGAGGCTTGGAGAAGGTACGGGTGCAGCCATCGGCATGAGCATAACCGAAGCTTCGATAAAGATTTTGAATGAAATGGCAACTTTTGATGAAGCCGGGGTTTCACAAAAAAATGAATGAAACTAAAAAAAGGTTAAAAAAAGAAAAAGAAGGAAAAGATAAGACAAGATAAGATAAGTAGAATAAATAGTTGCATCGGAGCAATATAGAAGGAACATAAATGGGAAAGTTAAAAAAAGGGTATGTTCAGGTTTATACCGGGAATGGCAAGGGTAAAACCACCGCTGCAATCGGTCTTGCTGTCAGGGCTGCCGGTGCAGGCCTTAAAGTTTTTATTGCTCAGTTTATGAAGGGAATGAAATATAGCGAAATAAAAGAACTGGAAAAACTTAAAGACGGCATTACTGTAAAGCAGTATGGGAGCGGTCATTTTATAAGAGAAGAAGCCTGTGAGAAGGATAGGGTAGACGCCAGGGAGTGTCTTAAAGAAATCAAGCAGATAATTACTTCCGGAATATATGATGTCATAATCCTGGATGAAATAAATGTGGCACAATATTTTAAACTTATTACAGTGGAAGATATTTTGGATTTGATTAAATCAAAACCTCCGAATGTTGAGCTTGTTCTTACGGGAAGAAAAACAGATGATCATATAATTGAAATGGCTGACCTTGTAACTGAGATGAAAGAGATCAGGCACTATTATGCTGAAGGAGTTTCAGCCAGAAAGGGGATTGAAAAATAAAAAAACCATAAATCCGGAATCAGGATTTTTTGAAAGTTATTTAAG
>JAMCSM010000123.1 GCA_023380915.1 Actinomycetota bacterium | reverse complement strand
TTGCTGTCAGATATCTGGAACGAATTGGAGACAATGCTGTCAACGTTGGTGCAAGAGTGTTATTTTTCCTTACAGGAGATTTTAAATCTATCCACAGCGATGTGGAAATCTAATTCAATTTGTCAATTAAAAAGGAGGAGAAAATGCTAAAGGAAAGCAGTGTAAAAACACTTGAGAATTTAAAAGAAGCATTTGCAGGTGAATCACAGGCAAACAGGAAATATCTGGCTTTTGCAAAAAAAGCTGACAAGGAAGGTTATCCCCAGATTGCAAAATTATTCAGGGCAGCAGCGGATGCTGAGACAGTTCATGCATTGGCACACCTGGCCGTAATGGGTGGCGTTAAAAGCACAAAGGAAAATATCCAGGCTGCAGTCAGCGGAGAAACATTCGAATTCAAGAATATGTATCCGGGAATGATTGAACAGGCAAAAGTGGAAAGGGAAGATGGAGCCATAAATAGCTTTTCTCATGCAAATTCTGTTGAGAAAATACATGCAGGCCTGTATCAAAAATATCTTGACAATATGAGCAGCGTCCAGACAGTTGATATTTATGTTTGCCAGGTTTGCGGTAATACAGTAGAAGGAAGTGCACCGGATATCTGTCCCATATGTGCAAGCCCGAGAGAAAAATTCAAAAAAATAGATTAATTGAAATATTTAATACTATTTTTTATTTACAGTTTTTTTGGAGTCGGGGTAGAAGTATTTTTTACCTCAATAAAAGACTATATCAAAACAAGGGACATAGCGTTTCGCGGACGGTCTTACCTCTGGATGTTTCCTATATATGGAGTAATGGGAATAATCATCGGCCCACTTTATAATGCAATTATAAAAGCACCTTTCATACTGCGCGGTTTTATTTATATGGCAGTAATTTTTATAGGGGAGTTTATCTACGGCTATCTACTGAAATTAATAATCAAAAAGGTACCCTGGGAATATAAATCAAAGTGGGCAATCATGGGAATTGCCAGGATGGACTACCTTCCATTCTGGCTGGTGCTGGGCTATATTATGGAACTTTTATACAGAGGATTTATTTCAGTAACCATATATTGATTTTAATACATCAGGAGTTATAGGTCAGACTAAATATATTAAGTTTCCAAACCTGTATTAGATTTTTTTTAGAAATTATAGATGAAAAATAAATAAGAAGATTTTCTTGATTTATAATTTAAAATATTATATTATTTCTTATTAATGCTAAATATAACATTTATGAGAAATGAAATATATAAACTTAAGAGAAAAATTAAGAAATTTTCCTGTATTTTCAATTAGAGACATAGAGAAAATTGAAGATAAAAAATTCCACAGAAGAAGATTAAATGAATGGCAGAAAAAGAATTATATAAAGAAAATAATAAAGGGTTACTATTCTTTTAATGATCTTGAGATAAATGAAGAAATACTTTTTGAGATTGCAAATAAAATATATAGCCCCTCATATATTTCATTTGAAATAGCTCTATCATATTATGAGCTTATACCTGAATCAGTTTACAAGATAACTTCAGCCTCAACAAAAAAAACTTATTCTTTCAATACACCAGTAGCAAAATTTGATTATAAAAAAATTAAAGAAAGTCTTTTTTTTGGTTATGAGATTAATAATAGAGATAAATATAGCTATAAAATTGCTTCTCCTGAAAAAACAATACTGGATTTTTTCTATATAAATTCACATATAAGGGATATAGATCATTTTGAGAATTTACGTATTAATAAGAATAATTTCTTTAAGCAAGTCAATGAAGTAAGACTATTTGAATATCTGGAAATTTTCGGGAATAAATCGTTATCTTACAGAATTAAAAAATTTTATAAATTTTTAGAAAATGATTAATATAGAACAATTACAATCTTACTACCCCGATAATTTAAAACATTTTAAAAGAAATATTTTAAGAGAATACCTGCAATATAAGATACTTGAGATTATCTTTAATTCTGTTTATTACAACAATCTTGTTTTTATGGGAGGAACAGCAATTCATATAATATATGGCAATACAAGATTTTCCCAGGATCTTGATTTTGATAACCTGGGTCTTGTAAAGAAAACATTTTCAGAACTATCAGAAATAATTAAAAATAAGCTTGAACTTGAAGGTTATAATGTTGAAACCAAAAATACTTTTAAAGGTGCTTTCAGATCTTATATAAAAATAAGTGATCTTATTTTCAATTTACAATTATCAAATCATAAAGAGGAAAAAATTGATATCAGGCTTGATGCAGAATCACAAAATTTTGATTATTTTCCTGATAAACCATTTATTAATAAATTCGATATATTTCTTCAAATATATACTGTTCCTATTGAAATATTATTATCACAAAAAATTTATTCGATATTTAACAGATCCAGGCCAATGGGTAGGGATTTTTTTGATACGATATTTTTGCTTGGAAAGACGAGGCCGAATTATAAATATATAAAGGCAAAATTAAATTTAGACAACAGTACTAAATTAAAAGAAGCCTTATTATCAAAATGTGAAAATTTAGATTTTAATAGATTGGCTTCTGATGTTTCACCTTATCTTTTTAATCCTTCGGACTCATCAAAAGTATCAAGTTTTGAAAAATATATTGAGAGTATAGAACTATGAAAATCGTAAAAACACCTGTGTTTAACAAGCAGGTACAAAATAGGGGAACACTTTATATTTGCGCAACTCCTATCGGAAACCTTGGAGACGTAAGCTTCCGCCTGCTTGATACACTCAAGGCTGTGGATATTATTCTTGCCGAAGACACAAGGACAATCAGGAAACTGCTTTCAAGATATAAAATCAGCAAGCCTACCAGCAGTATTATTGGTTACCAGGATTATACAAACCTCTCCAAAGTCGAAAATGTATACAGGATGCTTGAGGAGGGGAAAAATATTGCACTGGTTTCGGAATCAGGGATGCCTGCAATACAGGACCCTGGCTATAAAATTATTAGTAATCTGATAAACAGGGAAACAGAATCAGAAAGTAAATCAAAGTTTGATAGCGCCAGTTATTCTGCTGGTAAAAATATAAAAATCAGCGTAATCCCCGGACCAAATGCAACAATCAGCGCTCTCGTTTTATCGGGCTTGCCTGCCGACAGTTTTTTGTTTGTGGGATTTCTGTCCAAAACAGCGGCAAAGAGAAATTCAAAAATCGGGGAGCTTTCGACCCTGCCATATACCCTGATTTTTTATGAGTCACCCTTAAGGATTACCAGACTTCTGGAAGAGCTTCTTAAAAAATTTGGTGAAAGGAAAGCCTGTCTTGTCAGAGAAATTACAAAAATTTATGAGGAAGAAATAAGAGGTAATTTATCTTCCATAATTGAGAGGATAAAAATAAAACCGGTAAAAGGTGAAATTGTTCTTGTTGTCGAGGGCAGTAAAAATGAACCTGTAGAAAAATACTCTGAAAATGAAATCAAAAACATGCTTGAATACTTCATCGGAAAAGGTATGACAAAAAAGGAAGCAGTAAAAGCAGTTAAATCTTTGTATGACATTGACAGGCATATTCTGTATGATATCTCTACTAAAATCCGGAAATAAAACCGGGAAATAAAATCCAGAGGTAAAACCAGGAAATGAAACCTGGGAATGGTTTGCTTTGTAAAAAGCATTTTTTAATATCTGTTAAATCCTGTTTTTTTTATTTGCTTTTTAATTTAAAATCTTTAAATAGTTTACAAAAATGACAGTTTCAAGAGGTTTTTATGAATAAGGAAAAATTTTATGTTACTACAGCAATTCCATATATGAATGCCAAGCTTCATCTCGGTCAGGTTTATGAATTTATAATCGCAGATGTTATGGCAAGGTTTAACAGGCTTATGGGCAAAGACACTTTTTTCCTTACGGGTTCGGATGAACACGGTCAGAAAATTTATAAGAGTGCAGACTCCCGGGGAATGTCCCCGCAGGAATATGTTGATGGCATGGTTGCAGATATGAAAAGAATCCTTAAACTTTACAATATAAGCAATGATGCATTTATACGGACTACGGATAGAAATCATGAAAAAATTGTCCAGGGGATACTTGTAAAATTAAAAGAAAACGGGGATTTATATAAGAGCACCTATGAAGGATGGTACTGTGTAATTCATGAGAATTTTTTAACAGACGGCCAGCTTGTTGAAGGCAAATGCCCCGAGTGCGGAAGAGAAGTTGAAAAGATAAAAGAGGAAAATTATTTTTTAAGGTTGTCAAAATATGAAGGGAAATTAATAAAATATATTGAAGATAACCCTGATTTCATAATTCCGGAAACAAGGAAAAATGAAGTGCTTGGACTGCTTAAACTTGGTCTTAAGGATATAAGCATATCAAGGACGACTGTAAAGTGGGGGATTCCCATTCCTTTTGACCCCGAACATTACAGTTACGTATGGGTTGATGCTCTTATAAATTATATTTCGGCACTTGGTTACAGCCTTGCTGATGACAGCCTGTTCAGAAAATATTGGCCTGCAGATCAGCAGCATATCGGGAAGGACATCCTGAAGTTCCATGCCGTTATCTGGCCTGCAATTCTTATGTCTCTAAGTGTGCCGCTGCCGAAACATCTGATGGTTCACGGCTGGGTTATGAAGGGTGAAGAAAAGCTCTCCAAATCAAAAGGCATTACTCTTGATCCTGATGAAATGGCAGAAGCTTATGGTGTTGATGCCATAAGATATTTTTTTACAAGGGAGCTCTCATTCGGGCTTGACGGTTCATTTACCGACCAGGCTATGATAAAAAGATACAATGCCGATTTATGCAACGATTTTGGAAATCTTGTTTCAAGGGCAATGGCAATGATTGATAAATACAGAAATGGAATTATTCCGGGAAGAAGTGGTGCAAACATCACAAACATGGCAAACATTTTAAAGGATGAATTAAACGGCAGCAAGATTTTAAAAGAAAAATGGGAATCAGTAAAAGATGCTGCAATTATTTTGATATTTAATATGAATTATTCAGACGGACTTGCAGCCATCTGGGATTTCATTAATACCGCAAATAAATATATCGAGGATTTCAAGCCATGGGAGGTTGCCAGGAGTAAGGATGCAGATGCCACTGCAAGGCTTGACAGCTTTCTTTACGGTCTTGCAGAATCGATCAGGCTTACCGCACTGATACTTTCTCCCTTTATGCCTGCAATCTGTCAGAAAGTATTTGACCAGCTTGGAATAGATGAAAGAGTAGAAAATTTGAACTTTGAGGTCGATAGCAGCTGGGGGGCCTTCAATGGCGGTACAAAAATAGGAAAGCGTGAAATCCTATTTCCAAGAATTGAAAAGAATAGATAAATTCAATAAATAAATATTAAATGAATATATCTCTTTTAAGAATATAAAGATGAAAAATTTCAATTCAAATATTGGTTGTGACGATTTTTATTTTATAGATACTCATGCGCATCTTGACATGTTAAAGGAAATTAAACCTGCCGATGCGGTAAGGGAATCATTGAAAGAAAGGGTCAAATATATTATTAATGTAAGCTCAAGCATATCAGGCAGCAAAAAGGCTGTCAGCTATTCCAGGCAATTTGAAAATGTCTTTGCATCGATAGGGATTCATCCCCACGATGTAAAGGGATTTGGAAATGAAGAGCTGAATGAACTCGAATCCATGATTGTTGAATATATCGAAGGAAATTATACCGGCACTGACGATGTAATTTTTGGTGAAACCAATTATGTAATTCCAAATCTTACAGCAATGGTTTCAAAGAATGCAGGCCGAAGAACCAAAAATAAGAACTCTGAGAAAAGCCTGGAAGTTGCAGCCAAAAGCAGCAAGATTGTCGCAATTGGAGAAACAGGATTTGATTTTTATAGAAATCTCAGTCCTAAGAATGACCAGGAAAGAGCATTTGGCTCTCAGATGGAGCTTGCATTAAAATATAAACTGCCACTCATTATTCATGACAGGGATGCACACGAAGATACTTTGGGAATGATAAAGAAATACGCCGGCGATAAAAATTTCAGGGCGGTAGTTCATTGCTTTTCAGGTGATACAGAATTTGCAATGAAATGTATTGAACTTGGACTGTTTATATCTTTTACCGGAGTAATAACCTTTCCCAATGCTAAAAGTCTGGCAGAGACTGTAAAAGAAGTCCCAATTGGAAGAATGTTCCTGGAAACCGACGCTCCATTTCTAGCACCACAGGAAAAAAGGGGTAGGGAAAATTTTCCCGGATATGTAAAATATGTTGCCCAAAAGATAGCCTCCCTCAAAGGCCTGAGTATTGGAGAAGTTGCAAAAATTACATCAGGCAATGCAGAAAAATTCTTTATGCTTAAGTAGAGTGAATCTTATGAATTCTTATTTAAGTTCTCCTTCAAAAACCGTTGAAATTCTGTCAAAACATAACATAAAATTAAAAAAAGGCCTGGGGCAGAATTTTTTAATAGATACAAATATTCTTAAAAAAATTATAAAATCTGCCAATTTAAAACCAGACGATATTGTTCTTGAAATTGGCAGCGGGATAGGTTCTTTGACTGAATTGATGCTGCCGGAAGTAAAAAAAGTTATTTGTATAGAAATAGACAGCAGGCTTGCAAGGGTTTTTAAGGATATTTTCAACAAGGATCCGGGAGATAATCTTAAACTTATTGAAGGAGATGCGCTCAGGATCGATTACAGGGCAATCTGCAATAAATATAAAATTACCAAAGTTGTTTCAAATCTCCCTTATAAAATAGCCGCACCCCTGATTTTAAAAATCCTGTTTGAGGCTCCTAAAATAAAAACCTTATATCTTACCGTCCAAAAAGATATTGCAGGCAGGCTGATTGCAGCGGTTGGAGGTAAAAATTACAATGCTTATACCTTAAAATCAAATTTTCTGGCAGATTTTAAGATTTTATTTCCAATTTCCAGAAACTGTTTTGTCCCTAAACCTTTTGTGGATTCTGTGGTTGTTGAGGTAAAAAGGGAAGATACGTTAAATGAAATGTTAAGGACGATAAAACACTCCAAGAAAACAACTGGAAAAACAGAAAAATTGTCTAATAAAGTAATAAATGACTTTTTTAATTTTGTTGAAAGATGTTTTTTGCATAAACGTAAGAAACTTATAAATTCACTTTTTGAGGGTACCACCAGAGATATTGACAAAATGAATTTAATAGTTAAAATGCTATCTGATATCGGTAAAGGCAGAGATGTGCGGGCCGAAGAGCTGACTTTAGAGAATTTCCTGTACTTATACAAAAATTATGACACTAAATAAAAAATTAACCATAAATGCTTCCGGTAAAATAAATCTGTACCTTAATGTAAGAAAAAATGGCCGTTCCGATGGATATCATGATATAAAATCGATTATGCAAAGCG
>JAMCSM010000122.1:1980-3646 GCA_023380915.1 Actinomycetota bacterium | reverse complement strand
TTAATATAAGAGCGAACGTCGTCTGTAGAGAACAAATAAAGTACAGTACTTGATTAAATGGTTGACTCAGAGTCTCCCCTATTTCTTTCACTTGTCTTGAAACTATTATTGTATATAAAAGATAGAATAAAGATACGAGGATAGCGACTACTTTAAAAACCAAATTTATGGTTTGAGGGGCATTAAAATTTAATAAAAAATTATTCATTTATTGACAACCTCTAATAAATTATTAATTATTTTTATGACTTCCGATGGCTGAGGGATTTTTTTGAAATCAATATTTGGATCATTAGAAGCGGCTTTCTATTTAGGAGAGGAAAAGGAAACTGGTTACTCCGGTGTCATCAGCGAACAAAACCTATTTTTGATATTTGATGTTCGCGATGGAATAACATCCACCGATGGCCGACAATTTTTAAGAGAGCTGAAAGAGAGATTGTTAGCGGCAAATATTTCCAATCTTTCAGACCTTGAGGGGCAGGTGGCCGCAATTGTCCAAGAAAAAAACCTTCCTTCCCACTTCTCTCTTTCTTTGGGATTTGTTAAAAACAATATTTTATATTTAAAAACTTCTGGAGATGGAGAAATATTTATAAGAAGAAAAAACAATGTTGCCATGTTATTATCGTCAGGTAATTCTGCCTCAGGCCATTATAAACAGGACGATATATATATCTTTACGACCAATCGATTTATTGAGATAGTCGGAGGACCGTCAAAATTAGCCTTGATATTTGATCATAAAAAACCATCAGAAATAGTCGATGAACTGACACCGATTCTGAAAAGTGACGATGATAGTGGGGCTGTCGCTGCCTTTTTACAATTTGGGAGAGAAGAGGAGATTGTCGCTGATGAGATTATGAGACCTGTGGGTGTTATTACACAACTGAATAATAAATTCAAAGATTATTATTCCCGTTTCGGGAAGAGAAAAACTTTGACATTTGCCGCAGTCGCAGTTATTTTTTTAATTTTAGTTTGGAGTGTTGGGTTAGGATTTGCAAGACGCAGCAATCAAATGGCGGTTGAAAAAATAAAAGCGGCAAACACTCTTATCACTCAGAATCTACAGACTGCCCAGGATGTTTCTTACCTTGACATGGCCCAAGCCATATCATTAATAGAAGACAGTAAAAAACAACTTACGGATCTTGAAAAAGCTTACCCAAAAAGAAAAGAGCTTGAAAATATAAAGACTCAAATAGACGCTGCGGAAAACAGAATCTTAAAAAAAGAAGATAAAAATTTTAGTGAATTTTTTGATCTTGCGCTTGATAGCCAAAAAGCTAATGGCGATAAATTATATCTTGACGAAGATGCGCTTTTGATTCTCGATAGTAAAAACAGTACTTTATACAAGTTGATTATGGATAAAAAATCCTTAACTAAAAATAAAGCATCGGAAATCGCATCTGCTTATAAAATAGCCATTGCAGGTGATCATGAATATTTTTATATAAAAGATGCTGGTATTTTTACAATTGATAGTGACGGAAAAGCGAAAAAAGTGATAGACAATGATAAAGACTGGAAAAATATTGCCGACATGGCCACTTTTAATGGAAACCTATATGTTTTTGACAGTGGGAGTAGTGATGTTTATAAATATTTATCATCAGGAGATTCGTTTTCCGCGAAAAAATCATATTTTGATGGAGGG
>JAMCSM010000122.1:0-1970 GCA_023380915.1 Actinomycetota bacterium | reverse complement strand
TTTTGGCTATCAAGCGCAAGATCAAAAAATTCACTAAAATTTTTATCTTCTTTTTTTAAGATTCTGTTTTCCGCGAAAAAATCATATTTTGATGGAGGGCAAACTTTAAGTCTTTCTGGGTTTAATTCTCTCGCAATAGATTCATCATTATATCTCGGTGGTGGTAATAATATTCTTAAATATACATCAGGTCTTCAAGATGCTTTTAAAATGAATTTACCAAGTGACTCTATTAATTTTTCAAAAATAATTACATCAAAGGATTTATCAAAGATTTACGGTTGGGATAAATCAGCCGGAATGGTTTACATAATGGACAAGGGCGGAGAATTTCAGAAACAAATACAGTCATCGATTCTTTCAAAAGGGACAGATATAACCGTCTATAAAGATGTGATTTATATTCTATCAGGGAGTAAAATCTATAAAATTGATTGATTTTTATTCATAAAGAAATGTTGAAAAAAATAATTTTCATTAAGCTTGGAGGCGGATTGATATCAGATAAGACAACTATCAATAAAGCCAATCTAAAAATGATAGAGGCACTTTCTTTGCAGATAAAAGAAGTTGTTAAAAATAATAAATATTCTTTGATATTGGCGACCGGTGCCGGAGGTTACGGACATCCTGTTGCAAAAAAATATATTCACGATCTTAAAAAAGGTCGACCTCTTATAAAAAAAGCGGTCAAAGAAATAAATAATATAGTCGTTGCAGCGCTTAAAGAAAGAGGTTTAAACGCTATTTCAGTCGAACCTTCAGCAATTACTGAATACAAAAACAATAAGCTAATGTATTTTTTCGATAAACTTATTCTTTCTTGGTTAAATAGCGACATCATTCCCGTTTTTCATGCGGATTTAGTGGAAGACAAAGAATTAGGGACCACGATTCTATCAATGGATAAATATTTAGCCGATCTAGCTATACATTTGAAGCAAAAAGGTTTTACGGTCGATAGGGTTATCTTTGCCGGGACGACGGACGGCGTGCTTGGTTATGATGGAAAAGTAATCACGAAAATAGCAGATACTAAAAGTAATAAAATAGATAATGTTTTTTTTGAAGGTCCAGGAGTCGATGTCAGTGGAGGAATGAAAAAAAAAGTTGAGTGGGCTCTACACCTTTCGAGATCGGGGATATTAAGCTATATTATTCAAGGGTTAAAAATCACAGATATTGTCTTGAAAAATAAACTGACAGGTACAGAGATACTACCTATTAATGAGTACCGTTGATGGTTGGAAGGTTGATCTGGAATCCATTGGTACCGGGTGTCACTATGCCAAGCATTTGGCCAGCCAAAACATTAAATACAACTAAGACTATAAAAACAATTACCATACCGATAATTGCGTTAGTAATTTTGTTTTGAGCTTTTGTCAATTTTTCTTTTTCACCACTGGAATTAATCCAATCAAGCGCCCCCCAGAGGAGGTATAGAAGCATAAAAAGACCGGAAATAGTAATGAAGATATTTATTCCCCAGCCGATAAATGTCCCTAATGCCTGAGCCGGTGGGCTGCCGCCACCGATATTCATACCGGCAGGAGGACTGACTTTACCAAAAATAGCGTCTGTCGCAGCATCAGCAATTAATTTCATTGGGGAATGAGATTGCCAGCTCCGATCATAGAGCCAATCACTCTGACAATGAGGAAGCTGCCAATAACTATTAATAAGCCAACAACAGCAAATATCATCGATGAATAAGCTTTTTTCAGTGCTTCGGCATTATCTCCATTAGTCATTATCCGGAAAGCCGCCATAAGAAGCATAGAAAGGAAGATCAGGCCGGCTCCAGTCATGACAAGTGGTAGGGCAATATTTAAAAGAGTGCTAATTGTCGAAAATTTAGCGGCAGGAAAAGTATTTGCGTCAATCGTAAATGCATATACCATAATTAGAGTTTAATATACAGATTTAAATTAGTCAAAAGGCTTTGTATAATGTTAATAATGTTTAAC
>JAMCSM010000121.1:4237-6478 GCA_023380915.1 Actinomycetota bacterium | reverse complement strand
TTAACAGGCAAGTTTTGCTTAAAATAATATTTATTTATCAAAGAACAATTAGAACAAAGAACAATTAGGACTTGACAAGTCCACTTTTGAATTTTAAATAGTCCGGTTTTGATTTTTAGCTAACATAAGTAGCAAGGAATATCACATTTCCGAGATCATTGACTATATTGAAGAGTTTTTTATCTGCTGTTATAAACTGGGAATTTGTAAATTTAGATAATGCAAGATATACAGAGTCATAAACTGTTATATTTTTTAAGAACCTGATACCCAATGCCAATTCTAATACTTGCTGCAGCGGTTTTATAAATTTTAACTGCATAATCTCCAGTGAGTTGATTGCATCGGAAACATCTTTTCTTTTGAAATAGGGATTATATGATAAGGCATTAGCAACTTCGTATAAAAGCAGGTCAGGAGCAATCAGATATACATTCCTATTAAAAAAGTCGTTCTTTAGTGTAATTGCTTTATTAACATTTTCCTCTTTCTGGCCGGAAAACCACTTTATGCAAACGGAAGCATCGATTACAAAAGTTTTTGGTGTCTCTCCAATTACAAAATCCAATTCACCCGGATGCTTATCTTGCTTCACGCCACTTCCGAATTTCTGATACTCCATCCCAACCCTCCGACAGTTTGCTTAGTTTCTCCTGAATCTTAAAAGCTTCCCTGAGGTCTTTATTTCTTTTTTCCTCAATTTTTTTCATTTCCAGTTCAGTTTTGTAAAGCTCAAGTGCCTGCCTTATAAGACGGCTGCGGGTTAAGCCCGCTTGCATACTTAGCCTGTCCAAATCTTTTAAATCTTCGTCAGACAAGCTAATATTTATTCTTGTCATATCAATCCTACCATGCCTGCTTGTGAATCATAATGAATAATTATTTAATTTTGTTATTATTTAATTTTGTTATAATAATAAATGATTACTATTATTTGCAAATAATTGTATCATATATTTGTAATAATTACACAAAATATTTTATAAATTTATGTTTATTTGTACCAAATAAGAATAAAAATTTAATTTTTTTTAAAAATTTTTAAATTAAAATTAATGGAAGCCTTAAAATTAATAAGGTCTTATTTTTTCTATATCATCCATAGGGAAGTGTTTTAGATTACGAGTAATTAAAATTGTGTTATTAATTTTTGCAGTAGCTGCAATTATTGCATCAGGTATTGTCAATGAGTGAGATTTAAAGAAATTCATTCGATAACTTCCTGCTAATCTGGCGATTATTGAATCAACATTAATGGTCCTCAATTGCAAAAATAATCTTTCAACAATTTCATATTCATTAAAATATAAAATTGAATATATTTCAGCTAAGGAAATTACAGAAACATAACAAATGTTTTTAGCTGATCCATTTATCAAATCATTAAAATTACCGATGTCGCGTAAATGGTCTATTATTACATCTGAATCTATTAATAACCTGCTGTTTGATAATTTGCTATTTCTTATTTCTTCCAATTCTCTGCTCCCATTCAGCCCTGATATCTTCCACAATTTTCCCGCTTTTTATATCTCTATCAAATCTGTCTTTTAATAGGCCTCGTGAATTTTGAATTACATCTTCTTTAGAGTTTTTCCCAAATTCAGTCAGAAGTTTAGCATCTATGGCCTCTCTTATCAATTCAGAGGATGAAATTCCTTTTAAATCAGCAATTTTATCGAGATTACTTATTTGATCTTCCCTTACGAAAATACTTATCCTTTTCATAATATTAAGAATAATTTTGTAATATATAATATATGCCTATATTATATGTCTATTATATATATACTACAAGTATTATCCAAACATTATTAATATTGGTATTGTCTTATTACTGATGATAGTGACATGCTGATAACAGGTAATAATTATAATAAATAGAATCAGACATTATTACTGCTGGATGTTATATCATTTAATTGAAATTATATTAATTGAATTTCTACTTATAAAATTTTTTGGCGTCTTCAAGTGTTATTGGCTTATAGTCGCCTGCATGACCGGCTGTTCCAAAATCAGTCATCTTGCCTTTTACAACTTCATATACAGCTTCCCTTGCAGCACCAAAATAGCCTCTTGGGTCAAATTCTGCAGGATTTTCTGCAAGAAATTTTCTTATTGCACCGGTTATTGCAAGCCTTCCATCCGTATCCACATTTATTTTTCTTACACCAAGTTTTATAGCTTGTTGAATGGACTCTATGGGTACACCCATCGTTTTTTCAAGCTTACCCCCAT
>JAMCSM010000121.1:0-4227 GCA_023380915.1 Actinomycetota bacterium | reverse complement strand
GCTTGAAAAAACGATGGGTGTACCCATAAGCATTTACCAAATCTATGAGATTATGAGGAACAGATGAAGAACCGTGCATAACAAGGGGAATCCCCGGGACCCTGGACTCCACTTCACTTATTATATTCATTGCAAGAGTTGGTTTAGCTTTGAATTTATAAGCGCCATGACTTGTGCCAATTGCAAGGGCGAGTGCATCGACTCCTGCAAGCTTGATAAATTTTGCTGCCTCATCGGGGTCTGTCAATTTCACCTTACCGGAACCAACACCATCTTCAATTCCTCCAAGAGTCCCCAGCTCTCCCTCTACAGTTACACCAAGATTATGAGCATAGTTTACAACTGCCTTTGTAACCTCGAGGTTCTGTTCAAAAGTTGTAGGCGTTTTACTGTCTTCTGAAAGTGAGCCGTCTATCATTACTGAGGTAAAACCCAGAGCTATCGCTTGTTTGACTGTTTCCAGACTATTACCATGGTCAAGATGAAGTGCTATCGGAATTTCAGGATTATCTTCAACTGCTGCTGCAGCCATATATTTTATATAAACCATATTCGTATATTTTAATGCACCACGACTTGCCTGGAGTATAACCGGAGATTTTGTTTCCTTTGCTGCCCTCATTATCCCCTGGATCTGTTCCATATTATTTATATTGAATGCTCCTACACCATAATTTCCCTTTATGGCTTCATCAAGGATCTGTTTCATTGGTACTAGCGGCAATTTGTCCTCCTTTTTAGGTCTTATATAATAAATTAAAATTTAATATGGATTTAAGCTAAATTAATTTGAAAAAAAACTTATTTTATATTTTTTTCATCTCATAAGATAAAATTATTGCATCGGCTATTTCTCTGATTGATTTCCTGTTATCCATTGCAAATTTCTGAATCTTTTTAAAAGCCTCTTCCTCTGGAAGATTTCTGTCTTTCATTATTATACCTTTTGCTTTTTCCAGGGCTTTCCTTGTTTCAAGTTCTTCTTTTATAACTTTAGTTTCAACAACAAGCCTGTAATTTTCGATTACAATTGCTGCCTGGTCTGCAACAGTTTTCAAGATATTGATTTCATTTTCACTAAAAACATGGGTTTTGGAAGTATAGGTATTTAAAACTCCGATTACCTTTCCCTTTACATGAAGAGGAACACTCAGCATAGACACCAAACCCTCTTTGCTTCCGATATCCTTATATTTGTAGTATTCATCCTCCAGAATATTACTTACAAACATTGGTTTATTCTCAAGAGCAACTTTACCTGAAATCCCTTCTCCAAGCATGATTGGCTTTTTTGTCAAATAATCTTTGCTCATACTCTGCGTAGCCTTTATTGTGAGCTCCTTTTTATCAGGGTCCAGCAGCATCAGAGAACAAATTTTGGATCCCATGACTTCAGCAGTTACCGCAACTATCAGTTTAAGAATATCCTCCAGATAAAGATCTGAAGTAATAGCCTCGCTGATCTTTGAGAGGGCTTCTATTATCTGTTTTGCGCTTTCTATGTTTTCATTCATTTGAATTTATTATCAGAAAAAAACAGCTGATGAAAAAATAATATTATTATTTTAACTTAATAAACCATTAATGATAAGAAGTAATTATTAAAAAAAATCTCAAATATTACAATAAATTTTCTTATTTAATTCAAAATTAATTCTATTTACAAAAGAATTTAATATATATAATATAGATAAATTCTAAAATTGGTTTTTCGATTTACCCGTTTAGATTTTTTTGAGACTTTTTGATTTCAGGCGCATTCGTCTAGTGGCCCAGGACATAGCCCTCTCACGGCTAAAACAGGGGTTCGAGTCCCCTATGCGCTACCAATACTTGTATTAATACTTTTATTTATCAATTTATTAATTAATTCCAAGTTCGAATCCTCTCTCCCCGGCCACATTAAGGCATTTATATCGCGTAAATCTTAAAAATATATATAAATAAAAAATATCAAAAATAATGTTTCAGAACTTTTTCTGACTTTTTTACCCATTCATATTTTTTATTTTACATCTGGGTCATTACTCATAATACCAAAGGTATTTCCTTCAGTATCTTTGCAATAAGCCAAATAACCTGTACCGGGTATTGGCATTTTAGGAGATATTGCTTTGCCACCACTTTTTTCAATTTTTTCAATATATTCTTCTACAGACGGCACCTCTATTGTATTTATGGTGCCTTTTCCCATGTTTTCATCTCTTTCACTTCTTAGCATAAAACCACCATCTATACCTGCATCTTTTTCTGGACCTGTAGAAATTAACCAATAATTTACTGGTCCTGCCCAGTTTGATATTTTCCAACCGAAGACTTCTGTATAAAACTTAGCTGTTCTGTCGGGATCTTCAACAGCAAATTCAAAATGAACTACCCTATTCATTCTACCCTCCTCAGTAAAGATTACATATTTTATTACATCATAGCATAAAATAAATCAAGATTATTATAAGTTTTACTTAAGTTTTTAATAAGAATATAAGAATAAAATATCCTCATTAAAGCTCAATAAATTAGTTCTAACATTGCGTAAGATGGCCAGCCAACTGTCAATTTTCTTTTCATAAATCTGATACAATATAATTCCCAAAATATATCACGGTTCATTAGATAGGACATACTTTTTTACTTAACTTTTATATTTTTTTATAATGTGCTATACTTACTATACAAAACGTTTTGTATAATTATTTAATGAAAATATAATGTATAAATAATAAAAAATCCAAGGAGTCAGAAATGTTTGAGGAAAATAAAATATATACAAGTGGTGTTTGGCAAGTTAAAAAAGGCCAAGAGGAAAATTTTAAATCAGTTTGGAAAGAATTTGCAGAAGATGGTATTAAAAATAGAAATACATTGGAGGCAGTATTATTGCAAGAGTATGATAACCCAAAAAGTTTTGTTTCATTTGGTATTTGGGAAAATATAGAATCCATAAAGCAATGGCAAAATAGTCCTGAAATGAAAGGTTATTTACATAAGTTTGATGAGATATGCGATAGTAGGCAAATAAAAACATTTAGACCAGCAATAAAGGTAAAAAAATAACAAAACTAGTCCTAAAATACAATTATTAAACAAATAAAGGGAACAAAATATGGAAGAAATACAAGATGTTTTGATTTCAGCAGGTAATGTTTACAAACTATTAATGGAAAATGATAAGGTTAGAGTGCTGGATATTCTTCTTAAACCTGGTGAAAAAGCACCATTGCATAACCATCCCAACGATCATGTTGTATATGTTATGGCCAATACCAGGTTTAAATTGACTTTTCCTAACGGTAAGACCAATGAAGTTGACCTTAAGACCGGAGAAGCGTTGTGGATGGAAGCAGGATCTCATGCTACAGAAAATGTAGGCACTACAGAAGGTCATAACTTAGTCGTTGAATTGAAAAAGTAAAAAATAAAATCATAAAATAGGAGGTATTATGTCAAACAGCAGCAAACCAAACATTGGCGCAGTTATGGTTCTTATCCATCATGCGATTACCCGTGGTTTAGAAGTGTCGAGAAAACAAAGTATTGCCTTCGAATTGTCGGGGTTTCCCGACCAAGCTATTAAGGAGGGATTTGTAACCTATGTCCGGACCCTCGGTTGGGTGATTAACGCTCACCACCAAGCTGAGGATCATGTTATCTACCCCTACTTAAAATCTAAGTTACCCGATGCGCCCTATGATCAACTGTCAGCCGAACACCGGGAAATGGATATATTCCTTAATGAGCTCCAGGCAACCATCGAAGAGGTGGCAACTAAAGCTCAGACCAGTGATTTGCTTAACAGTTTAAACCGCAGTTTGACTGGACTGATAGAGCTGTGGGCTCCACATATACAAAAAGAACAATTTTACCTTTATGACACAGAAAAGACAGAAGCTGTGATGGATGAAGACGAACAGATTAAGCTGATCCAGGATGCATCCGAGTACAGCCAGAAGCAGGGCGATCCATCCTTTATGATGCCCTTTATCTTATATAACCTTGAACCTGAGGAACGAGCAAACATGTCTCAGAACATGCCTCCAGTTTTAATCCAGGAGTTAGTGCCCATAGCCTGGAAAAAGCAATGGTCGCCTATGCAGCCATTCCTGCTCAATTAGACTCCAAAATCGCGGATATTATTGGTTTAATATCGGGTTGATAACTAAGAAAATAATTGAAAGGAACCATTCATAGTGAATAAAAATCAAAAAGAACAATTTTACCTTTATGACA
>JAMCSM010000120.1 GCA_023380915.1 Actinomycetota bacterium | reverse complement strand
GTCGAATTGCTTTATTTAAAAAGTATCTGAAACGGTATCGTTGCCTCATATAAAAAAGTATCTGAAAATAATTTAATAAAATGAAAAAAACTCCCTATATTTAGGTAGGAAGATCTTTTTCTTTCAAATGTAGGGGGTGAAAAAGGATGCTAACAATGAGGCAGAAAAAAGCAATAGCAGCAGAGGTTGGTGCTAGATACATAAAAGCAACAAAAAAAGATAAAACTAAAATCTTAGATGAGTTCTGCGCAACAACAAAATATGACCGGGTCTATGCAGCAAGAATATTAAGAAACAGTCCGGGAAAAGTAATAGGATATTGCAAAATAGGCAGAGAGAAGATCAGGTATGTCATTGGAAAAACAAGTAAAACTAAAAGAGTAAGAAACAGAATTTATGGATATGATGTATTTTTAGCCCTTAGAAAAATCTGGACAATCCTTGATTTTATCTGCAGCAAACGTCTTGCCCCGTTTATGGCAGAAGCAATAGAAAAACTTACAAAACATGGGGAGATAAACATAAGCCCTGAAGTAGTTAAAAAACTGCTGGTTATCTCAGCATCTACAATAGACAGACTCTTAAAGCCTGAAAAAGATAGATACAGGCTGGGAAAAGGCAGAAAGGGCACAAAGCCGGGAACCCTTCTTAAAAAATCAATACCAATTAGAACCTTTGCAGACTGGGATGAGAAAAAACCAGGATTTATAGAGGCAGATCTGGTTGGCCATGATGGTGGAAACGGCTATGGAGACTTTGCACAGAGCTTAAATTTTGTAGATGTTTTAACAGGATGGGATGAAAGCGCTGCATGCATAAATAAAGCACAAATTCATGTATTTGAAGCAATAAAGGTAGCCTCAGCTAGATTTCCCTTTAGGGTTGCCGGAATTGATTCTGATAACGGCTCTGAATTTATCAATGACCATATGCTTCGGTACTGTATTCAAAACAAGATTACCTTTACAAGATCACGTGCTTATAAGAAAAATGATTCATGTTATGTGGAACAGAAAAACTACTCTATTGTAAGGAGGGCAGTCGGATATCTAAGGTATGACACACAACAAGAAGTTGATATTTTAAACAAGCTATACATATATTTGGGATGCTACACAAACTATTTTATTCCTGTTGAAAAGCTTATATCTAAAACAAGAAAGGGCAGCAAGGTTAGCAAAAAATATGATGAGGCAAAAACCCCTTACAGGAGGGTTATTGAGTGTGTAGGTATTGATGATAAAATAAAGGAAAAACTTAAAACAAAATATGACAGTCTAAATCCGGCAGAGCTTAAAAGAAAATTATCAGCACTTCAGGACAGTCTACTTAAGTTAAATGCTTTAAAGCAGAAAGTAGGAAAGGATTTATTAGCAGATGAGAAGCCTTACGGGTATATTCTCACATAATATATTTGGGATACATTTTTATATGAAGTAAAGAATTGCTTTCAGATACTTTTATATATGACGCAACTAGGATGTGAAACTTCAACCACTTTTTAAATAAATTAAGTAATTTGAAATATTTATTTAGTAATTGAATAGAATAAAAGTATGCTTTGATTGGGTATAAAAGTTAAAAAAGGATTTGTATAAAAATCTCCATTTGAAGGGATAGGTATTTTATTAAAATAGCTTGATTAAATTATTTCATTGAAGATTTCAAATTATTATATCTTTCAATAAAAACCTCAAAGATTTTCTTTCGTTTCAATATATTTACTGCCCAGCTTGAAAGCATCTCTGTACCTTCAGGAGTTATGGAGTAAATTTTTTTAGCCGGCCCTATTTCTTCAGTATCCCATCTTGATTTTATTAACCCTTCAGATTCCAAAAGTTTTAAGGTTCTATATATTGCACCCGGGTCAAAATTTGCCTCCGTAAAGCCAAGCTCTGAGTACCTTTCAGTAAGCTCATAACCATAAGAACTTTTTTCAGCTAAAAGCAGGAGCAGAGCAGGAACTAGATACCTGCTCACTCTCCCGCCTGCACAGGAACATTTTGATGTATTTTCACTTCTACCATCGCACATAAATAACCCCTTTCCTTTTTAGAGTCCCTTTAATAAATTCCTTTTATGAAATCTGTTTGATAAGAAAAGAAATAAAAAACTAAAGAGAATAAGAGCAATAAAATCAATTACAAGGGAAATATCATGTGTTCCCCTTAAGCTATAGTTAAAGATGTCTACAATATAGGTAGCAGGAGAAATATAGGACAGTATTTTGCCTGCAAGTGTTAAATCTTTAATTGGAATCAAAATACCGCTTATAAAAATAAGTGGAAATCGAATCACGCTTGATAACATCATAATATTGGCAGGTGACTTTGAAGCAGGTGAAGCAATTAGCACACCGAGTGAAGAAAAACAAAAAGATGCCAGAATTGTTCCAGAAATCAGTCCCCAAACATTTACATTATACGCCAGAAATATTAACCCAAAAGTCATCACAATGATATTTATAATAATTCCATAAAGCATACCTGCAATTACATCACCCAGGATTATTGTATTGACAGTAACGGGAAATGAGAGCAGCCTCTCGTACGTTCCCTGCTTGTTTTTCCCATGGGGTGATCAGTGGCCCAACAGACGAAGCTGTAAAAAATAGAGACATAGCTAAAAAACCAGGGAAGAAAACATTAAAATCTATTTTTCTTCCTAAATAGAAAGATAAAAATAAAAATATAGGAAAAATAATTCCAAACATTAGCACCGGAGGTTTTGCATAATAAATTCTTATATTTTTTTCTGCTGTAATTATTATTCCTCTTATGTATTGATTCTTTACATTCCTATTTTTCATAACTTTTTTTCTCAGTAAATTTTATAAAAGCATCCTCAAGACTGGGCTTTAATATTTCTAAAGAAACTATTTTTAATTTTTTCTCTTCAGAAAAATTAACCAAATATTTTACTACTTTATCAGGATCGTCTGTATAGAACTTTAATCTATCTCCCACTTTTTCAATTCTATCAATCAGGCTATTTTGACTGAGATCTTCACTTTCTATTGGTATATCAAAAGATATTTCAACTGCCCTTGTTTGCTCAAATGTATTTCTTAAAACCTCCGGCCTGTCAATAACAGCAATTTTGCCCTTACTTATAATTGCTACTTCCTCACATAACTGGTTTGCTTCCTCAATATTATGAGTAGTTAAAAAAATAGTTGTCCCTTTTTGATTGATTTCTTTTATTATATTTTTTATAAGTCTCTGGCTATTAACATCAAGGCCGCTTGTAGGTTCATCTAAAAATAAAATTTCCGGTTCATGAACTATTGCACTGGCAATATTAACTCTTTGTT
>JAMCSM010000119.1 GCA_023380915.1 Actinomycetota bacterium | reverse complement strand
ATTATATATATTTATATTAGTTCTTCTTTTTTATTTATATGTATTTAAATATTTAAATTAATTTTTATAATTGTTTTTTTTTATCTTTCAGGTCTTTAGCTTTATAGTTCTTTCTTTCTGGATATTGACGTCAAATATAACAACTAATATTAATATTAATCCTATTGCAAATTTGTTCCATGCTATATTCATTTTGAAAAAAATAAATGAATTATAAACAAGTGCCATTAAAACTATACCAAGAAACGTTCCAAGTACAGATCCCTTCCCACCTTTTAAACTCGCACCACCTATAATTACAGCTGTAATAATTTGAAAAGCAGCATCTGCACCTGAACTTTGATAAGCTGCCATATACCTGGAAGTTAGAATTATACCTGATATTGCAGCCATCGTACTTACTAATGTATAATTAAACATTTTTAACCTTTTCACTTTAATTCCTGAAACTATTGCTGCCTGCTCATTACTGCCAACTGCAAAGTTTTGTCTGAAATATACATTCTTACGCATCATAACATCAAAAAATATAATATTGATAATTGCAAAAATTATCATTATTGGTATGCCTAATATTTTATATTGTGCTATTAAGCCAAAATTAACAGGAAATCCTACTATATCTTGTCTCTCTGATACAATTCTCAAGCAACTCCCGATAATGAAATAAGCAGAAAGTGTTACAAAAAAAGGACTAATATCTAGATATGAAATAATATATCCCATAATAGTTCCTATAGCTGCGCCAATTATAACAGCCAGCAAAATAGCTATAGGAATTGGCATGGAAAATCCAACTATCATCCTACCAATAAAGACACCTGCAAATCCCAGCATAACACCAGCTGAAATATCAAATCCACCAGAAACAAAAAGAACAGTCATTGCACCTGCTACAATGGAATTTGATGCAATAGAATATAGAATCCCTAAAATATTACTGTAACTGCTAAAATTCTTAAAAATCAAAACTAAGGATAAAATAACCAGCAGATTTATTACAATTAAACTTGATTCTCTAATTTTAAAAAATTTTTTAATAAATATCATTTTTTTATAAATTAAATTTAATATATTTTCTAATTTTAATTAATATCTAAACTCGTACTTACACTTTTCCTTATAAATCTATCTAACAAAACAGATGACAATAATATAACTCCTACTACGATATCAGTGTAAAAAACATCTACCGCTAACAATGTCAAGCCATTACTAATTATTGCCAGCAAAATAACCCCCAGAATAGTTCCAAGAATTGATCCAGAACCACCCTTTAAGCTTGCTCCTCCCAAAATAACTGCAGCTATTATTATGAGGCTCATACTTTGACCACCATCCCATGAAGAAGCAGCTTCATATCTGGATGCCCTCAAAATTGCTGCAACAGCTACCATTAATGATACAAGTACAAAATTAAAGATGACTATAATCTTTGTTTTTATTCCCATTAATTTGGCTATATTTTCGTTACCTCCAACATAAAAACTTTGTCTGAAAAAAACATTTTTATTTAGTAAAACATATAAAATTACCACTATTATAATCATATAAATATTAAGAAGTTCAATTTTAAAAATAGTTCTGCTTGCAATATTAATAAAAGATACCGGAAAATGTCCAAAGGTACCTGTATATCCCGCAACCTTGCTTGCATAACCTATAATCAAAGCCAAACCCCAAAATATGAACATTGCGCCTAATGTTGCTACAAAAGAATTTACACCTAATTTTGAAACAATAAATCCAATTAGAAACCCGTCAAAAATTCCCAGTATCATTGTCATTATTACTGATAAATATACGGGCACTCCATTACCTAACAACATGCCCAGGAAAACACCTAAAAAACTTAAATGTGTACCTACCGAAAGATCAAATCCACCTGCAATAAATAAAATTGTTACTCCGATAGCAATAATAGAATTAACTGATACAGCTGCAAAGATTACTTTGATATTTGAATATATAAAAAAAGTTTTAGATTGACTTCCAAAAACAGCACAAACAATTATGATCAACAACAACAAAATGATTTCTCTCATTAAAAATATTTTTTTTAGTTTTCCCATTGATATATTTTAATTTTTCTAAATAAATATTACCGAATTATTCAAACATTTAAATTATTTTAATGAAATAAACGTTAACTTTAACGATTACTTTATATTATATTTAACTTTTTTTTTATGTCAATATCCCTTCATAAATTTTCTATGTTTTATATATTTTTTGTCATTTCTCAGTAATATTATCATGGTAATTTCTATCGGGAAAAATTTTACCTAGTTAAAGAGTAGGATAATATAATGCTACAATAAAAGAAATAGTGGAGAATTTATTACTCATTATATTCTCCACCATTTCACTGTTTAATTTCTGGAACAATAAACTTAAAATTTTTTAAGAATATTGCAAAATTACAATTGTTCCTTTGGAATCACAAAATCATTAGCATTTTCCGGAGAGGTTATCCTATAAGTACGAGATTCCATATTTATAGGACTTGGTATGTAACCATACTTTTCATCTGCACTTTTAGTTAATGTTATTGATTTAGTATGGAGTAAATGCAAAGTATTTATTAAATAATATGCCTCTATACCAAAAGAAAATACCTCTCCACCCTGTACATATCCATCTATCATACCCTGCTTAACTTCAGAGGTCCAGTCTGCAATAAGAAGCATCTTCTCACCCGGTTTATAACCAGCTTCTTTGATAGCTCTAACTAAAGCACTGCCGGGTAAACTTGGTGTAGAGAGATAAACATCAACATCCGGATGAGCAGATACATATGCAGTTGCATTTGCCTGAGCTTCTTCTGGGCTATTACCCTGCTCAATTTTTGGCCCCACAACTTGTATGCCTGGATATTTCTTTACTTCATTGAGAATAGCAGCATACCTTTCTTCATGTGCAGCATCACCAGTCACCGATGCTACTCCCATTTTAAAGTTTAGATCCTTTCCTTGAGCTTTTCTCAATTCTATCATCCAATTTACCAAATCCACAGCCTGTTTAGTCCAGTTAGGACCAACTCGTACATCATAGGGCCAGGTTTTAGGTGTTAATAACCAAGAACCAACCAAGCCGCCGCTCTCATGATATTTCGTCAATAAAGGACCTTCACCTATATCAAATGGAAGAGTTATAATACCAGTAGGTTTTGTAGCGATTGTTGCCTCTAAGGCCTTAAGATATGCATCAGTATTAAAATCTGTGGGGCCAACTGCTTCACCCTTAACCCCTAAATCTTTACAGGCTTTCCTAAACCCGTAAAGACCATATTGATGAACTTCAACACTCCACATAAGCCAAACAAAAACATATCGCTCTTCCCCAGCTGCTGCTGTAGTTTCAGCTGCTGCTGTAGTTTCAGCTGCTGCTGTAGTTTCAGCTGCTGCTGTAGTTTCAGCTGCTGCAGTAGTTGCTGGGCTGACTACTGGCTTACAACCAACCCCTATAAAGGCCAAAGAAACTACAAAAACAATTACCAGTAATGGAATAAATATCTTTTTCATTATTACCCTCTCTTTAATAAATTGAATTAATAAATAAATTCTTCCTATATAAAACACCTCCTTCCATAAAAATATAGTTTTGTTATAATACTTTTGAGTATTATTTAGGTGGCATCTCAACTAAATAATACTCTATTTTTTAATCATTATGGCTTCACCTCCTAACATTTTTCCCATGTTCTGCTAACAGATGATTTAATTGCTGCATCTATAATCTTTGATATCATTAAACCGTCATGAAAATCTGGTGAAATTTGTTCTCCATTAATAATACCTGAAAAAAATTCATAAAATTCAATTAAAAAAGTTTCAATATATCCAATATTTATTCCCGCGATAGGCCAAAATACTTTGCCATACGGATGGTCAGGGCCAATCTGTATAGTTCTAAAACCTTGGGTTGAAAAGGGTTCCTCGGTAGAATAATATTTAAGTTCATTGTTTCTTTCCCAATTAAAAATTAGAGAACCCTTATCTCCATTTACTTCAAATCCCAAATTATTGCGGTGACCACAGGCACATCTGCTTATCTCTATTGAACCTTTTATGCCATTTTCAAATTCAACAAGCATTTCACATTTATCATCCACATCAACTTTAGCTTTCTTTCCACTGGATAACCTAACACTGTCATCAAAAGTATCAAATTCTGAAGAAGGAACAGGCCTTTCATTAACTATTGTTTCAATTTGTGCAATAACTTTTTTAAAGTCTCCCAATAAGTATCTTGCCATATCAATGATATGAGAACCCTGATCACCTATTTCTCCAGCACCTGATTTTGATGATTGAAATCGCCAGGAAATAGGAATATTTGGGTCCAATGCCCAATCACTCAAATAAAATCCATGAAAATGCTTTATTTCACCTAATTTACCCATTTCTATTAGTTGCTTTGCAAATGAAACAGCTGGATCTTTTCTATAATTAAATCCCAGCATGTGCTTAATTTTTGTTTTTTCTACTGCTTTATATATTTCAAGAGCTTCAGATAAATTCCTTGCCAATGGTTTTTCACAAAATACATGTTTTCCTGCTTCTGCAGCTGCGATAGCAATAGGTTTATGCAAATCATTGGGAGCAACAATATCGATTATATCAATACTTTTATCAGCTATAACATCTTCCCATCTTGTTGTCCATTTATTAAAACCATATTGTTCTGCATCTTTTTTTGCCAATTGTTCTGTGACATTTGTTACAACCACTTTTATAGGAGCTACTTGAGATGGGAAAAAATACAATGGTATATTTGAATAAGCAATACTGTGCGTTTTTCCCATAAAACCACAACCAATTAATCCAATTTTCAATTCTTTCAATTTTTGCTCCTTTTTAATTTCTTTACATGTTGTAAATATTTTTCCAACTATTTTTAAAACTTATTTTTTTGTAGAATTAAAAATTGCATAACCCTCTTCAACATTGGCATTTTTATGAATTATTGCCTGAAGAGCTGCCGCAACTGCAACAGGATTAGGGTTCTGCCACACATTTCTTCCCAGATTAATACCGATCGCACCCTTCTGCATTCCATCGTATACAAATTCAAAAACTTC
>JAMCSM010000118.1 GCA_023380915.1 Actinomycetota bacterium | reverse complement strand
AAAATATTCTGCCAGCCTTTCATAAATATCTTTGATTGCCAGCTTTTCACTTTCATAATGTCCAAGTTCTACAAGTATTTTTCCGTTCTCAACTATCTCCATAGAATTTTGATACTTTAGTTCCCCTACAATTACAAGATCACAATCATAATCAGAAATTGATATCCTTTGAGATAAAGAATTTGCACTGCCATTTATTACAGCAATTTTTTTTACCATAATATTTTCCAGATTTTTATCTTCCACGGGATTTATACGCCACCTGAAATTTTTTAAATGAAATTTATCTTTCAATACAGTAAAAAAATCAGCGGCTATCATGGACTCTTTCAGTTCACCTATTCTTCCAAAACCTGCAGAGGTAAATTTATTTTCTATCTTATAAATATCATATGCAGGTTCTTCATAAGGATGTGATTCCAAGGCTGATTTTACAAGGCTAGGCAAGTTACTTTCACTTACAATACATTCAATTCTTATTTCGTTTACAGTACTTAGTTCTCCGACTTTACCACTATAGGGATTCGAACCCTCAAGGGGTTTAAAGGTTCCTGTGCCATTAATATTAAATGTACAATCAGAATATTTTCCCCATATTCCTCCGCCTTTTTGCCCTATTGCATCTCTTACCTTATTTTCAGCCTCCGGCGGGACAAAAATTACAAATTTATACCATTGTTCATCCAGAGGTTCTATCACAATTACATTTTTCAATTCAAGTTTTTTTGCAAGATAATCATTTAAGCCCCCCGACATGATATCATAATTTGTATGTGCTGCATAAAGTGAAATCTTATTTTCTATTAATTCCAAAATCTTATTTCCGGTGGAACTGTCGCTCACTATTGAATTCAGAGGAGAAAAAATTAGAGGATGGTGCGATATTATAAGACCTGAATTTGACTCCTTTGCTTTCCGGATCACTTCATCTGTCACATCTACGGTAATAAGAGCCCCTCTTATGTCACTGTCAAGATTACCAACCTGCAGACCTGATTTATCCCAGCTTGCAGCTAAATTTACTTTAAAAAGCTTATCCAGATGTAAAATTACATCTTTAAGAATCATATTTTAAATCAGTCAACTTTCAAATTTATCTTTATTAGAAATTTTATAATATTCATTTTATTACAAAATTTATATAAAAAGTACCACAAAAATGTACATCTCCGTCTATCATATCATCTTGATTTACTTAATGATAAATGGAGATGCATCTTAATATTTTAACAATATTAAATTTTATATAATAAAAATAATCCAGTAAGTTAACCGCTTGAGACACTGGTATTTGAAGGTCTTTTTTCAAGCACTACTGTTGCTGTTCCTGTAGTTCCACCTCTGTTATATTTAATTGTAACTGTCTCACCAATCTGGTGCTGAATGATATTTCCCAGCAAATCATATGGATTATGAAGTTTTTCGTTATTAAAATCAGTCAGGATGTCGCCAGCCTTAATACCTGCTTTATTAGCAGGACCACCAGGCGTAACTGTATTTATCAAAACTCCGATAATATTGCTGGTGTTATTACCTATTGTAATCCCGATATAAGGCAGTTGCGCACTGCCGGTTTTTATTATTTCATCAGCTATTACAGTAACTGTATCCGTAGGTATTGCAAAACCGATACCTGCACTTGAACCTGATGTTGATAATCCCAGAGTATTCATACCTATTACTTCAGCATTTATATTTACAAGCGGTCCTCCGCTGTTTCCAGGGTTAATAGGGGCATCGGTCTGGATAAGATCAACAAAAGGAAGAGTGTTGGCAGACATTGGAACATTTCTATCCAGTCCGCTAACAATCCCATTGGTTATTGTCTGCTGTACTCCGAACGGACTTCCTACTGCCAGCACAAAATCTCCGACTTTCTGGGTATCCTCATTCACAAAAACTGCAGGTACAAGATTCGTGGCATTTATTTTTACTACTGCAACATCGGTATTGGCATCTGCTCCAACAAGAGTACCCTCATAATTTATGCCATTATTCAGAGTAACTGTGATTTTATTTGCATTTCCTGCAACATGGTTATTGGTTATAATATAACCATCCTGTTTATAAATAATTCCTGATCCCACACCTTCTGCATTTTGAGCATTGGTACTGCCTGCATTCAGAATCACGTCAATACTCACAACAGAAGGAATAATTTTATCAACTATGGCGCTGACTTCAGAATTAAACTCTTTTAAAGCATTATTTGCAATTGCAGCAACTGTTGCCTGGGTGGTGACAGCTGGAGTATCTGAGGTGTTTGTAGTTGAAGAAGCTGCCTGTACATTTGTACAACTTATACCAAAAACTAAAAAAGTGGCAATCAATACAATTATAAAGCAGGCAGGAAATATTTTTAACTTTATAACTTTTTTCATAATATCACCTTTTTTTAATATTTATTAAATTCTATGACATAACTTGATAATTTTCTCAAATAATTTTGTGTTCATTAGAATTAGTATCTTAATTCAGTAATTTAAAATACAAAACGGTTTGTACCATTATAATAATATTGTTAATAAAAAAAAACAAGAAAAAATTAAAAATCGTTGGACCCAAACTTTGAAACTTCGAACCAAATTTTTAAGAAATTGTTAAAAATCATTTGGTAAAAAGATCTATATTAGGTGTCCCCATGCTTTAAAATTTCTGTCATTAGACCACAAATATAAAAAAAATTAATTTAACAGCTTCAACATCTCATTTATATTATTTGTTGGCAGATTACAATTATAATTGGAGCAAACATACACTGTTGACTTGT
Source organism: Actinomycetota bacterium (assembly GCA_023380915.1). The sequence goes on along the minus strand of JAMCSM010000118.1, from coordinate 5,091 downwards.
TATTTATCATTTTCAGATCCTTCATAAAATCAGGAATTTCTGTTGTTCCAGCTTCAGGGATGTTAGGTGTTTTTAAAACAACAATCTTATTGGGGGCAAAAATTGTATTTATTGTATTAAATATTTTTTTAGTTTCCATTGTACTGATATCTCCTACTACTACAATTTCATAAGAAGGTCCGACAATAAAGTCGAAAGATGAAATAAATTGGGTATAGGCTTCTGGGGTTTTTTCAACAAGTTTTGAAAAAGCTCTTACTATTAGCATTGCTTTTTCCTCAAAGTCCAAATCAACTGTAATTCTGCCAAGCTTGATCAGATTCAATAGTAATATGGAATTACCTGACGGGATTGCTCCGTCATAGGCATCTTTTAACCTAAAATTTTTCAATTCCCCTACATTTTGGGCAAAATAAAAGCCTCTGTTCTGACTGTCCCAAAAATTTTCTATTACTACTTTATTAAGCTGTAAAGCAATTTCAAGGTATAATCTGTTAAAATTTGTTTCATAAAGCTCAAGCAGTCCCATAATAAAGAAAGCATAATCATCAAGGTTCGCTGAAATTGCAGATTGGCCATCCCTGTAGCGGTGAAGCAGAAAGCCTTCTTTTGTAATCAAATTACTTATAATAAAATCAGCAGCGGCTGCAGCTGTTTTTTCATAGATCTTTTTACCAAAAACTCTTGCTCCTATTGCAAGCGCAGAAATCATCAGTCCGTTCCAGTCTGTTAGGATTTTATCATCTTTAAATGGATGGATTCTTTTTTTGCGCTTATCAAACAACTTTTTTCTTACAGCTTGAATAAATCCATTTAAATTTTTTAAAGATAAGTTATATTTTAATGCAATATCCTCCAAAGGTTTGTTAATATACAGAACACTTCCTGACTCAAGAGAACTAACACCTACATTGAAAATATCAATAATCATATCTGATTCTGGTTCTGGAAATATTTTTTTAATTTCATCTATATTCCATGTATAAAATTTACCTTCAACCCCTTCACTATCTGCATCTTCGGCAGAGTAAAAGCCCCCCTCTTTTGATGTCATATCCCGCAGAACATATTCAAAAATTTCTTCAGCAATGTTTTTATAAAAATTATTGCGTGTTGCCTGGAATGTTTCAATGCAGCCAATGGAAACCAGAGCCTGGTCATATAACATTTTTTCAAAGTGAGGGACAATCCATTTTTCATCAGTGGAATATCTATGAAAACCAAAACCTATATGGTCCCAGATTCCACCGGATCTCATGGCATTAATTGTTTTTTCTACCATTTTTAAAGCATATTCATTTTTAGTTCTTTTCCAGTATCTGAGTAAAAAATATATATGATGCATTGTTGGAAATTTCGGAGATGTGCCAAAGCCACCATTGGTCATATCATATAGTTGGTTTAAGTGATCAAAGGTTAAATCCATTATCGATTCATCTAAAGATTTACCGGATATAGAAATATTCTGTTTCGAAAAATGTTTTATAATGTTCTCAGAGGATTTTATTATGTCACTGCGTTTATTTAACCATAACTCTTTTACCTGTGGAATCAGTGTAAGCATACCAGTTCTTCCATATTTATTTTGTTTTGGTATATAGGTGGCTGCAAAGAATGGTTTTTTATCAGGTGTCATAACAATTGTAAGCGGCCATCCTCCGGAACCTGTGAGCATTTGACAAAATTCCATATAAATTTTATCAATATCAGGTCTTTCTTCACGGTCAACTTTTATAGACACAAATACTTCATTCATGAGCTTTGCCACTTCAACATCTTCAAAAGATTCTTTTTCCATAACATGGCACCAGTGACATGTGGAGTATCCTATTGATAAGAATACTGGCTTATCTTCTGCCAGTGCTTTTTCAAAGACTTCCTTACTCCAGGGATACCAGTTAACGGGATTATGTGCATGCTGAAGTAAGTAGGGACTTTTTTCAAGTATCAGGTGATTGCTGATTTTATCCATTTATCAATTTTTTTGATTAAATTTATTTTTGAGATGATACTGCCTGGAAATATTTTGTAAGTAAAGACCCCTAAGTCAAGATTGGTGGGCCCACCAGGATTCGGACCTGGGACCTCCGCATTATGAGTGCGCTGCTCTAACCAGCTGAGCTATGGGCCCTTCCTTATTAATAACCATCGCAGACAATTGCATATATTAATAAAAATCAAATTATAAGTCAAATTTCAAATAACCTTTTCAAATAACTTTTTATAGGAGCCGTCAAGTACCTGAAAGCCATCTAAAATTGTTTAAGTGCCGTTTATAAACGTCTTTAATATGACAATTTAATGCATGAAAACTGCTGCTCAGATCTATTAAGGATTGTTTTAGGTTATCTTCCAAACTTATCCACCCTTGCCTTTCAAATTAAAGCTATGTTAGTTTTGATATTATAGCATATCTTTTTGTTTGAAACTGAAATAGCCTCCTTCTCCGACAATTATGTGATCGAGAACATTTATACCAATAATCGAGCAGGATTTGCATAACCTGTTGGTAATTTCAATATCATCTATCGATGGCTCAGGGTCACCGCTTGGATGATTATGGATGAATATAATGGAAGCAGCAGATTCTTTAATTGCATTTTTTAATACTTCTCTTGGGTGGACAATTGAAGACGTCAGGGATCCCTGCGAGATCAGAATTTCTTTCATTATTTTGTTTTTTATATTCAAAAGTACAATCCTGAATTGTTCTTTCTTTAAATCTTTCATAAGCGGTATATAATAATTTGCAACCTCTTCACTGCATCTGAAACTCAAATTATTGCCGTTTTTTTCTGATACTGCTCTTCTTCCAAGTTCCAGGGAAGCAAGTATCTGGATTGCTTTTATCTCTCCTATCCCTTCAAGCTTTGCAAGTTCATTGATTGAAACATCCAGTAGACTATTCAGTGTTTTAAAAGATAAAATTACATTTTTAGCCAGGTCAACAGCAGAATATGTAAAACCACTGCTCCTGAATCCGGTTCTTATAATTATTGCCAGAAGCTCAGCATTTGTAAGATGCCCGGCCCCAAATTTAATAAGCTTTTCCCGTGGTCTTTCATCCTCAGGCCATTTTTTGATAGGCATATTTTTCATATCTGTTTTTTTGTAAAATAATTAAAATTGATATACATATTAACCTAATTGCATAAATATGTAAATATATAAAATTTACATATTTATGCAATTAGGTTAATGCAAATACTGGTAAGATATGAACCTAATGTGAAATAGACGAGACTGGCTTTCAAATACAATAGAAATATGCTCGCTATAGCCAATTTTAAAAAAGACAAAGAAGTAGAGAATACTATAATATTTTCTACAGATTTGGCGGGAAGGAATCTATTCATTTTGACAATATATTTAAGATATAATTAATTTATTGTATTTTAAAAGGGCTATGTTAACCTTAACTTGCCAGTATGATAATTTAATAATTTGTTAATTTATTAATATTTTAAAAATGAGCATAAAATTAGGAAAAATTATAAAATCTGCCAGCAATCTAAAAATAAATAAGCTCGCAAGAATTGAAAGCTCTTCTGATTATTTAGACAATCTTTTACAAAATTGTGTTCTTTGCCCGCATAAGTGTAAAGCTGAAAGAAAAAATAATAAAAAAAATGGATTTTGTGGTGCGGGTTATCTGCTCCGTATTTCATCAGCACTTCCCCACTATGGTGAGGAGCCGCCCATTTCAGGCTCAAAAGGTTCAGGAACAATATTTTTCTCCCACTGCAATATGCGATGCGTTTACTGTCAGAATTACCAGATAAGCCAGGAATTGGAAGGCCGAATAACAACTATTGAGAATTTATCTGATATGATGATCGAACTTCAACATAAGACCTGTCATAATATTAATCTGGTATCTCCGACTATATGGATTCCTCAAATAATTAAGTCAGCCTGCCTTGCAATAAAAAAAGGACTTAACATACCAATAGTTTATAATACAGGAGGTTATGACAACCCTGAAATTATAAAAATGCTTTCAGGAATAATAGATATTTATATGCCCGATATGAGATACAGTAAAAATTCCAATGCTTTAAAATATTCCTCTGTTAAGGACTACAAAGCCTACAATAGAAAATCCATAGCGGAAATGTACAGCCAGGCTGGTGATTTGAAACTGGATAAAAATGGAGTTGCGATAAGCGGATTGATTGTAAGACTGCTGGTTTTACCTGAAGATATAGCGGGTATAAAAAACACTCTTGATTTTATAAAAAATGAACTTTCAAACACTGTTTACCTGAGCATAATGGCACAATATCATCCCGAATATAAGTCAGGAAATTATCCGGAACTTTCAAGGCGAATTAATTCAGGAGAATATTTTGAGGTTGTAAATTATGCTGAAAAGCTCGGTTTTACAAACGGCTGGGTACAGGATTACTATTCAATACCGGATGAAGAAGATTTGTTTATACCTGATTTTAAAAGTAAGGGAGTATTTAAATATAAAAGATAGCGATGAGCTGACGGTGGTTTATGGTCATACCATTGCCTATAATTTTATGTTTACATTTTCCGGTCAAAGCCACGTTCTTTTTTCCAGTTCATCAAATCCTTTAATGACATGGTATTCAAGATATCTTCTTTTTCAAGGCCAGCCCTTCTTGCAATATCAACACCTAATCTTATCATTTCCATATTGCCCGGCCTGTGTGAATCCGTATTTATTACAATCCTGCCTCCGCAGGATTTAACTATTCTTGAATAATCTTCATTCAGATCAAGACGCAAAAAATATGAATTAATCTCCATAACCTTATCATTTTTAGCTGCTGATTCTATTATTTTATCCATATCCAGAGAATATGGAGCCCTGCTGCCGAAAACCACTCCTGTAGGATGCACGATCGCATCAACATTTCTATTTTCAATTGCGCTGAGTATTTTATTTGTATTTTCTTCTTTGCCTGCAACATAGTTTGAATGCATTGAAGCAAGAACAATATCCATTTTTTCAAAAATTTCATCATTATAATCCAATTTGCCCATAGCTTTGATATCCACTTCTCCACCCATGAGTATATTTATATCTTTGACTTCCGCTTTGATTTTTTTTGATATATT
>JAMCSM010000117.1:7370-16878 GCA_023380915.1 Actinomycetota bacterium | reverse complement strand
TGCCAGGTCAATTTTTTTTTCTTCCAAAATATTCTGCACTTTTACTATTCTGCTTTTATACTCTTTATCTGGTTATTAGTAATGGTTTTTGCAATGTCTCTGATTTTTACAGGGGCAGGTTGTAAAGGGGCTACTGCCGGAACAACAGCAGTTTCCGGAGAAACAACAGCAGCTGCAGCTTCCGGAGAAACAACAGCTGCTACTTCTGCCAGTAGCAGCTCTGAGATAAAACCTGTAAATTTAACTCTATGGATAAATGGAGCAGATAGTTTTTTAGGTCCGGAAGAACAGAAGAAAGCACAGGACCAATGGTATATTTCACAAGCTATCAAGCGTTTTGAAACTCAGAATCCCGGTGTTACTATTGAATTAACTGTAAATGCAGATGCCGGGTTGGCACATCAAGCTTTTAAAACTGCAAGCCTCGCAGGAAACGCTCCTGATATTGCAAATCTTTGGATAGGTCAATTTCTATTTGGTGCTAAAGATGTGATCGCCCCTCTCAATAATTATATTCCAAAGGAGGATCTGACAAATATAAGTGGCTGGGAAAATGTTACTCTAGATTTTCAAAAGGATGGTCCGATATTAGGATATACAGTACCAGACAATCAAATAGCTTTTTTAATGTATAATAAAAAGATTATTCAAGATTGTGGATTAGATTTTGAAAATAATCCACCCAGAACCAGAGATGCTTATTTAGATGATATGAAAATAATTAAGAATAAGGGATATACTCCAATGGTTGTGGATGAAGGTTTTGGCCATCCATATTATTTCTTTTGGATTGCAGCTTACTGGTGGATACAGCAAGATGGAGTAGGCCCAATCATGGCCAGCGATCAGAGTAAGAGTAATTTTGCTGATGACAAGGGTTTGATGAGTGCAATTGATCTATATCAACAAACTTATGCAAAGGGTTATTTGAATCAAGATTGTGCAACATCATCAGATTCATTGAATAAATTTCTTCAAGGTAAAGCTGCCATGATTCCCAGTATTGCATCTTATGTAGCTGATGCTCAAAAAGCTCTGGGAGAAGAAAATGTTGGAGTTATATTACCACCTAATATATCTGATACCACAATTACTAAAGATGGTGAAATGGGTGGAGCTGGCCAAGTTCTTGTAGTTTCTAAAGATTCTAAAAATATTGAAATGGCTGTCAAGTTTTTGTCTTTTGTGAATTCAAAACCTGAAGTATTGGAATTTTATAAAATTAATGGGGTAAAAATACCAACCCGAAAGGACATAACGGGAAGTGATCTTAATCTTAAGCCTGGTTCAGTTGGTTTAAAGTTACTTAATTGGGCTACTACTAATCCACCTACTTTCTGGGTAGATGGTGTACTATCAGTAAAGGCAGTAGAAGCTTTCAATAAACTTCTTCCTCTTTTACTTACAGGAAAAATGACTCCTGCCGATCTGGCAAATCAGATTGATAAGGACAAAGGACAGCAATAAGAATTAGCAAATAGGAAATATGGGGTGCCGTTGATTAAAAGCACCCCATATTTAGCAAATTTCTTTATCGTTTTATAAAATTATTGTTATAATTTGTATAGGTCTGGTTATTTCTGGTTATTAATCCATGAAAAAAACATTAAAAAATAATAATATTAGAAGGACTAAAGCACTTCAAGGTATTCTATCAATTTTACCAGTAGTTTTAATTTTATTGTTTATACGTATATACCCGACACTCACAGCTATTTACAGGAGTTTCACTAACTGGGACGGATTATACCGAAGTGATTGGGTTGGATTAACAAACTACATAAATATTTTTACCAACAGCCCCTTTTGGCTGCTTCTCAGGAATAATATGGCACTTCTAATAAGTGTGCCTCTTCAAATCATAATAGGGTTATTAGTAGCTGTGCTATTATACGAGGAGGTTTTAGGCTGGCGGTTTTTCAGGGTAATTGTTTATATTCCGCAGGTAATTTCCGCTGTGACAATTGGGTTTTTATTTCGTATTGCATTTGGTCTTGATGGCCCTCTCAATCTGGTACTTCGAAAAATAGGCTTAAACTTTTTGGCAATTGAATGGTTTGGGAACAGTGCTTCCGCATTATTTGTTTTGGTATTTGTTCTGACATGGTGCTCAATCGGCTGGCAGGCTATTGTAATACTTGGAGGCATGTCAAAGATACCGCCATCTGTTTTTGAAGCAGCAAAGCTTGATGGTGCAAATTTCTGGCAGAGAACTTTTAAAATAGTGGTTCCGATGATTTCACGGACTATAGAGTATAGTGTAATAATGTCAATGGTCTGGACATTTACAAGTGTTTTTGCGTTTATATATGTAATTACAAATGGAGGACCTGGTTACGAAACTTCAACAATTGATTATATGATATATCTGAAGTTTTACCAGTCAAGCTCAAATTTTGGTTTTGCCAGCGGATTAGCTGTAATTTTATTAATAATAATTTCAATACTTACTATTTTGGAAATGCGCTTTTCAAATAGAGTTAGTGTTTGGGAATGAATAGATAATGAGAATAAATAAAGAAGGAAACAGGATCGTAAGAATTATAATATTTATTGTTCTGCTTATGATTGCAGTGTCATTTTTATATCCATTAATTTTTATGCTTATAAACTCACTTAAGTCTCGTCCTGATTATCTTAAAAGTCCTTTTAGTTTGCCGACAAAACTTGAACTCAATAATTATATAACCATGGTAAGCCAGTTTAAAATTTTTAATTTATTAAAAAATTCAATGATCATATCAATAGGTACGATTGTCTTTATTTTACTTTTTGGAATATTTGCAAGTTTTGCTTTTGCAAAACTCAGATTTAAAGGATCCAATGTCATATATTTCATAATTGTTTCTACAATGTTTATTCCTGTTCAGGTGACTATAATACCAATATATTTGTTATATTCCAAAGTTCATCTGGTAAATACTCATTGGTCAGTTATAATTACTTATCTTGGGATGTTTTTACCCGAAGCACTTCTGTTAATGGTGGCAACATTCAGGGGCATACCGGATGAAATGATTGAGGCTGCCGAGCTTGATGGGGCCGGATATTTTGATATAGTACGATATATTATAATACCAATGGGAAGAACAGCCATAATACTTGTTATAATATTTTACTTTATAGTGACATGGAATGATCTTTTTACCCCATTGATACTGCTTACAGATATGAAAACCCGTACGGTTATGGTAGGTCTTGCAACTCTAATGGCACGTTTTATTGAAGATCCTGCCATTATGCCCTTAATAATATACTTCTGGAAAATTAAATAAACCAGTATAGCCGGGATTGTGCTTATCATTAATCCAGCTACCTGGAATGTAGGATCTTCAAAATAGAAACAAACATTCAAATTGTAGAATTTGATAAGAATTCATATAGGTTAAAGTTTTTTAATTCAATTTACCTTTAGTTATTAATCTATTTTGTTCATAATAACATAATATATGAAAAGATCTAAAAGTATATATACTTCCAAAATCAAGTAAATAAAAGGTTTAATTTTCTCGAAACAGTTGAGACAGCAAAAACTTTATCAAATGCACTTGGCAAAGGGTTATGAGATCAATAATGCCTATTCCACATGAGGGGCTTTTTACCAAATGATCAAGGCCAAAAGTAAGCAAATGATATTATAAGCTTTAAATATAAATTTCTAAGCAGTTTATATAAAAAATATAATTAATATTAAATTTAGAACATTAATAAGGAAGAAAGGAAACTAAAATGAGCATACCAGATAAAGAGTATAAAAGCAGAATGGTAAAAGTGCAGAATATTTTGGAAGAAAAAAAAATTGACCTGGCATTAGTGTATTTTGATGAATACAACAACATGAATGGAAGATATCTTACAGGCTGGACTCCGTTTTTTGACAAGAGTGCAGTTATTATTCCAAAAGGTAAAGATCCTATTTTAATAGGTGGACCTGAGAGTGAAGATTTCGCAAAAGATGCTTATATAAAAAATTATAGAAATGTTGATGCTTTTAAAATTCCGGAGATAGAATATCCCAGCTCAAAAATAATCACATTTAAGGAACTATTCAGTGAGTTTATTGAGGTTTCAAAAATAAAAAAAGTAGGTATTGTTGGAGGATCTGTAATTACACAATTGATTTATTCAGAGATGATGAAAAGTCTCAATAATACAACAGAAGTGATAGATATTACAACAGAATTTGAAAGACTTCGAGCAATCAAATCGGACTGGGAAATTGAAATATCCAAAAAGGCTTACACAATTGCAGATGAAGCATTTCTTACATTTAAAGATACCCTTGTCGAAGGAAATACAGAACTGATGGCTGCAGGAGCTGCGGAGGGAAGGGCAAGAGCGCTGGGGGCTGATGGTTTTGGTTATAGTACTATTGTAGGTTCTGGCAAGGAAAGGGCCGGTATGTATGTAGTAAGAGCAAATGAGAGGAAGCTTGTTAGCGGTGAGTCTGTTATGAATGGAATGAGTCCAAGATATAATGGCTATACTTCAGCAATAGGCTGCTCACTTGCAGTTGATGGTATATATGATGAACTTCAAAAAAGGTATTTTAGTGTTGCCTTGGAAGGTCTGTTTCATACAAGAGACAATTTAAGAGTAGGAATGAACGGGAAAGAAATCAATTCAATTCCAAGAAATTTCTTTATAAGAAAAGGTTATGAAAATAATATAACATCTACTTTTGTACATTCCAATGGTTTAAGTGAATATGAAATTCCATATTTTGGTCCAAATAATAAAACCGATACTCTAGAAAATGGAATGATAATATGTCTTGATATAGGACTTTTTAAACTGGAAAAACATGGAGGTGTCAGGATAGAGACAGCTTACAATGTAAAAAACGGTAAATTGATACCAATGTCAGAAAGAGCAGAAGGAATTTTTTCATCAGTCATTAAATAATTCATTGAGTGGCGGGGTTATTGAATGAAAAAAATAAGGTTATTCTGGCAGTCGGAGCGCATCCTGATGATATTGAAATAAGCTGTTCAGGCACACTGGCAAAATATTCTAAAACGGGCAGTAAAGTTTATGTGCAATATTTTTATGGGAGATAAAGCTGCAACTGAAAAAATATCGGAAAAAGAATTTTTAAAAATTGCTAAAGCCATCAATTAGAGCTGCAAGGTATACAAATCCTGTGGCTATTCTTATTTATGAATATCAGCATTCCAGAGACTTAACTAATTTTGTGTAAACTTCCTATTCAATATAAAATAATTATTGATTGATAGTAGTAAGTATAAGTCAAGGTTTTTTTAATAAAACATTTATTTTATTTAAAAATGAGAAATTAAAAAAGTAATATAGTATTAAACTTTATTTTTATTTATTTCATCGATTAATGGAAGTAAATATTTATCAATTGATTTTTCGCTTCTATTTAATTTTATCTTAAATAAATACCAGTTCTCAGAATGTTCTACATAGTTATCAGGTTTTACTTTTTCAAGAGGACCAAGAGTTTCTAATTCCAATAATTCGGAATCGGTATATATTTCAGTATTAACATTAAAATCTGGATATATAGCTTTGGGATTATATTTATACTTTTTAATAAAAACATATCCATCTAAATAATATGCAGCCCAACCAGCAGTATTAAGAATACCAATTTTCTGTCTTGTAACGGCTTTAGGATCTTGTTTAATTTGAATATATTTTTCCCCCCAAATCCATCTTGGATCACTCATATCTGTATAGGACCATAAAACTAATGGCCTTACAGGATTTAATTTTTCTTCACAGGTATGATAAGGCTCTTGAGGTATTATTGCTATTCCTCCTAAATTCATTATATTAATAGCCCATGGTGCAAATTCAATATCCCATAAATTTTTGTTATAAATTCTATGTGCAACTCTAATATAGTTTTTATTTGAGAAAAAAGTTAAACATATTTCCTTTTTAATCCCGGTTGTAATTTCTGTTTCTTGGATGAGTTTTAAAGTCTTACCATCCCATATATATTTAACAGGTATATTATCAGGATAATAACATCTTGGATTTTCCTCTGGAGCATGCCAAAGTCTAGCTCCTCCATATACACTATATTCAAGTCCCCCCATCCTTCCCACTTCTTCTTTAATTTCTCCAAATAGATTTTTATCTCCTATGAATCCAAAACTTATAATTCTTGGTCCGACATCTGTAGTAACTATTATCTCAATAACTTTATTTGTTATTCTTAAACAATTCGGCCATCCATAATAATTGTATTTTTCTTCAAATTTTATCAAGTTTATGCTCACTCCTATTATTTATAGATTAAACTTAAATATTGTACGAAATTATGTGAACCCACTAAGTAATTATACTACTTATGTTGTTGATAATGATAGGACTGATATTGGTATGTTTAGTTTAAATGGATTTACTAGGCAGGTTTGTTATCACAACTGGTATGCAACTTTTATGGAAAAAAGAAAATTTTAAATCCTAAATGAGATATTAAGTAATTTAATCTAATCTTGATAGAGCGTGAAAATACTTGACATTCCATTCTAGGGCTCATTTTAATCTTGACCATACTGCTCAGCCATTCCGGTATGTATGTCAATGTTTCAATAAAAACAGGCGCAAAGTGTTCAAAAAATTTTTTTGCAAGTATTTATAAATTAAACGGCTTTGAAGATGATTTTTTAATTATTCATTACCGAAGACCTGATTTTTATATCTCATATATTCATCATAATAATTGCTTATATACTCATTAAGGAATGCGGGATTAATTATTAAAGGCAGTAAATTAGATTTGAAGTCACTTTTGTATTTTAAAATGACTTCTTTTACTTTTAAATCAAGTTGATTTTGAAGTGATGCCATGTCTATTTCTTTTCCAAGCATTTCGGAAAGTCTTTTTATATTTGGCTTAATGGATTTTTTCAAAAACCATAAAAGATCAAAATAATCCCTGCCTTTTACAGTTTCTCTATTGCTGGTCCCAGTTAATTTTTCCCTTGATAATATGGCATGCAGTTTGCCTGACATCAAAGAAGAAAGATCATAATGTTTTGCAACAAAATTAAATCCATAAATGGATTTTGAAGTTATGATCAAATCATAAAATTTTGAGGGGTTTCTTGAAAAATCCAGTTTAACATAAAGTAAATCACTCTCATTTACCCTTGCAAGGCCAAGTTTATGAAGAATAGGAAATTTTAAAATAATCTGGCTGTCTCTTTGCTTCAAAGACATGATAATTCTTTTATACTGGAATTGTTTTTTAAAATATGCCTCTATATCATTAATTAATTGCGTAGTATTAACATCATTTAAATAATCAAAATCCAAATCTTCTGAAAGTCGTGGCAAATCATAAAAAATTTTCAGGCATGTTCCACCAGTGAAAATAAGATTTTTGTTATATCGTAAATCAGTATAAATATAATTAAGTACATAAACCTGTAAAAGTTCTTTAAGCTTATTACGTATATAGCTGCCGGAATAGCCTTTTGCTTTTTCTTCATTTATTATTTTTTCAAGTTCTTTATTTATCATCTGTACTTATTTTAATTTTATTATAATTTGCCAAAGAAGCCTGTATTTTTTAACCTCAACCATCTCGCAGTATGATTTAAATTCTTTAAAGTCTTTGGATTTAAAAGCATCAATATTTAATCTTAGCGATTCAAGCGTCTCCAGATTTACATTCTGTGTTCTGAATAATTTTAGATACAACCAGTCAAAAAGTGCTTTAGCTTTTGTAGCCTGTGCTATTTCAAAATCATTGCAGTCTATAATATTAAATCCGGTAAAAAGGCTTTCTTTAATGTTCCTGTATAAAAATAGGCCTAAGGTATTATTGTAAGATCTGCCAGCCTTGGTTGTAATGGATGTTACGGAATATACTGCTTCAGATAGAATGCTATATTTCTGCAACATATATTCCAAGCTCAAATAAGACGGTATTCTTAATTTATTTGCAATAAATTCTAAGTAAGGTGGCTTGTTATTGACTCTTTCAAAATAATTTGAGGTTGTATATAAACCCTTTTTTAATTGTATTAAAATGCCCTCTTTAATCCACCTGTTAATATCAGCTGAGAGACTTTCAGCTTTGATGTCGACATACTGAGAAATAGCGCTTTTTCCAAAGTAACTCAGGTTTTCAAGGTTTTTTAGCTTATTTACTTGTTTCATAATTAATATGTATTGTATATTAATTATGAAACAAATCAATAGCAGATAGTTTTCATTACCACAGAGTTCAAGATTCTATAAATCAATCAAAAATAAATAAGGTTAATGGAAATATAATATTCTTAATAGCTCAGTTCTGGTATAAAAATAATCTTATCAGAACTTACAGTTGCAGTTCTAACTTCGTTCGCTATGGCCAGCCAATTTTCATATATTATTCATCTCTATAAAGTATAATAACAACAAGTGAAAAGATTAGCTAAGAATAAAAAAGATTTAATGGTTAAATTTCATAAATCATTTAGAGAAAAGAGGTCAAAAATGAAAATTAGAAAAATCTTATTATTCTTTGTTATTTTTTTAGCCATACTATTACCGGCCACCTATTTATTTGCACAAACACCTACTGTTGATTATTTAGGCGCATCATGGGATCATAGCCCTCTTACTGTTTACATTACACTTCAAAAAGGTGTTGATACGAGTTATAAAAATGAGGCAGTAACGGCACTTAATGATTGGATGGGAGCATTAGGTTCAAATTTTCATTATACAATCGTGACAAGCCCGCAAAGTAAGAAGATTCCTGCTGACATAACTATTAATATAAAAAAGAATACAGGGGCTGTCTTGGGTTCTACAAAAATTTCTGCTTCTTCAGGTACACTAATTAGTGCAAGTATAACCATAGCTTCACAAAATGCCATGGGGCAACCACTTGACTTAGCAGATTTTAGAAACATTTTAAGGCATGAGCTGGGCCATGCATTTGGTCTTGGTCATTCTAATGAACCAGGTGATCTAATGTATCCAACATATGATTATGCTACTATTGGATACGATATACTTCCTTCCAGTCTTGATATTAATGCCTTGCTTTACATATATTATTCTGATGGTTTCGGTATACCTAATTTATCACCTATCCCCGTTTCTTATAGCTAAAAAACAGAACATTTTATTTAAATAATAAAGCCCTAATCTATTGTGGGCTTTATTATTTCTAATTTGTTCTAATATCAACAAATTTTTTAAATTTTTCGTTCATATATTATAATAAAAGAAATGATCTTTTAGATAATTTAATTCTCTCAAAAATTGGTTCGATTTTTCACACCTCTCCCCAGCCAAGCCATATGAATTGTATCAAGAATCACATTTTTGTGTTCAAAATCGGTGTTTTTGGGATCTTCATTAAAAACCGGGCAAGTAGTTCTAGCAACATAAGGCTTTGACTCTGAGTCTGTAATTTTCAAAGTTTTCACCTTCGTCCTATACAGTTTTCTCTTGGACATAAATCACAGGCAACTCTAGTTTTATCGATATTGCCAATTGGACCAAATCCATATACCCCTGATATGGA
>JAMCSM010000117.1:0-7360 GCA_023380915.1 Actinomycetota bacterium | reverse complement strand
TTTGTTCTTCAATTGTCCATTTATACTGACCCGGAGAATATGTGCAGGTTGATCCCCAGCCTTTTTCCATGATACCTTCTTTTTTTATGATCTCACCTACATAATTACCAAGAATTCCTAATAGTTCGGTAGTTATTGCATCCATTATGATAGTGGAAAGCATGTCACCACTTTCGCTTACATCTTTTATTATTTTATCTATCCTACTTCCCAGAGTAGTTATAAAAATAGTTGAGGTTTCCGATCCGGTTAATATTTTTGAAATATTGGGTCCCGTAAAAATATTACCTGATTTAAAATATACGCAGTCACCAATTACTTTTTCTATTTCATAATTTGAGTAAATTGCCTTTGGTTCAATACTATCAATACAAATTTCACTTTTATCAGCAAGTAATTTTTCAAGCTGAGGGTTTAATCTTCCACCCATTAATTTTGTCAGGAAATTCTTACCAGTTTCTTTAGGAATTTTAAGGTTTATATTCTCTAAAATCATAACAATACCTTTCCTCTTTTTATTTTTATGCTTTATTAATTAAATTTTTATTTCATCAGACAAAAGTAAAGTATCTGTATTTATAAAAATATTATAACATTTAGTATATAAAATTAAGGAAATAGAAACAGTGATTATTGTTTACCGAGAAACAAATTTTTTAAATCAATCAGTTCTTTTAAAAAAAGTTCGAAGTTCCACTACCTGGTGGGTCAGCAATTAAGACTTGTTTTAATAATTTTATAAAATAATTTATATAACTAAGTAGCATGGTTTTTATACTTTTAAAAGAATTAAGCCTCATATTCCCATGGGTCTTATTTAACTAACTGTTCCCTAATCGTCTTTATGCTAAACTACCATTCAATGTTATAGAATTCGTCATAAGAAAAGTAATTTTGTGTTCCTGTAGTTCTATTAACCAAATAGACGCCCTCATTTTTAGCTAAATATGAATAATCTACTAGCGAAAATTCTTTAACATCACCACCACAACAGTTTATCTTTACAACTTCTGATCTGCCATACATGGAACATCCTGCTCCAAGGCTGACTACCAGTATTAATATTAATATTAATGATAATTTATTACCCATCTTCTTCTCCTTTACTTAAATTGCCTATAAAAATATAAAAACCGACCTATTCAGTCGGTTTCGCTTTTGGCTCCACTTATCCCAAGCGCCCATATTAAGGAAAAGTATCGCAGCCTCTAAATTATTAAATAATTATTTATTATTTATATTAAGTAACAATTATAATTACAAAATCTATTATAATACTAAAATAGTATATGTCAATTTAATATTGTTATTTAATATTAATTCTATAGAATTAATAGACATTAGGAATTTTAGAAGTTTGATCTTAATAATTTGTTTTTACAGTGCCCTTATGCGAGTAGCAATTAAAAGAAGTGCTGAGGATGCAACAGGCCACATATCCCCATTACCTACGGGACTATAGTCACTTCTTGCATAATTACCAGGTTCTACAGTAATATTGAACTGTGCTGGTAATTTGGTATAAATTATGATTCTTTATATTGAAATTACAAAGGAGGGATAATGGGAGTTAAAATAAAAGTGGCTTTAATTGGCTTGGGTTTTGGTTCAAACTTCATTCCTGTTTATCAAAACCATCCAAATGCTGAACTTTATGCGATATGCCAAAGGTCAGAGGAAAAATTAAAAGCTGCAGGCAAAAAATACGGTGTGAAAAGATTGTATTCTGACTACAGGGATTTATTAAAAATAAAAGAGATTGATGCAATTCATGTTGTAACTCCAGCAGATACACATGCTGAAATTGTAATTGATTGTTTTAAAGCTGATAAGCATGTCGCCTGTACTGTTACAATGGGGCTGACAGTTGGAGAATGTATTAAGATAGTGAAATTAAGAAGGAAAATACGTAAAATTTATATGATGATGGAAACCGCAGCTTATACCAGACAGTTCTTGTATGCAAAGAGTCTACAGGACCAGGGAAAACTTGGAAAAATACAATTCCTCAGAGGTTCACATATGCAGGATATGGAAGACTGGGGTCCCCCATGGCCAGGTTGGCCACCATTAAACTACGCTACCCATGCAATTGCGCCGCTTGCTATTTTAGCTAATGCTCCTGTTGAATGGGTATTTACTATTGGTTCCGGAAGAATAAGGGAGCATTATGTAAAAAATTACAATAGCCCATTCGCAGTTGAATCCATGATTATGAAATTTAAAGGGACGGATATTGGAGGTGAAGTTACCCGCTCTCTTTATGACACCGTAAGGCAGTATATTGAAAGTTTTGATGTCTATGGCCAAAAATTAACTTTTGAATGGAATAGGTTAAATAACGAAGAACCTGTCCTGTTCATTGGAAAGGAAAATGCAAAAAAAGTTAAGGTTCCTGATACTGGAAATATTCTTCCAAAAGAAATACGTCAATTTACAGATAGGGGTAAGGAAGTTTTAGATGATGAAGGTAAGCAGAATCTGTCATTTATTCAAGGTGCAGGACATGGTGGCTCTTATCCACATATGGTTAACGAATTTATAATGGCAATCATTGAAAATAGAGATTCAGCAATTGATGTCGAAAAAGCGGCAAATTGGACCTGTGCTGGTCTTTTGGGTCACAAATCTGCAATGTTAGGTGGAAAGAAAGTCTATCTTCCTGATTTTTGGAACCTTTGATGAAAAAATTTACTAATGAAAAAGATTAAATTTCAGTTGTATATTTCTCAGTACAAAAAAAATCAATTAGACCGAGGTGGCTGTGATTCTCAGGTTATACTACCTTTTAAGACACCAAAGGAAATCAAAATTGTTTATTAATCTTTTTCTGGGTCAGCAATTAAGACTTCTATGCCCTTTTTTTCCAATGCTTTAATATATTTTTCGTCTGTTTGTGTATCTGTGATTATTTTATCTATATCCTGGAGTTGAATTTCAACCTTATATAGTGATGTTTTACCAAATTTAGAATGATCAGCTAAAATTACTTTTTGTTTAACTTGTTTTGATAATGTTGAAAGAAGTTCTGTTCCACTTGAGATAGGCAATGTTATTCCTGCCTCTAAATCAATTCCATGTACTCCGATAAATCCAATTTCTGCTTGTATCATTCCCATTATTATATTTGATATTTGTCCCGTAAAAGCGTAAACTTCTAAATTCAAATCACCGCCTATACAAAATACATTTCTTCGATTATTTTTTGCAAAAAGTTCTAAAACTTTTAATGAGTTAGTTATTACAAAAACATTAATATTGGATTGTACAATATTCTTGCATAATTCAAGAGTTGTTGTTCCCGGATTGGTTATCATTGTATCGTTCTCTTTTAGCAGTGAAAAGGCTACTTTTGCAATAGCCTTTTTTTCTTTAATTTGACAAATACTTGAATCACTGAAGGAATAAGAAGGTTTCTCTTCAATGTAAGTAATTCCTCCGTAGCTTCTTTTAATTAACCCTTCACTTTCTAGATTTCTAAGATCCCTTGTAATAGTTGCTTTTGAGGATTTAGTAAAATCTATTAATTCGGAAACAGCTATAAGTTTTTTATTCTTAATTAATTCCAGAATTTTGTATCTTCTTATATTCGGAATATTATCTGTTTTGTACATTTTTTTCATTGTAAAAAATTATTTAAATTATTGGTATTAATTATTATATTTTTAGATTGTAGTACATGTTGATAATAATATAAAATGATTTTTTTTGCAATAATATGAATTTTATAAGTATAAAAATTAGAAATTTATTGACTTTTAAGATTATTATTGATATTAATATATTCATAATATATCATAAAAGTAAAATAAATAAAGTTATATATTTAACATTATAAAAAGTATTTTTTAAATTTTTAATTAATAATTTTGTAAATTGGATAAAAAAGGGGATTTTTATGAAATTAAATAAAATGAAGTATGCAACTGGAATATGGGTGTTAAGAGAATGCAGTGATAGATTTTTATCTCCATATTCACAACCTATTGCCTTGAAAGACAGGTATGATGCTGCAGCTAGTATTCCCGATATAAAAGGTGTTGATATGTATCAGGGAGCAGATATAAATCCTGATAATCTGAATGAAGTAGCCGATTATTTAACTAAATATAATTTAGAGCCGGTTTGTGTTACAGCAGGTATTGCATCTATTTGTGAATGCTCTAAGGGTGGTCTTTCCAATCCTGATGCAAAGGTCAGGGATATTGCATTAAAAAATTATAAAATTGCAATAGATATGGCAAAAAAAATAAATTGCAAAACCGTTAATTTCTGGCTCGGCCAGGATGGATATGATTATCCGTTGCAAATGGATCATTTAAAAGCTTTAAATAATATCATAACACTTATAAGAGAACTTGCAGACTATAATCCTAAAGTAAATATCGGTATTGAATATAAAATAAGAGAACCCAGAAACTATTGTTATATAAGCAGTTTAGCAAAAACCTTATTGATTATTGAAAAAATTGATAGGAGTAATGTAGGGGTAATTATGGATACGGGTCATGCTATGATGGCTGGAGAAAATATAGGTGAAAGTATTGCGATGATAAAAGCTTTCAATGCAAAACTGGCTGGAGTTCATATGAATGATAATAATGGCTACTGGGATGATGACCTAATGGTTGGTTCCGTAAGAACACTTAATGTAGTTGAGTTTTTATATTGGCTGGAAAAAATTGACTATAAAGGTTACCTGACTTTAGACATGTCTCCTTATAGGGAAAATGGTACTAAAGCAGCTGCAGAAACCATTGAGTGGATAAAAAAACTCAGAAGTATCGTTGGGCATTTTGAAGAAGATGAGATCGAGAATCTCTTTAACAAAAATGATGGCGTTTCATCAATGAAGTATCTGAGAAAAAAAATATTTAAAGATTGAAACGAGGTGTATAAACATGTTAAGTAAGCTTTTTGATATGAAAGGATATTGCTCTATTGTTACCGGAGCCGCTCAGGGATTGGGAAAGACAATGGCTTTTGCTTTAGCTGAAGCTGGATCTGATATTGTTATTGCAGATATTAATTTGAAAAAGGCACAGGCTGCAGCAGAAGAAATAAAATCTAAAGGTGTAAGTGCAGTTGCTTATGAAACGGATGTTGCAGATAAGAAACAAGTTGGTGATACAGTGGGTGAAGTTGCTGAAAAATTTGGAAAGATTGATGTGCTTATCAATAATGCAGGTATAGTAGATATAATAGATGCTATTGATATGGATTACAACAAGTGGTTAAAAGTGATGGATGTAAATTTAAACGGTGTTTTTCTTATGTGCCAGGCAGTAGGTAAAGTAATGATGAAGCAAGAAAAAGGTTCAATAATAAATATAGCATCTATGTCAGGCTTGATAGTCAATACTGAAAATCATATATCTTACAACGTTTCAAAAGCCGGGGTAATAATGCTGACAAAAAGTTTAGCCTGTGAATGGGCCAAATATCATATCAGAGTAAATGCAATTTGTCCTGGATATATGAATGCCGGTATACCAAGAGAATTAGGCTTTTTTGATAAACCAAATGATATGGTAAAAAGATGGCTAAACATGACGCCGATGGGCAGGCCAGGTGAGCCTGAAGAATTGATGGGAATTGCAGTGTATCTGGCTTCCGATGCTTCATCTTTTGCCACAGGTGCTGCGTTTTCAATCGACGGTGGTTACACAGTTTGGTAGAGTTCTAATAGGTTTTATTTAAATTATGGGAAAGAATAGTTATTTATTAAGTGTTGATATAGGCACAGAAAGCGGCCGTGCTGCACTGTTAACTTTAGATGGTCAAATTGTTGCAAATTGCAGCCAGGAATATCCAATTTATCATCCTTATGCCGAGTGGTCTGAGCAAGATCCGGAAGATTGGTGGATTGCAACTCTAAAAAATATAAAAAATATAATTTCTAATGTTGACAATCCAGACATTTTAGCAATTTGCATTTGTGGGCAGATGCACGTTCCTATTCCTATAAATAAAGAAGGTAATTTGTTATCAAACAGGGTGATACTTTGGAGCGATAAACGCAGCAGTAAAATTTGTGAAAAAATTAAAAAATTTTATGATGAATTTGATTTTTTTAAAATTACCGGAAATACTGTGGTTCCAACATGGACTGGTTTTAAAATAAAGTGGATAAAAGATAACAACCAAGAATTATATAAAAAATCATATAAGTTTGTTTCATGCAAAGATTATCTTAATTTCCGCCTTACCAAAATGATAAGCACAGACTTCTCCGAAGCTTCAGGTACATTTCTCTTTGATATAAAAACGAAAAATTGGTCTCAAGAAATTTTAAGTTTGTTAGATATCGATGTTAATAAACTTCCTGAAATTACAAAGGCTTATAGTATTATAGGAAAGGTTACCAAAGAGGCTGCAAATCTAACTGGCCTAAAAACAGGAATTCCTGTGGTTGCAGGTGGTGGAGACATGATGTGCCTACTTCTGGGTGCAGGGATAACTGAATTCGGGCAGGCTTGTGAGATTACTGGAACTGGCTCTGATATTTCCGTATTTGTAAAGAATATTATTAAAGATGAAAGATTGATGCATATACATCATGTAGTCCCAAAAGAAGGTTTTATTTCTTTTGGGATATTGGATTCAGGGGGCGGCAGCCTTAAATGGTTTAAAGATACCTTTTGCTCCAAAGAGTCTTTAGAATCAAAAAAGTCAGGTATTCCAGTATATGAATATCTTGATAAAAAAGCAGAAAAGATCGAAGAAGGTTCAGAAAAACTTATTTTTTTGCCATATCTGCTTGGTGAGAGAACATTGGGAACAAGCAGCAGCAGGGGAGTTTTTTTTGGATTTACGCCAAGACATGAAATTGCACATTGTGTCAGAGCAATAATGGAAGGAGTTACATATGATCTGAAACAAAGCTTGGAAATTATAGAAAGCAAAAAAATAAAGATAAATGATATTAGAGCAATTGGTGGTGGGGCACAAAGTAATTTATGGTGTGAAATTAAGACTAATATTTACGGTAAATATGTAAGAACACTTAAAAATTTTGAAGGAGGTATTGTGGGAGGAGCTATTCTTGCAGGTTTAAGTGCTGGGATATTTAATGATATTAAAGATGCTGCAAAAAAATTCATACACTTTGATAGGACATACAAACCTGATAAGAATAAGATATTGTATTATAAAAATCTATACAGATTGTATAAAGAATTACATGGTGCCATGCAGCCGTATTTTTTGAAATTGGCAAAATCAAAAACTTACTCTAAAACTGCAAAAATCTAAGTTTAGAAAGGGAATTAAATTGAACACAAGAAAAAAGAACTATTATCAAAATCCTATTGATAAAAATCCGGGCTCATTAAGAAATCTTATCGGTACAGATGATTTT
>JAMCSM010000116.1:1264-3138 GCA_023380915.1 Actinomycetota bacterium | reverse complement strand
TTAGATGAACCTACTTCTACACTTGCTGAAAGTGAAGTTGAAACTCTTTTCAGGATTATTAAAAAGTTAAAGCAAAAAGGAATTACTATTGTTTATATTTCTCATCGTCTAGAAGAAATATTTAAGATATCAGACAGGGTAACTATTTTAAAAGACGGTGTTTTGGTTAAGACATGTAAGACGTCTGAAATTACCAAAGAAGAATTAATCAATAAAATGGTTGGTAGAACTTTATCAAGAACCTTTCCAGAAAAAAGAAAAGAATCTGTTAAAGATGTAATAATTCATCTTGAAAATGTAACAGTTGAAGAGAATATTTCAAATATAAATTTGGATATTATGAAGGGTGAGGTACTTGGTATAGGTGGATTAGTTGGAATGGGGCAGATTGCTATTTTAAAAGCAATTTTTGGAAGTACTACTATTAGTTCCGGCTATATTGAATTTCAAGGTAAAAGAATATATAAAAATTCACCTTCAAAATCAATAAAAAATGGAATAAGTTATATTTCCAGTGACAGAAGAGGTGAAATGTTATTTCTTAATCGCTCTGTTAAGGAAAATATTTCAATATCTTCTTTACATGATTTTCAAAATGCTGGCTTTCTTAATTCAAAAAATGAAAATTATATTGTTGATTCAAAAATAAATGAATTTAACATTGCAGTTTTAAATAGAGAACAGGAAGTTCAGTTCTTAAGTGGTGGTAACCAGCAAAAAGCTATTCTTGTAAGATGGCTTATACATGAGCCAAAAGTACTTCTACTTGATGAACCTACTCAAGGAATAGACGTGGGAACCAAGGTAGATATTTACAGGTCTTTAAGAAATCTCGCTAATAAAGGAATATCAGTAGTTGTAGTTTTTAGTGACATGATTGAATTGCTTGGTATGTGTGACAGAATAGCAGTAATTTATGAAGGAAGGTTGACAAAAATATTTAATGAAATTGAAGCAACTGAAGAAAAAATAATAGCTGCAGCAAGTGATCATTACAGGGAATAACCTCTAATCTTTGTATTACTAATTTAATTTTTTAAATATTTGTGCTTTTGGTTATTAAGATTCAGGTTTCAGCATAAAAAATTTTGGTTTTTTAATTCTGTACAGTTTTTGTACCAATAACTGTAATTTATAGTATTATTAGAAAGTATATAATTTAACTATGTAATCAAGAAAAAGAATCCTGAGAATATTAAATCATAATATACCTTATAGAGTTCCTATAGATTTAATCAGCACAAGGATAAGCCGGATACCTACGATAGCTTATAATAAACTGATTTTGAAAATAGGATATAAAACTGCTTTGCCTAAAATGTATGATGTAGTTCAGCAGCTTGTATATCCGGATATGTACATAAGTAAAATGTTTAACGATGATATTATTAATGCAGGTTAGGATTTTATCGGTGTGGAAGAAAAATGGAATGAATCATTTTTTCTTTGTTTTTATTAATTATTTTTATAAAAGACATAATATTTCTTGCTTCGCAAACATTTAGCTAAGAAATAGTGTAAAAATATTAAAATTAATAAGGAGTAGAAATGTTTTTAGAAAATTTATTTAGCCCTATTAAGATTGGAAATGTTGAAGTTTCAAATCGATGTGCTATGGCTCCAATGAATTTAGGCGCACCAATGTACTCTGATTATGAGACATGGCCGAAAAAAACAATAAGATATTATGAAGAAAGAGCCATTGGTGGTCTGGGTTTGATTATTACCCAGTTTGTTAGAGCATATGACAAACTGGCTTCTTATCCAATTGCAGGGCTGTATGATGACAGAACAATATCTGAACATTTAAAATTAGTTGAAAGAATTCATAAACACGGGACAAAAATTTTCCATCAGATTGTTTTTTTTCGGCC
>JAMCSM010000116.1:0-1154 GCA_023380915.1 Actinomycetota bacterium | reverse complement strand
ATATTTATAAACCAAGAGCTTTGACAACTGATGAACTGGACATGCTGGTCGGGTGTTTTATAGATGCTGCCGGCAGGGGGATGCAGGCAGGCTATGACGGTGTTGAAATTCACGGAGGGCACCTATACCTGATTGGAGCTTTAATATCTCCTGCAACAAATAAAAGAACGGACAAATATGGCGGCAGTTTTGAAGGCAGAATGAAATTTATTACTGATATCATAAAAGGGATAAGAGCAAAATATCCTAAATATAATATTGGAGTTAAATTCAGTGCTTATGAAGAACTGGAAGGTGGAATTGATATTGAACTTGGAAAGAAGATTGCCAAATATATATCAGATCTTGGAGTTGATTATCTACATGTTTCAACAGAATCAACCTCGCTTGGAGTTTTTAGTAGATTACCACCTTGCCCCACCATGTATCAACCCAGAAATACGTTAGTTCCTTTAGCTGCTGAAATAAAAAAGCTTTGTCCTAATCAGGTCATTATGGCTACGGGATCAATTACTGTTCCTGAAGAAGCAGATACTTTTATTAAAGAGGGCAAATGTGACATGATTGCATTAGGCCGTACAATAATTGCTGATCCAAAATGGGCGAAAAACGCAAAAGAAGGCAAGCTGATTACACCTTGTATTAGGTGTATGGTGTGCTATTACCAGCTTTTAAATGATGAAATGATATGTTGCTCCATGAATCCTTATATGTTGCATGAATCAGAACAGGATCTTTCAGTTCCTGGAAGGATTAAAAATGTTATGGTTGTGGGTGCAGGTCCAGCTGGCATTCGTTGTGCACTAACTGCTGCAAAAAGGGGACACAAAGTTACTCTTTATGAAAAAATGCCATACATTGGAGGCCTGATTTATCCCGGAGGCAAACCAAAATTCAAAGAAGATTTTGCGAGAGTTATTGATTATTTTGAAAAGGAATTAAAGTCAAGTAATGTTAATCTTGTTTTAAATACAGAAGTTACCCCTAAATTAGTTGAAAAAGTAAATCCTGATGCCATTGTTATAGCGATTGGGGCGAAACCTGTAATGCCGGAAATTCCAGGAATAAATTCTTCCAGGGTAGTTGCTGCAATTGAAGTCTTAAGAGATATTTCAAAGTTTAAAAAAGGCAAGGCAGTTGTTATAGATGGCGGA
>JAMCSM010000115.1 GCA_023380915.1 Actinomycetota bacterium | reverse complement strand
ATCGGTTGAAATCTGAATATATCTTTGGTGATTGAATTTTTTTGCCGCCTCGAGCAAATTATAAGTTCCAAGCACATCTGTTTTAACGAAAGCAGAGGGATCCATTATTGAACGATCAACATGAGTTTCTGCGGCATAATTTACTATTACATCAACATCTTTTGCTAATTCTTCAACAAGTTTTTCATCGCAAATGTCTCCTTTTATAAGTTGATGTCTGGGATCAGATTCTATATCTTTTAAATTATCCAAATTTCCCGCATATGATAATTTATCAAGATTTACTATTTTATAATCGGGGTATTTTTTAAAAATATAATGGATAAAATTGGAGCCCATAAATCCTGCTCCTCCTGTTATTAAAATTTTCATATTTTTTTATCTTTCCTTAATTTATCTGCAATCAAAATTCCCAACATACTTCCGGCATTGCTTATTTCACCTTTTAATACTTTTTCTACTGCCTCATCTAATGATAATTTTACCACTTTTATGTCTTCTGCTTCATCTAGGTTTTGTTTTCCCTCAGATAGGTTTTTTGCGCAAAAAATATAAGCCTTAGATTTAAAAACGCTTGAGGACATTTCAAATTCGGTAAGTTGCCTCCACGAATCAGCTTTTAAACCAGTTTCTTCTCCGAGTTCTCTTTTTGCAGATTCGATAGGTATTTCATTTTTTTCGATAAATCCCGCCACTAATTCCAGCAGTACTTTTTTAAACATAAAACGGTACTGATTGACAAGAAATATTTCAAATTTATCGGTCATGGGTAAAACAAAAACAGAAGGTCTTCGTTCCGCGATGAAATAGTTTCGACTATTTTTATTTGGTAATTGCAATCCGACTTCTTTTACATCAAAAAGCGGAGTTCTAAAAACAGATTTCTGAGAAGTTATTTTCCATCCCTTCATTTCACAACACCCTGAAGAAGCTCTTCTTCCGTATACTCAACCTGCTCATCTTTTAAGAAAGGGTCATACGCAGGGTCCGGATAGTTTATTAGCCAGGCCTCCTCATCTCCAATATTTAATAAGCCTGTTGCGATATTATTTGGGATAAAAAGCCTCTGGGGATTATTTGCATCCAGAATATATTCTTCCTTAGTTTTTTCTCCCGGTTTGTAAAGAGTAATTTTCATTTTTCCTTTAAGCGCAACATATCTTGCTGCCCTTATTCGATGAAGATGATATCCCTTAAACGCTCCTGGTTTTGCCGCAGTTAGGTAGGCTGTTGTCTTATCATTATCTTTATACAGTTCGATTAAAAAACCGTTTTCCTCTCCTCCGAGGTTTTTTGTTACAACTTTTTTCGCATCTTCTAATTTTGCTAAACTCATTTTATTTCTCCATTTCTAAATTTTTCGGCAACCATATTATTGGCCCTTAATAGCTCATCAAAAGATGTTCCGGCATCCACCCACCAATCCAGAATTTTACAAGAAAGAGTTCCTTCCTTAAGATAAAAATTATTTAAATCTGTTACCTCCAACTCTCCTCTTGCAGAAGGGCTTAATTGTTTGATAAAAGAAAAAACTCTCTCGTCATACATATAAACTCCTGTTTGAGCAATATTAGATTTTGGATTTTGAGGCTTCTCCTCAATAGACAAAACTTTACTACTCTCATTCATTTCGATAACCCCATATTGTCCCGACTCAGTTGGCATTTCTATCCCAAACACAACCGCTCCCTTCTCTTTTGCTTTAAATTCCTCGGCTACAGATTTTAAATTAAAATCAAAAATTCCATCCCCGAGCATCACCAAAACTTTTTCATTTTTAACAAATTTTTCGGCAAGTAAAATTGCGTCTGCAATCCCCCCTTTTGGATTTTTTTGCACTGCGTAATAAAGTTGAATTCCAAAATCTTCCCCTGATTTTAAAAGACTGGCAAAATGACCAGCGTGATCAGGAGAGCTTGTAATTAATACCTCGTTTACGCCTGCTTTTGCCATCGCCTCCAATGGATAAAAGATCATTGGTTTATTTTGTAGCCGAAGAAGGTGTTTGTTAGTAACCCAAGTTAAGGGTCTAAGTCTTGTGGCGAGGCCTCCTGCTAATATTACTCCTTTCATACTAATAATATTGCGGTCGCACCCAGTGCTCCCATAAGTACATATTCTATCACAATTTTTTTATTTAAGCTGTGCGATAAACCGTGATGTATAAGCCCATATGAAATATAAAAAATAGCCGTTAAGATGGCGACATAAATTTTAATTGCCCCATCCTGAATCTGCAAAACTAACAGTAAACCAAAAAAAAGGATAAAAGATAATGATAAATAATAACCTAAATGTTTTTTCATTAAAGAATCGATCCCCTAACTATAAACATTATGACAATAAAAATAATTCCCAAAAACAAAATATGATCCAAATTATGGCCGGCAAGACGAATAATTTTTTTCTTTTCGATCATAACCATATCTATAATCAGGGCAACAATAAATATTCCTATAACGATTAAGATAAGGTTTTTCGGTAATTTGTTTTCTACTGATTTTACATTATCAACCGTATTTAAAACATTTCCGTTTGATAATATATTTCCAGCTGAATTTGCAGAATTTTGAGCAACAGCCGAATTTGTAGACATAACAGAGGGAGTACTAGCAGCAACTTCTGATTTCTTTGATCCAAACATTTG
>JAMCSM010000114.1 GCA_023380915.1 Actinomycetota bacterium | reverse complement strand
AATTTCCTGAAATCATTTACTGCTGATAAACCAATTTCTCTTTGCAGCAAAAAAATTGTTTCAAGCAGAACATAATTTGAAGAAAAAAATTTTTCATCAGCTTCAGCAGCTTTTTTAAATAAATCCGCAGCAATAAAATTATATTCGTCATCAGAATTAACTAAGGCAATAAAAGCACAGGTATCAATAAATATACTCATTTCTTTTATTCATCCTCCTCTTTAAATGCTTTCTCTAAATACTCGTCATGCTTTATGGAAATATCTGACTTACCTGAATTATATTTTCCAATCAAACTTAAAGCATCATGGATTTTTATATCCTTATCAATAACCGCAGTTGAAGAAGAATAAAAAGAAATGGCTTCCCTCACAACCTCTGCCAATGAAATATTTTTTTCTGAGGAAATTTCTTTTAACAATCTATACTGTTTATCCGTTAATTGAATTTGAGTCCTTTTCATTTTGCAACCTTACAAATAAAAATAATTATAATGATTACATTAAAGCATTTTTGTTATCATGATGTCAATTAAATGTTAAAAATAATAACCCCGATATTTTTTATAGTATTCAAAAGTTTTTTGAAGTCCTTCACTGATTGAAACTTTTGGCTGCCAGCCAAGTTCATGCTTTATCTTGGAATAATCTGAGTAAAAATCACCTATATCTATGTTTTTTCTTTCTTCAGGAAATGCAACCTCCTCAAAACTTCCACTTTGAGCAGTTTCAATCATCAATTTTACCAGATCTTTTAGCGGCATGGGATGATCTCCTCCAAGATTATAGAAATTACCATTTGCAGATTCATCTGCGCCTGCAATTAAAAAAGCATCAACAACATCATCAACATAATTAATATCCCTAATCTGACTTCCTCCGCCAAACAGTTCTATTTTTTTATTTTCAATAATGAGTCTTATAAACCACCCTATGAAACCCTGTCTATTGTGCTTTAAAAGCTGGCGGGGTCCATAAGTGTTAACAAGTCTAAGTGAAGAAGCCCTGATGCCATAAACATTATTGTAAAGTATATGATACCATTCACCAGCCATTTTATTTATTCCGTTTACATCCGTAGGATGAACAATATGATCTTCATCAACAGGAAGATAATTAGGCTTTCCATATTGCTGTCTTGTTCCGGCATAAACTATTTTTACATCCTTGTTATTTTTTTTACATGCCTCAAGTATTGTAAGCTGACTTTTGCAGTTGATTTCAAGGTCTGTCCACGGATCAATCATGCTGTCTATATGACTTACCTGTCCGGCAAGGTTAAAGATATAGTCCTGATCTTTTACGAGATACAGCATTGTAGGATAAGTTCTCACATCAGCAATATTTAACTTTATTTTATTTTTGACTGGTTCGAGGTTAAAAATATTTCCGCCATAGTCTTCAATTAAAGAATCAACAACAAGAACATTTGCTCCAAGTTCACAAAGCTTAATGGCAAGATTGCTTCCGATAAAACCTGCGCCGCCTGTCACCATGACATTTTTATTTCTGTAGCTTTCATAAATTTTGTTTAAATTAATTATTTTTGGTTTTAAGACTTTGGGAATATGATTTATCCTGTTAAGATGATATTCATACTTGGAGTTTTTGCTTTTTGTGTTTATTTTCATATTCTGTATTATATCTATTTTTCTTTTTAACAAAATTTTGGCTAATATTGTTTTTTTATTCTCACCCAGTACCAAAGCTTGATTAAATGAACTCCGGTTTTAAAAATTCTTTTAAAGTTAAAAAACTGGGACTTGCCGCTAATCCTGAAATAGTGCGTAACAGGAACTTCTACAAACCTTGCTCCTCTTGCGGTAAATTTGCTTATCATTTCAACACAAATAACTCCGCTATTGTATTTGAGTTCAAGATTATCAAAAAGATTTCTTCTAATCAGTCGGAAATCACAATCAACATCTCTTATTTTAAATTTAAACATTATTTTAGTTGTAAAATGATACAATCTGCCGATTATTTTTCTATAAAGAGGGTCCTGGCGTGAAATTTTATAACCATTTACAATATCAACATTATCGCTCATTTTATTTACCAGTTTCTCAAGTTCTAAGGGATTGTACTGTGCGTCTCCATCTGTGTAAAAAATCAACTCATATCCGGCATTATAAAAACCGGATTTTAGTGCACCGCCATATCCCCTGTTATGCTCATGAGTAATTATTTTCAAATTTTCAACTTTGAGAGCAAGTTCTTCAAGAATTTTTTTTGTAATCTTATTTGAACCATCATCAACTAAAATTATCTCGTATTCTTTTGCAACCCTTTTAAGGACACTTTCTGCCAGAAGAGTCATGGAAGGAATAGTTCCCCAGTCATTATATACAGGGAAAAAAGCAGATATAGAATATTTCCTGTTTTCCATCAGTCAGTTATTTTGTTGTCAGATTTACAAATTAATTTAAACTTAAGTCAGTTCAGTCTAATTGCTGTTTTCTTTAAACCAGTTAAATGTTTTAAATAAACCTTCCCTTATCTTTATCTGCGGTTTCCAGCCTAAAATTGAGCTGGCTTTTTCATAAGAAAGCATGCTTCTTTT
>JAMCSM010000113.1 GCA_023380915.1 Actinomycetota bacterium | reverse complement strand
ACGGTGAGGCTGACCTCTTTACAATAGTTGCAGCAGTAGTAATAGGAGGCAACAGTATCTATGGAGGCAAAGGCACAGTCATAGGGGCACTTATAGGTTCTATTATCCTTGGA
Source organism: Actinomycetota bacterium (assembly GCA_023380915.1). Next base: position 8,151 of record JAMCSM010000113.1, on the reverse strand, counting down.
ATGATAAATAATGGGCTTATTCTATTTGGCTTTAGCGTAGACCAGCAAATAATATTTAGGGGCCTTATCATTTTGGTTGCTGTTGCGCTAAGTCCTAAAGACTGATATGGGAATATTCTACCACTTGTTTGTATGGATTCTTGATTCATCATATCTTTCGGAAGGGGCTTTTTCTTCAGCAGGGTAGCCCAATGATATAATGGAAAGGGGTATTATTTTTTCCGGTAAATCAAATAGTTTTTTTACCCCTTCAACTCTTTCTTCTCTTGGATAAACTCCCAGCCATACTGAGCCAATTCCAAGGTATTTGGCTTCGATCAATATATTTTCCGTTGCTGCAGAACAGTCCAGAATCCAGGAACCAGGCCGTGTTTCCCTTTTTAGGTTTCCGCACACTATAATTGCGGCTGCTGCTTCTTTCAACATCCGGGAATATGGATGAAATTTTGTAATATTTTCAAGGATTTCCCTGTCTGTTACTATAATAAATTCCCATGGCTGTTCATTTGCTGCCAAAGGTGCAGCCATTGCAGCTTTCAATAACTCTTTTATGTCATTATCAGAAATTTTCTTATCCGTATATTTTCGAATGCTTCTTCTTTCAAATATTTCTTTCATTTTTTCTTTTTTCTTACAGTTAATAATTTAAGGCAATTATGCCCTATAAGCACACTTGTCTCAACGAACTAATTACCTGATTTAATTTTCAAAATAAATATTTCTAATTATTACTATCCGGGAAAATAACTTTGTTTTATAAACTTTATTTTACAAAAAATAAAATAAAATAAATTTTTTCCTGCAATTCTGGTATTTTATTTTTATGAAAACTTATAAATTTATATAATATTATACAGATATTGCATATAATAATGTACCAGTAATATAAAAAAGTACTTCATGGAAATGACTATATATATTAAGACTATATATATTATTACAATCACCAATCATTATAATATAATATTTTAAATTTAGTCAAAAAAGGAGACTGCAATGGCTTTATTGGAACCTCGCAAACATACCAGGCCTGAACCACAGAATGTAAATATAAAGCACAAATCTACTCTTGGGTTTCAGGACAGGATAGCCCTGGGTCTTACTTCAGGGATCGGAACAATGTATGCTGTTTATTTTTTTGCATTATTCATGGCCGGGTGGATGCTTTGGCAGACTTATTTCAGCCATAAGCCCTTCGATCCTTTTCCTTTTGCTTTTCTGCTGTTCTTGGGTAATATTGTGCAGCTTATTTTGATGCCATTGATTATGGTAGGGCAAAACATACAGGGTCGCCATTCTGAAATAAGAGCCGAAGAGGAGTATAAAACTACAATGACAAGCTACAAAGATATCGAACATATACTGCTGAGGCTTGATTCGCAGGACCAGGAACTATTAAAACATACAAAACTTCTTGAAGAACTTGTAAAGGCTCAATCTGGTAAAACCGGTTAAACAGAATCATAAAGATTATCACTGCAGCCTGTAAGAAAAGTTAATATCAATAAAATTGATATTAGAAAGACCAGGATTTTGAGTAATTTTATTTTCCACTTGCTCTTTGATGTTGGTATATTTTTTCAGCAATTTTATGCAGGGTCCTGTAAATTCCGATTCCGAATTCTCCGGACTTGAAATTCGGTAATACCACTGTGTCAAATAACCTGTGAATGAATTCGGGGGTAATTAAATTTTCAAGTCCCAGACCGACTTCAATCCTGTATTTGTTTTCGCAGGTATCAATCAGAAATAAAATACCATTATGTTTGTCTTCTTTTCCGATTTTCCAATCATTAAAAAGCTCATTGGCATATTTTTCTATGGTTTTTCCTTCAAGTGATTCTATCGTAACAACTGCAATTTCTGCTGACGTTTTTTTTTCGAGCTTTTTAATGATATATTCAATCTTTCTTGTGTAATAGGGGTCTATAATATGGGCAAAGTCATTTACGGGCCTTGTCTGGGTATTAAGCTCAACTGCTACTTTTACTTCTTCATCATCCAGCCTTATTATTATAGAATCGGAATATTTTCTGCTCCAATCTTCAGCTTTTGCCTCAAAAAAAATTTTTAAGGGCATCTGTGTAGAGGCTTCGGAATTTAAAGGCAATTTTTCCGTTATCTTTAAAAATGAATTGGCGGCGGAAACGAATATGTCCAGATTTTTATAGGGGCCACCGGAATTTTTCAAAATAAAATGGCCATGCCTTATCTCCCCTTTTTTTAGGTCATTAAAAACAATATGTTTCTTATCGGTTTCCGGTTTAGGTTTTAAATTTGAATCACTGATTTTTTCTTTTGCTGTCATTATTTCTGATATTCAATTATTTTGATGATAGTTTATTTCTATAATGAACCCGCTCGAATAATAAATTTGAATTTAAAAAATAATAAAAATAAATCATAAAAAAATTAGTTATTAGAATATATTATTTTTTTATCCGGGATTTGTAAACTATTTTATTTTTTAAATTCTAAATTCTATGTTTTTTTATGTTATTTCAATCAGGACTTATTTTTTTATAAAAGAAAAGATAAAGTTAAGTCAATTAAAAAAATGAACTTATATATCATTTTAATTGTTGGTTTGATTAAATTATATTATAATTTGTTTGCATATTGTAATGCTTATTATTAAATTCCAATAATTAAGATTAATATCCTGAATTCTGATTTAAAGGTTTTGTAATCTTATTGATTTTATAATCTTATGAATGAAAAATTTATTTACAGCATTTTATTAATATCCCTTTTTTTTGTCTCCATTTTAATATTTATATTGCTGTTCTTTCTGCCAGCTCCATATGGTCGTTTTACAAATAAAAATTGGGGCATAAGAATCAATGCAAAATTTGCATGGATTCTAATGGAACTTCCGGCGGTTCTGGTCATTCTTATCTGTTTTTTAACAGGCAACAGGACAAGAGATATAGTGGCAACTGCATTTCTGGCGATATGGATGATTCATTACATTCATAGGACATTTGTTTATCCATTATTAATGAAAACTAGAAATAAGACTTTTCCAGTCATTATTATTTTGTTTTCGATTCTGTTTAATTCATTAAATGGTTATTTGAACGGCAGATTTTTATTCTTTTTTTCGCATCCTTATCCCGTCAGCTGGTTCAGGGGGGTTAGATTTATAACAGGGGCTACGATTTTTGTGACCGGATATATTATTAATATTTATTCTGATCATAAACTCAGGCAGCTCAGGAAGTCGGGAGAGTTTATATACAAAATTCCATATGGCGGATTTTATAAATATGTATCAAGCCCGAATTATTTTGGCGAAATTCTTGAATGGATTGGATGGGCAGTGCTTACCTGGTCATTGCCGGGGCTTGCTTTTGCGATTTTTACTATAGCAAACCTTGCACCAAGAGCATTATCAAATCATAAATGGTATTTAAGCAATTTCCCTGATTACCCGAAGAATCGTAAAGTTTTGATACCTTTTGTTTATTAAATATTTCTTAATCTTATGAAAACTCGAGGGAGGCAGTTATTGCACTATCAACTAAATCATAAATTGGGATCTGTAATTATTTTAATTTTGGTTTTAGCATTTACAATTTCACTGCTGTCTGGATGCGGTATTATAAATTCAGTTGTGAATAAAACTATCAGCATTCCAAATCAGGGGCAAAATAATCAGCAAACTGCAAGTGAACCGGAATCAAGCGGCACTGCAAATACTTCAGCTCAAAACAAAACTGCACAATCAACCCAGCAGGAAACTCAAAGTCAAACTGCAAACGGTGCATTATTTTTTGATAATGATTTAGGATTCAATTTGAGCTATCCTGGTAAAAATATCGTATTTTCAACTACGCCATGGATGGCAGCAGATAAAAATGCAATGCTGTTAAGCATCAAGAAAATAAAAATAGAAGATATCAAGGAACAAACCCGGGGGTATGACAAAGAAACGGCATTAAAAGATCAGAGTGAATTGGCAAAAGGAGAATTTGGCGAAAGTATCGATTTTCCATTTGAGCTCTCCAAAAAAGTGATAAAAATCGGTGAAACTTATGCAAAAGATTTTTTGGTTCTTGGAAGGTATGATGCCTGTGATGTGACTTTTGAAAGAATTATAATTTTTTACAAGAATGATTTTCAGGTAACAATTAATGTAAAGGGATTGACGGATAAGATTAAAGACAGCATTCCGGAATATTTTAAAATTGACAATGAAAATTGTGGAAATTTCAAAGTTTGGGATTTAACAAAACAGCAGGCTTTTTATGATTCATTGATAAACAGGAAAGCATCAGTACAGGCCCAGGAGTGGTATGATGTGTCGCAATTCATAGTCGACAGCATTAATTTTGGAACTCCGGATCGGAATAATTTACTAAATAAAAAAATTGTATTTCAAAATAACATTATTTCTGAGAATAGTACTGATTTGAACTATGCAATAAATGGCAATTATCCGCAGTTGAAGTTTGTAAATGATGAAAATACCGAAAAACTTGCAAATAAAGACCTGTTTCAGATTGTAAATGATGGTGTTGAAAGCTTTAAAAAGGATATGGAGTCTATGAATGCGACTACAGCCGATACTTCGCAGAGTACTTCTACAGATACTTCACTGGATAATACTACCACTGATATTTCACAGGATAGTTTTTCAGACACTTCAGAAGATACTTCCGGAATACCTTCTTATATTAATGAACTCGATATAGATTATTCGATACCAATTGTTAACAGCAAAGTATTCAGCATACTTTTTGAATATTATTCATACACAGGCGGAGCTCACGGCAATACCATTACAGCATCATACAATTTTGACGTTGCAGGTAAGAAAAAACTTGAACTTAAGGATTTGTTTAAGGAAAATTTTGATTATCTGAAATTTATATCGGATTTTTGCATACAGGATATTAAAAAACAAAATCAGGAGATTGGAGGAGGAGGTTCGGATGATAAATGGATCTATGAGGGGGCAGGCCCTGATATCAATAACTTCAAAACTTTTCTCCTTACCAGGAATGCCCTTGTTATAATGTTTGATCCATATCAGGTAGAACCTTATGCATGGGGGATTGTAGAAGTACATATACCATACAGCAGTTTTATGAACTCTTTAAAAATGGACAGTGCAATAAGTGAATTATTGCAGGGTTGATTTAAAATATTTTTAGGTTATAATAATTTACACATCATTACCATTTTATTTTTACATTTGTGTTTAAGACATTAGTTTCGTTATGACGTTAAGTAATAAGGATAAATATTTTACGGTACTGGTTTTATCGGGTACCGATTCAAAAATTAAAAAATTAAGAATTCATCACAACGTACTGCGCTTTGTTTTTATCTTCATTGGAATAGTAATAATTTCAATAACAATTCTTGTTTCCAATTCTTATATAACCGGGCATCAGCTTGAAAATAAGATTGTAGAACTTGAAAGGATGAAGGAAAAAATAAATTATAAAGAAGTTGAGGTTGCAAATCTTGAAGAGAAATCAAACGAGATAAAAGCAAAGACCAAAATTCTCGAAGATTACCTGGGACAGGTGGAAAATCTTGATAAAATGGTAAGGGATATTACGAGCCAGGGAGGTTTCAAGGAACAGGTCACACTATATTCAAACGACTTAAATGCAAATATCGACATACAGAATAATCCTGACGAAATTTTTTATTATGAATTTGATGAATCAGAAAGCCTGGACAATATAAATTCCATAATCGATGATTTGATTGCAAAGGCACCTGATATTGCTGAAAAACTTTCCCAGGATAAAAAGCATATGGAAGATCATATATATTTGATGGATCACACGCCTTCAATATGGCCTACAAATGGAGTTATAAGCGGGGTATTTGACGAAAAAAGAGGTTCTACACATATACATGAGGGATTGGATATAGCTACCGGTGTAGGCACTCCTGTTAAGGCATCTGCAAGCGGAGTTATAATTTTTGCTGCAAGGAACCAGGGTTTCGGAAATGAAATTATTATTTCTCATGGATTCGGGTTCACTACTGTTTATGCCCATCTTAGCGAAATTGATGTGAAAGTCGGCCAGGAAGTCAAAAAGGGTGAGCTGATAGCAAAATCAGGAAATACAGGCTATACGACCGGTCCTCACCTGCATTATGAAGTAATATTGAATGATGCGCATGTTAACCCCAGGGATTACCTGCCCTGACAAATTTTCAATAAGTGAATTTTTTAATCTCAAGTATTGTTTTAGAATTCCCTATTGTTTTTTTACTTTTTTATTTATTTATAAATATTTTCCCACCAAAAATAAATAATATCTGCAGGCTGTCCTTTTCTGTAATTATGGAGTGGTCGGTATTCTCGGGAATATAAACAAAATCATTTTCTTTGATCTCGACTAAATCATCCGATATTTGCATCTTTCCTTTGCCTGAAAGGACAAAAAGAGCTTCTTCGACATCATGCGCATGAACCAGTGATGGTCTGCCGGGGTTAAAATTTACAACTCCAAGATTAAGATTTTTTGAATCTATTAAGCCCTGGGGACCAAATGCAAACTTTACCCATCTGTCTTCAAATATTTTTTTGGGAATTTCTTCCAGACTAAAACTTTTTTTTCGGTCCATTTTGCCTTCTTTCTTTCAATAATATAATTAGGTTGTTTAATAATGTTATAATATCTCTGCAGGGCTGGGAAGTAGTTCTTATAAAAAATAAAAAAAATTGTTATAATAAGGAAGTCTTTAGTAAAGATATTTTTAGAAACCCGGAGTTTAAAGTTTAGCTGGTTATATATGACAATGACAAATTATGCAGACAACAAAAGCGATAGGTATTCAGAATCAGGAATAATGCAAAAAGAACCGCCTGATGCGACAAGCAATATAAGCGGCTGTTATAGTTGTGAAAGAGCTAGATGTACCTGCGGCAATAATGAGGAATACATAAAAAAACTAGTTGCGTGTATTACTAAAGAAGTAATGGATAAGCTGGGCAATTAAATAAAAAAATCAAGAATAAATTTAATTCCCAGATAAAATAAAAACAAACTGCACGCAATTAAAACCCAGACATAAACTTTCTGGCTTAAAAATCTTCTACCCGTACTTACGATAAACCCTATAAAGAGATACCATATAAAGTCTGCGCTGATATGGCCGATATAAAAAGTACTGATGCCTGTAATGTTAAATTTAACACTTTTTAGCATAAATGCTGCACCGATACTCAACCACCAGATATACCAGTAAGGGTTTGCAAGACTTATCAAAATACCGTTTCCAGCTGTTGCAATCGAACTTTTCCGCGATAAGCTGCCTTTTTGAATATCGGGATCAAGGTCCAGTTTTATTTTTTTACGGAAAATCGATATAAGGATGTTTATACCCATGAAGAGTAAGAAAATTCCGCCAAGCAGGCTTATTATATTTAAAATAGTGGGTTTGTTTAAATATTTCAATACTCCAAGGTAAAAACTAATCACAACTGCCAGTTCCAAAATTGCATGGCCTATAACTATAAATAATGATGTTCGAAAACCCTTTCTGGCAGCGCTCGTGACCACAAGAGTAAACATTGGTCCCGGCACCAGTGCACCTGAAAATGCAACGACCAGCGATCCAAAAAAAATCTGAATAATTTCATTCATTGTTCTGCGACTCTGTTTACAAGCATACCGATTTTCTCTATTTCACAGGTTACCATATCTCCGGGTTTTAAGAACTTTTTCCCTTTTGCAAAAACACCGACTCCGGCAGGAGTTCCGGTTGCAATCAGGTCACCTTCATTTAATGTAATTGATGCTGAAATGTATGAAATTAAATCAAAAACTTTAAATATCATTTCACCTGTATTGGAATTCTGCCTTAATTCATTATTTACATATGATTTCAGTCGTAAATTTTGAGGATCCGGAACTTGATCTTTTTTAACAATAACAGGTCCTATGGGACCGAATGTATCAAAACTTTTAGAACGAAACCACTGGTTTTCATTTTTCTGTATATCCCTTGCCGTGATGTCATTTATTATTGTATATCCATAAATAAAGTCATGAATCTTTGAGGCAGGAATATTTTTCAACTTATGGCCTATGATTACAGCTAACTCTACCTCATAATCAAGTTCTTTTACTTCAGCCGGACAGATAATGTTTTCACCATTTTTAATAATGCAGCTGC
>JAMCSM010000112.1 GCA_023380915.1 Actinomycetota bacterium | reverse complement strand
ATATCTCTCTTCACAATAATTTAATCATTTCCTTTCCAATTTAAATATAAATCATCTTTGATATTCAAAAATCTTATAAAAAAATAATTTTTATTTTTAATAATTAACCTAATAAATTAATATTTATTTGAACAATAAAGAAAAAAAATAATCTACAGAATAATTTAATTAAAATAACCTAGAAATGAACATAATATTTCCCTGTTAAGTATCACTTAAATAAAATACACTATTGAAAAAGTACATCTTCATAAGTCTAGTAGTCAACCATGTTTATTTATTCAATCTTTAATTTTAAAAAAATGAATCTATCTTGTCATTATTATTATTTTAGAAGTTTACCTACTCTGGCGTAAAAATTGAGATAGCTTTTAAATTAAGCATTTCTACCAGCAACTACAATAATAAAATCCTAATCTTTTCCATTTCAAGTTTACATCCATCAACTCAAGTTCCTTTACCCCTATTTCAAGTTATGCATAATCTTGGTTTTTGTTTTCAAAGAACTTAATTGACAAGTATTCTTTTCCCACCCCGAAATTATTACTTGTGATATATTGTATTTACAGGACATAATTTGTCTTTTAAAATAATTGTTAAATCTTCTTCTTATTCTCATTTGACAATACTTCTTATCTTGGTCTTGTCATATCTCATCAGCTCATAGATATTTCTATTATAAAGTACTTCTATAAGAGAGAGTCCCCCTTCAATTACTACTACTTCTGATATGCTACAACAACGGGACCTTTTTATTTATTTCATTAGTAATATAGAGGTTCTCTTTTTATTAAATCTTATAAAGTACTTCTATAAGAGAGAGTCCCCCTTCAATTACTACTACTTCTGATATGCTACAACAACGGGACCTTTTTATTTATTTCATTAGTAATATAGAGGTTCTCTTTTTATTAAATCTTACTTTCGAGCGGAATCTTTTCCCCCAATGAAGAAGCTTGCCGAACTTTCAGTAATATCTCTGTTACATGTTTTGCCAAATTAGCATTTATGACTGGTTCTTTATTTTCAAGTATACACTCTGCAAGGTGTTCTACTCCTATTCCCATCTTCCATCCTGAAAGATCTTCGTAAGGTTTGTTCCATCCTGCAAAACCACTATTTTGCTCAAGATAAACTTCTAGTTTTGAAGAGCCAACCGACGGTATGGAAATAGTGCCATCAGTACCATATATTTCTAATTCAGGCATTTTGCTTCCTTTTACACAATAACTACTGCTCATTGATGCATATGAACCATTGCTAAATTCAAATAATATTAATGTACAATCATCGATTTCTACATTTACTTTTTTGCCACAGGCTATACCACCCATAATCTGAACCACTGGTATTTGCGTTCCACTTAGACATTGCATATATTTTACTGAACCTAACAAGAAAACAAGGGTAGTTACCATATACACACCAGTATCTTCTATAACTCCCATACCATTCTTGTAAAAACCAGTATGATCAGTTGAAATTTCTTTGAATCCATGTAATTTCTGTTCCTTAATTATGTTTTCATAATAAGAAATATTATATCCTAGAGATGCGGGACCTGCATTAGAGAAGCAACCGACAGCATAACAGGGCCTACCAATGACTCCAACCTTCAGTAATTCCTTTGCTTTTGCTATGCTTGGATTTAGGGGAGTAGCCGGTGCACATGCAAATTTAGTTCCCTTATTTTTACTTTCCCTAATTAAATTTTCAATTTCTTTTATTTTATAGGATATAGGCTTTTCACAAAATACATGTATTTTATTGTCTATACAATCCACATTTATTTGATTATGGAAAGTAAAAAGTGAAGTAAATACATTTTTTTACTCCAAAAAAATCCGCTACACTTTTTAATCTTGCTTCATCCTTATCACATAATGCTGATAAACTAAGTTTTTCTGAACTTTTAATAAGTGGAAGATATTGTAAAATTGCAACATCCCCACATCCTATAACTCCAATATTTATTTTTTTCATAAGAAACCTCACAAATACTAATGAGTAGTGTGCCACCAACTAATTAAATTAAGAATAAGCACAATACTAGTTTTATAAATTTTTAGTTTTTAAAGAATAAAATAACCTAATTTTATACTTTTTTTCTATATATCAATTATTAATTAAGCCAACCATATATTCCTTAGCATATTGTACCTGTTCATGGATTCTCTCAATACCGCATATATTTTTGTATTCATCTAAAGGTGAGTGACAGAACTCATAAGACATATATCCTTTGTATCCAATATTCTTTAAAGCTTTGATGAATACGGGGTAATTAGTCAATCCTGCACCAAGATCAAAAGGTGTTTGATAACCTCTATTATAAGTAAGTACTATTTTACCATTTTTCTTTTCAAACTCACCATTATAATGAGAATATGCTTGTAGATCCCCTACCTCATTAACAGCCTGTTTGATATAGTCATCACTTTGGATACTTTCACAGGGACAATCAAAACAACATTTAAGATGTTCTGAACCTATTTCTTTTACTGTACTTAACATGTCTCTATAGTTTTGTATTAAAGGTCCATGATTTTGTAAAACCATCGTAACACCATATCTTTCAGCTATCTTGACACCTTCTATTATTGCATCTTTTGCCCATTTCCAGCGTTGAAGGTTTGTAACATCAGGAGATATGTGATCTATATCATACTTAACTGGAATACTATAATTGGCAATTCCATTAATTCTATTTATTCCTCTCCAAGAAAGAAAAATTCTCAGAAATGGAGAGCCCAGGTCTCTGGCTAACCGCAACTGTTCCGCTAACATTAATATTTCATTTTCCCTCAGTTCGTCAAATGGGCTGACAAAGTTATTATTTCCTGCAACTGCGCATATCTCAAGATTTTTATTTTCAGCCATTTTTCGTATTTCTTTTCTCCGTTTTGCATCTAAATCTGGAGGAAATCCATGTGGTCTTTTGGCGTCTATCTCAATTCCATCAAATCCATATTCTGCTGCCTTGGTAATGAATTCTTCTAGTGATAACGCTTCTCCTTTATACCAAATTCCTGAATAAGAAACAGAGTAAAGCGCTAATTTCATAATTATTCTCCTTTTTATTTTAATAATATTAATAACACTCTCTTATAAATAAAAATAAAATTTTTATTTAATTTTTACAATATAATTATTCCTAAATAGGTAGCTCAACTTTTTTCCCTGTTTTTATAGAGATATAAGCTGCTTCCATAACTTCTTGGACATCACGGCATAATTTTGGATTAACCATTCCTTCAATTGGAAGATCCTCTTTAATGCATTTTACAAAATAAGCAGGGCCATTATTGTCATTTTCTTTTAAAGATTCACCTGTAAATATTTTACCCTTTGGATAATTTGCTGATATAATATGAAATTTATTTTCAAATGATTTAACAACAATGGCTCCGGTCTCACCTCCAAAATAAATTTTTTTATTATCAAATTCAAATTCTTGAGGGGTATTATCTGCACCATACTCTGACCAACTTCCCATAGAAATTGCATATGCATTGGGATACTCCATTACTACTAAAGCATTGTCCTCTGCTGTGATGTTTTTCTTAATATATCTTCCGTCACTCCCAATTACCTTTTTAGGCAATCCTAAAATTGTAAGTGCATATAGGATTCCATAACAACAATAATCAACTAGTGCTCCACCTCCATTTTTTTCAGCAGAAAATAACCACTCTAAAAAATATTTTGTGCACCCATGATTTTCAGGACCTGGATTAGACATGCCAGCTTTTATTGCAAAAATATTACCAATCTCTCCTTGCTGGATTAATGATAACGCCTTCTGTATTGCAGGATCCCATGCTGAAGGCCAGTTAACAAGTAATTTAATTCCTGCTTTTTCTGCAGCTTTATAAATCCTGTTAGCTTGATCTAATGTTGCAGCCATTGGTTTATCCATTAAAACATGTATTCCTTTTGCAGCTAACAATTCGATTGCATCAGCTTTCTCGTCATTGGGCAAAGCCATCAATACAGCATCTAATTCTTCCTTATTAAGCATTTCTTTATAATTAAGGTAATTTTTATTAATATTAAAATCTTTATTAGCGCGAATGAGAAGTTCCTGATTTGTGTCAGCAACAGCAATAATTTCAACATCCTTTAAATTTAATAGTTCACGAATATATCCTTCGTTCCAAACAGGCCATACATGATCATGAACTAAACCAACAATACCAAACCTTATTTTTTTTTGCATAACATTCCTCCTATAAATTATTTTCTTTTTGCCTTTTTAAAAGTTTTAAACTTTCAAACTTTACTTACAAGGTTTTTAATTTAAAAATATTCATCTTTGGTGTTTAAAAAACATCAACTCACCCCCTTCTTTAATTATTCTTTGACCGCACCGCCAGTTAAACCAGATATCAATTTCCCTTGTAAAAACACAAAAATTATTGTAAGCGGTAAAGTTGTTATTAGCGCCGCTGCCATCATTGAACCCCAATTGATTTCAATTTGTCCAATAAACGATACCATAGCCAAGGGTAAAGTCCACTTGCCCATGCTATTAATAAGGATTAATGCAAAAAGAAATTCTTGCCATGCTGTAATGAATGCAAAGAGTCCTACTGCAACGATTCCTGGCATTGCAGGGGGAACTAAAACATTAAACAAAACTCGAATTCTAGTGCATCCATCAATCATTGCAGCATCATCTAAATCACGTGGTATAGTATCAATATATCCTGTCAATATCCAAACTGAGAACGGAATAACAATTGATATATAAACTATTATTAATGATGAATAAGTGTCTATGAGTTTAATTTTACTAATTAGAATATAGATAGGTAAAATCATAACAGAAATGGGTAAGAGATAACCCATTAAAGTTGATGCAAATAAAATATCTCTACCTTTAAATCGGAATCTACTAAATCCATAGGCAGCCAAAATGGATATAAAGACAGTAATTAACGTAACAACAGATGCCACAAAAATGCTATTTAAGAAATAACGGTAGAAACCTAAATTTAATAAATTATGATAATTTTGCCACGTCAAATGTTTAGGTATCCATGTAAGTGGTACTGTATAAACTTCATTTTTATTTTTAAGAGAAGTTAATACCATCCATACAAAGGGAAATAGTGCAAATACTGATATCCCAACTAAACCTAGGTAAATTAGTATTGATTCAAAGAATTTTCTTTTACGCAAACTTATTCCTTTATTGTCGACTTTGTCGTTTTACATAAAAAATAATCAACCCCAGGGAAACTATGAACATCAAGGTACCTGTTGCTGAGGCAGCACCAAAATTAACATGGCGGAATCCAAGATTAAATATATACATGCCAAGAATCTCTGAACTATTGACTGGCCCTCCCCCAGTCATGACATAAGTTAAATCAAATGAGTTAAATGCTAGAATAACAGTAAATAGTATGGTTATAGATATTGCATTTTTTATTAAAGGCAACACAATATAACGTAAAGTTTGCCAATGCCCAGCTCCATCAATTAAAGCAGCATCATAGATCTCATTGGGTATGCCTTGAAGACTTGCTAAAATTATAATCATAATCATTGGGAATACCTTCCAGATATAAGCTATCATTACTGTAAGTAAAGATGTATTCATCTGAGCAAGCCATGGTACATAATCCTTAATTAAATTGAGACGTAATAATATGTCATTAATAACGCCAAACTTTGCGTCAAACATATATCTCCATAAAATGCCAGTAACCACTCCTGGAATAACCCAGGGTAACAGAAGAATAGTTCGAAAAATACCACGTCCATGTATTTTCTGATTAAGTAAGAGTGCAGCAAAAAGTGCTAGTAATTCCAATAAAAAAGTAATTCCTATCACCCAGATAATGGTATTGCTTAAAACTTTCCAGAATACACCAGAAGATAAGAGATCTATAAAATTTTGAAATCCTATCCACCTTCGAGTACCAATACCTGCCAAATTAGTCCTAAAGAAACTTATATACAAGTTATAAAAAACTGGATATAAGATAATGAATAATATAGGAAGCATTGCTGGAAAAATAAAAATAAAAGGCCTGTCTTCTATTCCATATCTTATTTTTCCTTTTATCTTATATGATTCAATTTTTTGTTTAAATTCTGTATTAGATTCAAGCTTTGGTACATTCATTTATAACAATAGTCTCTTTTTAGTACAATATAAATTATAATTATTTAATTTATGAAACCTTCTCAAATATATGAGGCTGTATACTTACAGCCTCATATATTTTAATTTATTTTATTCTTTATTTACTTCTTATCAATGAGTCCTTGAATTTCAATGTTTACTTCATTGGCTACCTTTGTAATATCTTCACCTGTAAAGATGCGCTGCAGGGCAACAGAAACTGCTGATTCAATAGCTGGCCCTTGGGGAATCGAAATTAGAGAAGGAGCATACATCATTTGTTTAATAAAGACCTGATACTTAGGATCAGAAAACTTTGCTGCCTTACCACCCTCAATTATAGCCGGAAGTCCGTCTGTAAAATAAGCATCATTTTCGGGTTTTAGCAAAAATTTAACAAATTTAACTGCTTCATCCTGATTCTTGCTACCTACTGAGATGCTATAACTCCATCCTCCAAGATCCCAACTACCAGGTGTACTTTCATTCATTCCTGGTATTAATGCTACACCGTAGTCTAACTTTGCATCATTAAACATTTTCAAACGAGATGGGTAATCTATACACATAGCTGCCTGGCCAGCACCAAATGCAGTGGCTGTATTATCTAGATTCATTGCTAAAGCATCTGATGGTAACACTTTACTTTTTAAAAATAAATCTGCATAGTAGGTAAGAGCATTTATAGCTTCTTTTGTATTGAATGTGGCTTTTGTTTGATCGGCATTCATAAAGTCTCCACCATATGAACGTAAAAATGATCTAAAACTTACAGCTGAATTGATATCGCTCTTATTCAGTGGCAATGCTAAACCAGCAACACCACCTGTGGTAAGTTTTTTTGCATACTCTGCTAATTGAGCAATAGTTTTCGGAGGGTCAGTTAAACCAACTTTACTAAACATAGTTTTATTATAATATAGAGCACTTGTTTCAACTCTATATGGCAATCCATAATCCTTGCCGCTAATCTGGGACCACTGAAATGTTGCCGGAGCAAAAGCACTCCTTCCTATCTCATCAATTATTTTAGTTACGTCCAATTGACCTCCTGTTGCGGCAAATTCTTGACCCCATACGACACCAGCAATATTCATAATATCTGGTTGTTCTTGTTTAGCCGTTAAAGCTGTTAGCTCTTTCTCATGAAATCCCTCCCAAACAAGTGGAGTTACTACAACAGTAATATTAGGGTTTAATTTCTCATAATCAGCAGCCAATTTTTGAGCTCGGCCGTCAGGCTGGTATTCCCATGAACCAACCCACCAATTAAGAGTGACCTTTTGCGTATTTGAAGTAGCCACAGTTGTTTCAGATGCTGCTGTAGTCTCGGCTGCAGTTGTTGTAGCTGCAGCGGTTGTAGTTGCTACTGTAGTAGTTTTGCATCCTGTAAGTGAAACACCTACTACCATAGCTACACTTAATACTAGTACCAAGAACCATAATAATGGCTTTTTCATTTTTACATACTCCTTTTTAATTGTTTACTTACTTGGCAATTTTTAATAAAATTACCTCTGAGATTTGTTTATTTATGGCCACCATGCTAAAATATAAGCAAATCTCATAATTTATTTCATATAAATCACCTCTCTTATTTCTTAAATATTTTAATAAATAATCACAAGGTCAAAAATCCTTATTTACAATATAAAATTTCTTCAAATTCCTTTTCAATATGGATCAATTCTTTTTTCCTATTATTTTTTTTAAGATAATTTTTTTATCATCTGTAGTAACACTTGAGGGTTCAATTTCATTTTTCCCAAATTAATTTCTCAAAATATTAACCCTTAAAAGTGGTTCATTTATAAAATTCAAGAATTAATAGTTCTCTTTATTTCTGTTGATTCTCTTATTAGCAACTTAACTCCTAAAACAGTATTTTCATTTTTTTCTTTTTTATTATTGATTTTTCTAACAAGAATATTAACTGCATTTCTAGCCATTTTTTTTATTGGTTCCTGGACCGTTGTTAATCCAGGAGTCATTAGTGCTGATAACGAGATGTTATCATAACCAGTAATTGCAATATCTTCTGGAACTCTGATTCCTTTTTCAAGTACAAATTTCAAAGCTCCTATCGCCACTAAATCACTTACACAAATTATTGCTGATGGTTTACTTCTAGATAACAATTTTTCTGTGGCTTCATAAGCTGAAATTGCAGTAAAATCACATTCCTCTATTAAATTTTTATCAATATCTATGTTCGATTCTTTTAAAACGTCAACGTATGCTTGAAATCTACAATCTGCAACTGAATACTTTTTAAAACTTCTGAGAAATGCAATGTTTCTATGTCCCAGATTAATAATATATTTAGTCAACTCCATGAATCCTGTGTAAGCGTCAGCATAAACAGTGGATATAGGCAATCCTTTTACCGGTTGAT
>JAMCSM010000111.1 GCA_023380915.1 Actinomycetota bacterium | reverse complement strand
GATGAATCAGCAACTACTATGACCTTCTTTGCTATCTTTAGCAATTCAGAATTGATTTCAGCTTCCATGCGGTTTGGTGTCATCAATCCTCTTTCAATTGAAATAGCACTAATGCCAATAAATAATTTTTCAGCATGATAATTTTTAATCATGTTAATTGAATCTGGACCAATTATACTTAAGTTTCCCTTTCTAACATTTCCACCAATTATTATAGTCTCGATATTGCTGTATCTAATAGTATTTATGGCTATATTAAGCGCATTGGTCAATATTATAAGGTTTTTAACATTGGACAGATATTTTACAATTCTTTCTGTAGTAGTTCCTGCATTTAAAATTATTACTTCTGAATCATTTATCATAGAGGAAGCTTGTGTAGCTATTAATTCTTTTTCCTCCTTATGTTCAATTACTCTTTCTTCCAGAGCCGGGTCAAACAATATATTGCTTTTAGAAACTATGCCCCCATGTGTTCTCATAACAAGATTATTTTTTACCAGCTTTATAATATCACGACGTATAGTATCATTTGATACACCTAAGAGACTACTTGCTTCCTTAACTGTTAATCTATCTTTTTCGCTTACTATTTTTAGAATCTTTTCAAGTCTTTCTTCTAAAAACATTTTACTCCTTTACATTTTTTATCTTTACTATAGTACAAACTAATAATATATATAATAATTATTTATTGGCATTTAATCCTTTTAAGCATTGCTATAATATTATTAACCGGAATATCCGGTGGCATATCGTGAGAGGGAGAGATGATTAGTCCCCCATACTTTGTAGCTAATTCTATTTTGTTTTCTATTTCCCTGGTCACTTCAAGTGTGCTGCCAAATGGAAGGGTTTTTTGAATGCTAACTCCGCCATAAAATGCTAACTTATGCCTATACTCTTTCAACATATGCTCAACATCAATTACTTCAGGCTGAAATGGATTAAAAACATCCAGTCCAATTTCAATAAGATCCTCTAATACTTTTGTAATATCTCCGCAACTGTGAATAAATACTGCATATCCAGAATCATGTGTTTTTTTGTACATAATTTTCAGATAAGGTTTTATAAATTTTCTCCACATATCAGGACTCATAAGTAGCCCTCTTTGCTGCCCCCAATCATCTCCAAAATATATGCCATCTATGTTAAAATTTTTAAGATTCTCAATAATTTTTAAATTGAAATTTGTAATTTTGTTAAACAATCCATGCACAAAATCAGGGTTAGTTATAAAATCAACCATTAGATTTTCCATTCCCCGTAGAGACCATGCCCTTTCAAATAAACTATAACTTAATTTTGCTAGTATATAACGATTTTTATTAGCATCTATAGTAGGTTGGAAATGAGCATAGCGGTCTGGATCATCAGGGTCTGGTATTTCTAATTTGGAAAAATCATTATCTTCCAAAACATAATTTACCGGAACTCCAATGTCTTTATCGATAGTTCTATCCCATATAACACCCCACTCATCCTGAAAAAAACCAATCTTTATCTCTTTTACACTGTTTACTGACCTGTTTCTTACATAGGCAATATGATTTCCCAAAAAATCATCCAATTTATTATAAGTATATATATTTTTTCCTAAAACTTTATATTGTAACTTTTCAATATTTAAAAACTGCATAATCTTATCTGCAATTTCAGTAGTATAGTTAATTTGCCAGGGGATCTTATCGATCTCATTAAAATTAATACATCTTCTTACTCTTTCTTTCTCATTCATATTTTTTCCTTAAATTATGTTACTTACTTGCAAATATTAGCATCATATCAATCATAATTCAATAAATTAATGCAAAATTTAAGTAATATTGCATTTTTATAAAAATAATTTATTTAGATATGTGCTGAAGTCAATCTTTGGATATATTTAATATAAATCTCAAAAGTTAGTTACTAGAATATATATTTGCCTCCCTGTGTTCAAAATGATTTGATTTCTCATCAGAAGTTACTTCAAAATAAACCAGCCTGTAATTAAGCAGGAAACTGACTTTCCTAAATATGATTACCATAATATTAAATAATATATTTATTTTAAAAAATACTTTGTTTTTAATTTTATTTTTCCTTATAATTTTCTTAATATTAATATTTATAATTTTTCCATCTAAATTATAAAATTCTGATTTTAATTAAAATCAGATCAAAATATTTTAGTATATTAATAAAATGAGAAACTTGCTAAAAAACAAAACAAGAACAATCAAAAACAAACGAAAGGAGAATTAAATGCAGGATGTACAAAAACAGGGTGCAAGCGGACTTTCAATTGCGGCGCTGGTAACAGGTATTCTTGGTCTGTCAATTGTTCCGATAATTCTTGCATCAGTAGAGCTTAACAAAATTAAAAAGGGTCTTTCAAGCCCTGCAGGAAAAGGCATGAGTATTGCAGGATTAATTTTGGGTATTTTAGCATTAATCGGCTGGATTATTTATGCAATATTTGCATCCATATTTTTAGCTCGTTTTGCAAGTGCGCTAAGTTAATAATAATCAGCAATTTGTTTTATCCTGATATTTTTTTAAGATTTAATTTACGGATTTTTAATTTTTTTCATATATGGTTAATTAAGTTTGCTGAATTTAGAATTTGAAATAAAGCCTGCTGTAATTTATAACAAAGCAGGCTTTATTTTTTATCAGTTATAAACACTCAAATCACTATTATCCAGATCATATATTTTATAGCTTATATCCTGATCAACATCCGGTTTTTCGCTTCCATCCCATGTATAATTAAACCCGTCAAAATAATAGCTGTACCAGTCCATTGTTACACTTTTGTGAAGGAAACTGGAACCTCTCTCCATTACAAGATTTAAATAAAGCTTACGCGGCATAAAACTATCTTCCGAAGTCACATCAACAGGAATCCAGCCATAGCCCGGCAGTTTTATCTCTACCCATGCATGTCCTGAACTAAGAGTTTTGTCTGCCCTTGAAATAATTGCCTCTACCGGAACTCCTGCCGCTATTCTTGCTGGAATTTTTGAAGCTCTTAAAAGCGCGGTATACAGTATCGCATAATCCGCGCACACTCCCTTACCTATATCGAGTACTTCTGAACCATAATAAAAACTATAATTCTTATCCTTTGCTCTTTCATAATCATATTCCAATTTGTTTATTACAAAACCATACAATTTTTTAGCAATTATCACCGGATCTTTTTCATTTCCCGCAACTTTTTTTGCAGCATTTATGATCACCTCATTATCAGAATCAATAAACAAATCTTCTGTTGTATACATTTTTAAATCCGGATCATTTTCATCATAAAAATACTGGCTGGATTTTATTTTTTTCAAGCTTAATTCAGGCATTTCAACTGTACATTTTAAACTTGAGGAAAATGATTTCCCCGGCTCAAGAGAATAATATTTAAAATGCAGAATTTTGTTGAAATCATTATCAAAAAAGATTTCCTGGTTTTCAGAGTTTGAATTTAAATTAATTATTTCCTGAAATGGAAAATAGTTTTGAGGAGCTTTAGTAAAACATTCAAGATTTTTAAGCACAAAGGTGCTGTTATTTGTGATTTCTGTAATAACCTCAACTGTAAATTCATGATTTTTTATTAAATTTACAGGGATATTGTTTGAGACAATTTTTATTCTGATTTTTTCTGAATCTTTAAGTTCTCCATCTGAAACATTAAGAGTTATTTCATATTCTCCGGTTTTTAAAAATACAATTGAAAGCTTGTCATTTGAAGGAGTATAAGATTTAACAAAATTATAATCAGGCCCCCTAATATCCCAATTGTAGTTTAAATCATCACCATCAGAGTCAATCGAGGAAAGACCTGAAAAATATGCAGGATTATTAACAGAAAAAGTGTAAATATTTGAGATATTATCATAATTGACTGCATCTCCGGAAATTTCAATATTTGCATCAGGCTTGCTGTTCCTGCTTTCCCCGCCAGTCTGGCTGGTGGAACTTTCAGTATTTTCCAGTTTAAATATTTTCAGCCCTTCAAATCCGTCAGCAAGATAACCATAACTTCCTGAAACTTCTATATCATAAGTTGACCCTTTTGTCTTCAGTAATTCTGCTATTTTTGGGAGCTTTTTATCTTTAACATCAATTATGCTAAAACCTCCTTCCAGATTGGAGACAAAAAGGTAATCATCTTTATAGTCAATTTCCCATGCTCCCCCTTTGATCTGACAATTCCCCAAAGGCACAGGAGCTTTTTTATCTTTCAAGTCAATAATCTGGATTGAGCTGTCATGATACTTTTTAGTTTCAGAGTCATATCTGTTATTTGAAAGATAAGCATAATTTTCATCAGCATATAATCCCCATGATTCTGTTGGTACTTCACAACTTCCTGAAATTTTAAGGCTCTTCTTATCTTTAACATCTATTATCATAAAATAACTTTTGCTTTTTAAATCTTTTAAACTGAGGCTTGTATCAGTGATTGCCTCATATACAAGTAAATTTATAAAAGCATAATCTCCGGCAGCCCATACTGCATTTGCCGAACCGTCAAGTTGAAATGAACCGGCGGAATATGGCTTGCTCTTATTGCTGACATCAACCACTTGAAAGATACTTGTGCTTTTTTTCTCATTTACCGAAACAATGGTAAGAAAAACATGATCATCTTTAACAAACATTCCATGAACCGATTTATCTGTTCCGGTACTTTGACCACCCCAGTCACCTATGACTTTTGGCTGTTTTTTGTTCTTTATATCTACAATTTTAAATCCGTAATCAACCTTCAATTCCTTGCTTTTGATATCATATTTTGAATAAGAAATATATACGTAGTCCTTTTCAATAAATACAATATTTGCGGCATCTATCCCGCTGCACTTCCCCTGGACTTCAGGATTTTTTCTGTCTTTTATATCCACTACATACAGATATCCAAGGTCATTTGTTACATATAAATAATCTCCTGAAATTTTAAGGTCAATTGCCTGGCCTGAAATTTTTAAAGTTGAGATAATGCTTGATTTTGGATTTTGCAAAACTGTATTTTGCGATTCTTCAATTAATTGCTGGTCGCCTGAAGTTAAAGAAGTTTCGTTTAAAGCAGCTTTACCGTCATTTACAGCATCTGTTTTGCAGGAAATTACAGTTAAAATCAGTAAAGCCATTAAAACTGCTGCAAATATTTTTTTAAAATTTTTCATAAAGATATCATAGATTATAATCTGAACAGTGTTTGATTAAATAAATTTATAAGTTGATTTATCTCTTTTTACAATTCTTAAAATAATTATCCTTTTATCTTTATCATAAATATCGTAGATTATCCTGTAAGAAGAAAACCTTACCCTAAAAGTGATACTGAAACCTTTTACTTTTCTGACTCCATAAGGTCTTGGATTTGTTGATAATTCGTCAATTACATCTACAAGATCATTAAAGTTTTTTAATTTGCTTTCTAAATCTTTAAGATCTCTTTCAGCAGCGGGAGATATTTCAATACTATATTCTTCCATCGGCATCTGTTATAAATTTCTTTTTAGTTCTTCCCAGGATTTAGTACCGCTGGATTCTACTTCTTCCTGACTGCTTTTTATAAGTGGTGATAGCTCTAAATCTTCCTGGCTTTCAATCCATTCAACAACTGCTTCAGAAACTATATCGCTTGCGTTCATATTTCTTTTAGCTGCTTCGACTTTTAAATGTGTATAGGTATTTTCATCCTTGAAAACAACTGTCATCCTCTTGCTCATTATAATTCTCCTTTATACATACAGACATATATACGCCTTTATGTATATTATAAAATAATGAATTTTTTTTCAAGCGATTTTTTAATAAAAGATACTTAAGCAATGGAAGAAGCACGCAAAATCAGTAAAACCGGCAAAGGCTTTTCAACTATTGATGATTTGATGAAGGAGCTTAAAACAAAAGTTTAATATAAAATGTTTTGTATTTTATCAATAATACTATTCAATTTAGTCCTATAATATTTAAAATTTTCCCAGGTTGCATCTTCAGATACATGATGGTCAATATGTGGTATATAACCACCTTTTTTTAATAGTATTGGCACTTTCTCAAGCTCTTTATCGATATCCTGAGGTCCTTTCCCTTTTATTAGAATCTTCTTATTAATTCCACCAATCATTTGCAGTTTGGGGTAATTTTTTCTAATTCTTAACAAATCATTTCCTGCTTGTATTTCAAAAGGCATGAGTCCCGTTATTCCACATTCCAAGAACAAAGGTATGATGTCTTCCACGTATCCATCACTGTCCACAATTATATTCTTTATCTCATATTTTTTTAAAAAACTAATTAACCTTTTATAATAGGGAGATAAAAACTCTTTAAACATTTCATCCGAAATCATGGAACCGCTTTTATAGCACATGTCCTCAAAAATTAAAATACAGTCAACCTGAATTTCATCCAATATTTCAGACCAGTAATTAATTATAAAATTTAAAAAGAATTCATTAAAATCTTTGACTAACTGCGGATTATCGTACATCATCATAAATAAGTTTGTTGTTCCTATCAGATGTCTTGGAAATCCTAAAAATCCAAATGGATTTCCACCAAGACGGACAGGAAATTCCCTGTTTTTTAGATTTAGTTTTATAATATTCCAATTTTTTGGAAGCCTTTTTTTAAAATTAAAATCATAGTATTGTTTATAATTCTCAAAATCTTTTCTATTCTTTATCGGAAAGTCTAAATCCAGAGGAGCAGAAGTGCCGTCTTTTCTTTCTTTCAAAGTAATACCATATTTATTTTTATAAATTTTATAATGTTCATCTTCTTCTATTATTTCTTCAGATAGCATGGGGCTTATATCAAAAGGAAATTTTGCAATATAAGGATCGAGATTAAAAAAGCTTTTTACATTTTCATCTATAATGTCTTTACTATTATCATCAATTTTTGGATAACCCATTATGCTCGAGTTATTTGTAATATTTGGGGGTAATTCTTTTATAACTGGCATGCCTTCTTTAATGAAATTTTTTATGGTTTCATACCAATAACCATATTCTGATTTTAAGCTTCCGACTGTTGTATCAAAGGACATAACAGCATTGAATCTTTCTCTGGCATTCATCCTTGTTCCTCCAATAAAAGATAATAGTTAAATTATTCGGATTTAATATCTACCAACTTTTTATAGATATCTTTTAAAGCAAAAAATAAATTTTTATAGACATCTATATATCTTAAATATTTTTCATCTTCGTTTTCTTTTGGAATAATTTTTAAATTGCTCTTTATGATTCTTTTAATATCAGATTCATAATCTTTATAAATACCTGTAGAATATCCTGCTATTAAGGCAGAACCCAGAGTTGAAAGATCGCTCCTGTGCAAATTCTGGTAAGGAATCTGCAAAATATCAGATTTCATCTGCATCCATAATATACTTTTAGCTGCACTGCCAATTGCTGTTATAACTTCAAAATCAAGGTCTGGAACAAGTTCTCTGATTATTTCTCTTGTTAAATAGTGATCATAAGCAATTGATTCCAGAATTGAACGGTAAAAATGTATTTTCTTATGAGCCCAGGTATGTCCAATGAAGAGCCCCCTTATGGCCGGATTGGGTGGGAAAAATCTTCCCTGAAGATAATCGATAGCTAATAAGCCATCCGATCCAGGATTAATGTTTTCAGCAAGTCCGTCAAGATAATCATAAACATTCAAACCTTTGGCTATAATCTCTTCTTTTTCTTTGGCAAAAAACTCATCAACAAACCACTTATGTGTTCTTCCGGCTAAAACTACAGATATAAGATAATAGTTTTTCCCAAGGGCAGATTTCATACAGGCAAGAGTTTTATTTTTTCCATCATACCTAAAATCATTAATGCATGCTCCCAGAATACAGGCAGTTCCGGATACATCCACCATTTGACCTCTTTTTATTATTCCTGCACCGATAAATCCTGCAGACTGATCTCCGCATCCGGCGCAAACCGGAATTCCTTTGGGTAGTCCGGTATCTTCTGATGCTTTTTTGGTCACCAGCCCTATAATTTCAGTGGACTTAACTATCCTTGGGAGTTTATTGGTATCGACCTTGAGCTTCTCACATAGCTCATCAGACCAGATTGAATTTTTTAAATCAGCAAGTCCTGAAAAACACAGAAAGCTCTCATCCATATAAGCATTGTCGCCTGAAAGGCCTGCAAGCTTTCCAGAAACAAATGCCGATGGCTGGATGAACTTATGAATATCTCTCCACTGATTTTTCTTTTTCCAGTAAAGTATTTTATTACCGAAAGTAGAATACGAACCATTTTTTTCTATAATCAGATCACCAAAGTTCTGGTGCATGTAATTATTTTCCCCGGCACTTCTTGAATCAAGAGGAGTGTCATAATAAATGACCGGATTATAGTTTTTATCGATAGCCATAATCCCACCCATCTGGCTGTCTATGGAGATTCCTGATATACAATTTTTATCTATCTTTGATTTCAAAAGAACTTCTCTTAGCAATTCACAAGTTACAGTATAGAAATCCTCTGCATCCTGTTCTGCCTGTCCCGGACCAGGGTATCTGATATTCATTTCCTTGCCTGCTTCAGCAACCGAATTTCCTTCCTGGTTATAAATTACACATTTAGCCAGAGTAGTCCCAAGATCAACACCAATGATATATTTCATATAACAACCCCTCTTTTTTTATTAGAAAAAACACTAAATCATATTCTTATATATTCATTTACAAATTGTTTTTTTTATTTAAAAATCGTTTTACATAAAAAATATTTTTCAATCATAATTTCTTATACTTTTATAAAAGTTCTCCATTTCGGTGTCAGAATCTATTCTTAAGACACCAATTCCTGCATATCTACAAAAGATCTCTATCTCTTTGGTTATATCACCAAGTGTTGCACTAAGGTGATTAGCTCCGATCACTTTGACAAAATTCTCAGCCTTGACCCCCAGATCCACTGTTACCTTTCCCCAAGTACTGCCCAAATGTTTTTTAAAATTACTGCCCAGCTTTTTACCCAGATACTCTTCTGTATCCAGTGCTTTTCCCTTACCAAACTGCATAAAATACCTGCCTCTTATCCTGGTTATGCGGGCAACAGTGGTTTCAGGATGAGCTTTTCCATTATAACTGAAAGCAGCTCCTGAACAACCATGAATATTCCCCGTAGCAGTAGTGCTGCTCAAGGCTTTATCTGCATCAGCAGAGTTTGCTGCCCAAAAAATTGATCCGGCACCACAATTTGCAAATTCGATATAGTCGTCTTCTGCGGAGATTATGTCTCCAAAAGCTGGAGGTACTGCCGGGTTTATATAATACAGGATCATCGAAGTCAGTAAACCTTTTATGTCGCCTTCACAAACGGTAGGATATACCTTCTGAGGACCCCGCTCATTTATGAAAAAAGGAAGAAAGGCAGGGAGCGTACAAGCATCAACTCCATATTCAAAATATATTTCGGGCTGGCACTTTATGGAAACTCCGCCTATATTTTCATATTTTAAACTATCCAACCTGTCCCTGGCTGCAATAAGCAGGGCTGCCTGTTTTGAAAAAGACTCTTCAGTAAGCATCCTGGAGTCATAATTTATTTTCATGCCATTTTTAATGAGCCAATTTTTAAATTCCGATATTCTTTCCGGTTGATTCTTAATTATTTTTTCCGCTCTGTTTACCAGAATATATTGGTCTTCGGATATGATATCTCTTACAAGGAAGCTTTTAAGTTTAGGTATATCATCCTGAAGCTGTTCCATTTTCACCGCATAGCTGCCTCCCCATAAAAGAAGGGCACTCTCCCTCATCCTGGATACTGCAGATACAGCTCTTACCCAATTCAACATGTCTTCCCTGTTTCCAAAATTTCTTTCATGCTTCAATGCATATTCGTTAACTCCCCACTCCATAAGGCTGGAACAAGCAGCAGTAAATTGAGATAAATTTCCAGACATGGGGTCATTTTCAGTATAATACATGAAGGGTTTATTCAGCTTCCTCACAAAGTCCATTATGAGCATGGGCGGGGACCAGGTCCATGCACCAATTATAATTCCATCAATAGCATATTTTGAAAGAATGGAAACTATATTATTGATATCCTGGAGATTTCTCAATCCATACCACTCATCAGAATTTTTTCTTAGTTCAGCCAATGGGTCTATGACATTAATCTCATTACTTTCCAGATAATCTTTTAATTCAGATTGCTTATGTTTCAAATAATTCTCAAATGCTGGAGAAGAAACTCCAACATCTCTGTCATCAGTAAATGTTATTAATACAATTTCTGGTTTTGTCTCAATCATATTTCCCCCGGTTTATTCCTTAAAGAAAACATATTACATCACAAAAGATAGACAGAATTTCTAGTTTAAGTTTCATAAAACACACCTTTATCTATTGCGATACTCTTTTTGCAACATCTGTATATACCTTAATATTCGTTTACTTCTTCTTGTAAACTTCTTGATTAAAGCTATCGTTGAAGATTATGGTCTTTAACCACGTATTTATTCTTTCCCCAGGCATTATTTTCAAAGAAGTCTTATTGTTTATGGCTTCAATCAGCCCCAAACCAGGATATGAAGACCATGGCTCAACCGCAAGACTATAGGTATTGCTGTACCATGGATAGCCATCGCCGCCACCATACACAAACCATAAATATAAGTATTTAAATATATTTTCATCAAAAACAAATCCGATACCAATATTTTTTTCACTGTTTTTTATTGAAAACCAGCTATCCAGCATTTTGATTGCATAAAGAAGTTCGGCAGTTTTAATTTTCTTGCTCATGACCTTTGATAAATTTACCGATTGGCCGTTAAAACCCGGAAAAGCATCCAGCTTTCCCATTGCATTTGGTTTAACAATAGGATTTGATGAAATCGGATTAATGTTAGACAGGATTTCCTCTGAATGAAAATCTATGACACAGCTTTCATCTAAAAACGGCTCCCCGAAGCAGGGATGGTGTCCCCACATAAAATCAAGGGGCTCTCCTCCGGAATTTGATATTTCTTCATCAATATAAATAACCGGATCTCCTGAAATCAACGTTATGGATTTTTTAATGCTTAAAGGCATTTTTTTAAGATTAACGGAAAATTCTACGGAAATTTTATCAATCTTATCTTCAATTATTTTATAGTTCCAGGCAAGAAGCGGGGTTTCCTCATGCTGTCCGTAAGCTGCACCTTTGTAAAGAACAGGAGGCCCGCCATTTGGAATTATCTCCTGCCATCCTCCTAAATAAGTTTCCAGAAAATCATTCTTTACAAGATTATTTTCAATATCCTGTCTTGAGAAATTTTTAGGTGAACGCCACAAAAGATTTAAATCCTTTGGCTTATAAATAAGCTCGATTATATCCGTACCTTTCCCCACAAGGATAGAGAGTTTTATCAATTCGTTCTCCATTGTTAAGAATTGCAGACCTTTATAAGTCATTTCATCATTTATTCTGCAGCCCGAATTTCTTCTTATGCAAGACATATCAATTATCCAGCGCTTTCCTGAATATATTCTTATCAAAAAATATATCCCCGGCATCAAAACTATGAGTCGAAAACTCGGAAATCACGGCACCTGCCGGTCCTGACTGAAACCAATGCCATGTTTGCTGCTTTAAAGTATATTGATCACCTGGCTTAAGGATTATCTCATCAAAGACATCGAACTTATCTTTATATTTCTCAGGTATTTTTGCTTTTATATCCTTCTGCTTTTCACCACTTATGTATAAATAAACTTTCCCCCATCTGCACCTAAAGGTTTCTTCCTTTCCTTCTATATCTTTTATGTTGGGATGAATATGCTGAGGACAAATTTGATTCGGGATCATTATTAATTCTTTAGCACATACTCTCATAGTATTAACATAAATTATTATGGATAATCCTATATTTTTAAAATCTTCAAGTCCAAAATCTGTAATTTCCATATTTTCAAGCTCAGATTTGGTAAAAAATATTTTAGATTTTTCACATATTTTTATTATCTCATCTTTAAATAACATTATTTCTTTTGAGTTCATATCGTTCCAATCATAAAAAATTTGTCATTTCAAAGATTATGTAAAATACACATCCAATTTATTTTGTTCTTTAACTTTCTTAACATTTAATGGATAATTCCTAAAATGTTCAGCAGCCCAGTAATATGCAGCAGTATTGTCTACTGCTCTTTCACTTGCCTGTACTGTATGATTTGTACACAAAATATGACCACCGCCAGGAGATAATATTTCAATTACTCTTCTTACCTCTTCTGCAACATCAGAAAATTTTCCGATATTCATTACTCTTCTTGTATCAACATTTCCCCAAAAAGATAATTTTTTACCATGCTTTCTCTTTATTTCCTCAACATTATTTACATCAGGCTGCAGTGGGTTTAAAATGTCAAAACCAATTTCAATAAAATCTTCAATTACCCAGCCCACATTACCATCACAATGAAAGGCAACCTTTACATTCTTATTTATTTTTTTTACCTCATCAACCATATATGCATATCTTGGTTTGATTAATTCTCTAAATAACTGCGGGTTTATATACGGTCCTCTTTCATTGGATACATCATCACCCCACCATATTATGTCTACTCCCATTTCCACAAGTTTTTTAGAAATAGCAAGAGAATAATTCATGGTAATATCAAGAAGTTCAATAGCAAAATCTTTATTTAGATATAAATCTGTTAGAAAATTCTCAAGCCCTCTTAAATACCACGAAGCTTCAAACATGGTACAGGCACATCCACCTAGAATTGCGTATTCCTTATCCTCATTTTTAATTAAATCTTCATACATTTTAAATTCTTTTGTATGTACCTGAAATGGATCAGGAAGTTTATAGTTGTCATAATTTTTTATATCGTCTAACGGATGTTCGACAAATTCACAGTAACTTCCGAACTGTTGCGAATGCTGTTTCCATTTAATCCCAAACTGATCTTTATAAAGGTTTGGACCTATTTTCCTTTCTTCTTTTAAAGTCGAGCTGAATCCATCACAAAAACCAAGAGTTAGGTAGAGGAGGTCATTTCCCAACGCTTTGGATAAAGCAAATGGGTCTTTTTCCATATCCAGATTAAGACCCTTTATAATTACTTCCGCAACCTCCGGCGCAAGCCAGCTGTCTATCGGCACTTTATCCGGTTCTTTATGATCTAATGTAGTTAATATTCTTTCCCTTGAATTCATTTAATCTTAGCCTCCTAAAATTTTCATAAACACGATAAAAAAATATTATTAACCTTTTACCGCCCCAGCAGTCAATCCTTTTACAAATTGATCCTGTAAAATCAGATATAATATAAATATTGGTACTGATGCAATTATTACTCCGCTGGCAACCAACTCCCATGGAGAATCCCATTGACCAACAAAAATTGCAACACCAACTGGCAACGTATAAAGTATTTTATCTTTTAACAACACTAAACCTAGTAAGAATTCATTCCAATTCTGCATAAATAGAAAAATTACAACCGTTGATATTGCTGGTTTTGAAAGAGGAATGATTATCCTAAAAAATGTTCCAATTTCACTACTTCCATCAATTCTTGCCGCTTCTACGAGTTCTGGTGGGATTGACATAAAAAACCCTCTTAATATTAAAGTTGCTATAGGCAATCCAAAAGCAATATAAGAAAAAATTAAAGAAAACAAAGTATTATAAAGTTTTAAATTTTCCATTATTACAAACAATGGAATAATAACAGCCGCGGGAGGAATCATCATCCCTAACAGAAGCATATAAAATATAATATTTGAACCTTTATATCTCAATCTTGAAAACGAATAAGCCGCTAAAGCAGATATAACTAATGTAATAAATACTGATAGAACGGTAACAATTAATGAATTTAAATAAAGTTTTGAAAAACCGAATGTCTGCCAAGCCTTTACATAATTTTCAAAATGAAGATCTTTTGTGAAAAACATCGCTGAAAGAGCATCTTTTTTACTTCTTAATGAAAGAGAAAATACCCAAAAAATTGGAATTAAAAAAGCAATGCCTAATAAATATATTGAAACACTCTTTATAATATTTTTTGCAATTTTATTATTCTTCATAATTACCTGTTCTTAAAAATTTTCTTTAGTAATATTTAGTCTGATGATTGCCGCAATTAAAGAAAGAATAACAATACAAAAAGCTATGACAGACGCAAAACCCATGTTATTTAATCTAAATGCCTGCTGGAATAAATACGTAGCGAGAACATCAGAACTATGGTTAGGCCCTCCAGATGTCATAACAAATACAATATCAAAAACCTTAAATCCTCCTATAATATTCAACAATAAAGTAATTGTAATAACTGGACTTAAAATAGGCGCAATAATCTTAAAAATTATACCTTTTTCATTTGAACCATCTATTCTTGCAGCCTCTAATAATTCTCCTGGAATTCCCTGTATGCCAGCATAATAAAGTAGCATGTCATATCCTGTAAATTGCCAAATTGTTGCAGCAATTACTGTATAAATAGCCAGCTTTGAACTACCTAAAAATAGTATGGGTAATTTTGTTAAATGGATTGCTTGTAAAAACTTATTTAAGATTCCAAATGCATCCAGCATTCTTGACCACATAATACCTATAATAATAGGAGACAATAATACAGGTAGAAAAACTGCATTTTTTAAAAATTTAGTACCAGGAATTTTTTGATCAATAATTAATGCTCCAAAAAAACCAAAAGCATTTAAAAACAAGGTGGTAAATAAAACAAATATTAAGGTATTTATGAAAGACTTAAACATTATCTTATCAGTAAATACATCAATATAATTTTTAATTCCAAATAACTTTATTTGTGCCAAATCATAACCTTGCCAACTTGCAAAAGTCAGAAAAATTGTAAATATTATTGGAATAGATATAAAAAATACAAAAAATAATATCGATGGTAATGAAAAACCGAAACCTATTCTTTGAAGTCGTTTATTTGGCATTTCTCATCCTTAAGTATTTTTTAAACTCAAGATTATCTCGGGACTACTAAGTAGTCCCGAGATAAAAGACAACACTATCCTTTTGCAGCCTCAACTAAAGATTTTATAAAATCTTCAGATTTTAATTCTTGGCCAAAAACACCCTGCATGCCATTCAT
The DNA here is from genome assembly GCA_023380915.1 of Actinomycetota bacterium. The sequence goes on along the minus strand of JAMCSM010000111.1, from coordinate 61,485 downwards.
TATAGCCTGATAAACTTTAGTATTATAAACAACTCTACTTTGTGCTTTAGACTGTGCTTCTAACATATTTTTATACAGCGGAGTTAATTTTGACGCATCACCTTTATAGTCACTAGATGGTATGAAGTCATTAGCAGCCAATACAGCTTTACCATCATCATTTGTCAAAAATCTTAGAAATTCAACAGCCATGTCTTTATTTTTACTATCTTTTGAAATAACAAACATTTCTGCAACTCCTCCAGTTGGTAAAGCTTCATCTCCAGCTTTCAAAGGAGGTGTTGGGAACAAGCTATATTCAAATGCACCTGCAACTGATTCTGTTATACCACCAGTAACAAAGTTACCAACTGGATAGAACATAGCAGCTTTCTGTTGCACAAATAAATCTTTAGCGCCAACAAATGCTTCCATTGAGTTTGCGCCAGGTGCATATACTCCACCCTTTATTAGCTTATCAACAGCTTTAATTGCATCAACAAATACAGGGTCGTCCCAACCAATTTTTCCTGCATCAGCTTCAGCCATTTTTGTGTGGGTAGGATCTGTATATGCAATTTCTGCAAAGAAAGTATCTGCACCTGTCCAGAGATCCTTTGTACCTTGTGCAATACCAAATAATCCTTTATCTTTTAGTTTACCAGCCAATGTAATCAATTCATCTTGTGACTTTGGAATTTCAAGACCAAGTTCCTTAAATTTATTAACATTGTAAGCAATCTGCAGAGTATTAAGATCCAATGGTACTGCCCATGCATTGTCATCTACAGATATGGCTTTCATCACATTTTCAAAAAATGCGGGGAAATCTTTTTTCAGATAATCTGTCATTGGCTCTATTTTTCCCGATCTTGCAATTTCCGTATATTCTCCGGCCCAGGGAATCTGGAAAATATCAGGAGCCTGTCCTCCTGAAAGTGCAGCTTTTAATTTAACCATATAATCAGCATAACTGATATAATCTCTCTTTATGGTAACATTCGGATATTTTGCCATAAACCTTTTTTCTGCATCTTCATGAACTTTAGGATATGCACCTTCGTTATTCCATGACCAGAATTCAATAGTGACAGGTTCTGCCGCTCCTGTGGTCTCGGTCGCAGTTGTTTCTGCCGCTTTTGTTGTTTCAGCTGCCTTTGTGGTTTCCGCTGCTGTGGTTGTGGTAGTTGTTGTTTTGCACCCAGCTAGCGAAAAGGTCAGTATAATAGTTAAAGCCATTACAAAAATTACAAACATTATAAAAATTCTTTTCATTTTAAACCTCCAAAAAAGTTTATCTTGAACTTTTTTGATAATAAAACATAGTAAGGATTTGTTTATCATTAACTTAAACAAATCTTGTTAAAAAGATTTAATTTGTATTCACCGCCTCCTTTACTTTGAATATAATCACTTTTATTGCTAAGTGATTTACATTAATCGACTTCATTAATAAAATATAATTGAGATTTGTTAGACATGCTCAGTCTGGCGACAAAAGTTTGTTTTAACAAATCTCACAAACAATTTTTTCGATAAAACCACCTCCTCGTAAATAAGATAATAAAATTGCTATATATGTTTAAATTTTATATTTAAAGAATTCTTAGTTAATATCAGCCCCATTTCTCAAGTGCAACTTTTAGCTCTTCATGGTCTTTTGCATATGCATCAAGACTTACATTTTCAACTACTGCATCTATTGCCTGCCTGAATGCCTTAGCTCCGGCTGTTGCTCCCATGGGATGACCATGAATTGCTCCACCTGCTGAAATAGCACAGTCAAATCCAAGTTCACTTATGATTTTAGGAACAATCCTTGGATATAGGCCTCCTGCTGGAATTGGAAGAGTAGGTTTTATATTATGAAGTGGCAGTATTAAATCATAAGCAATTTGCCTGTATCTTTCATCAAGCAGCCTGTATTTACCCGATTCCATGGGATATACAATCATGTCAGCTCCTATTATTCTTGCAAGCTTTCCCAGTACCAGATGAGAAGAAAGACCTCCATAGGGATTTGCATACAAAACACCGCTAAAATCAAGATGAGCAAGTATAGGTACATTTATATCGTTGCTTTCTGCAAGGCATCTAAATGAGGAAAGTCCCTGTGTTAAATAATTAACCATGAGAGCGTTAGCACCAGCTTCAATTGCTTCTTTTGCCCTAGCAAGAAGCCTGTCAGCTTCACCAGTTATGTTAACACAATAAAGTGTGCGTTCACCTTTTATTTCAAATGCAGCTTTTTCCATTTCCATATACTTTTTTATTCTCTTAACTCTATTGTTATATGGTGTTTCAGACAAAAGCTCGTCATCTTTTATAATATCCACCCCACCGGAAGCTGCGCTGTAAAAGAAGTTTGCCCCCATTTCCGGAGTAAATCCAGTACATGGTTTTATCATATTATTAAGCAAAGGTCTTACCGGTACATTTAAAAGCTTTCTTATCCCATCTATTCCAAATTTCGGCCCTTTAAAATCCTTTAAATACTTTTTGGGAAACTCTATATCAAGCAGTTTAATTCTTCCCATAACTGAAATATTTCCTATTATGGTGGTAAGCAACATTGGAATCTGTGATCCTATATTAATAAAGGGAACAGCTATACTTACAACATATCTTCTTTGGTCGATATCTTTGGGAAGCTCAAATTCATAGTTTGGTATTTCGTGGCATGATAAAACCTTACCTGCATATTTTTCCCTTATTTCTTCTGTCTCACCTTCTACTGCAGTCCAGGTTCCTGTTGACATATCAACCGCCAGAACCTCTGAAAATTTTAAGATATCTTCTTCGGGGGTAAGTTCAATAAAGAAGGTTGAGATAATATATTCTTCTCTATCAAAACCGTCTGGCAAAAAATGGAGTGTTTTATTAAACATTTGTTCTCACCTTAAAAAATTATTTTATTATTTAATATTTTTACAAGATTTTCTTATTACTAACTCAGGTTTAATCACAAGTTTTTGTGGCTTTAATTTAGTCTTACCATGATTTTCGATCATCTTTATTATTCTGATAGTAGCCAGCTCCCCAAATCTTAATTTCGGCTGCTTGACTGTAGTTAAAGGAACTTTTAAAATCGAAGTAATATTTAAATTATCGTAACCTATCAGCGATATATCATCAGGAATATTTAATCCGCTTTCAATTATTGCTTCCATAGCTCCAATAGCCAGAAAGTCATTACCTCCAATTATGGCTGTAAAATCCTTACTTTTTTTATCAGATAGAAATTTTTTTGTCGCATTATAGCTCTGCTCTAAATTTTCCAGGTAATCTGAAAAATAACTATCGTCATAATAAATATCATTTTCTTTTAAAACATCTGTAAATGCTCTTATTCTTTCATTTGCTCCCCATACATTCGCGGCTTTTAAAAAAAATATTTTTTTATGACCCAGACCAACCAGATATTCGGCGGCAATACGTCCTCCAAGATAATCATCGTTGGTAATATAATTTATTCCTGGTAAATCTAATTTTCTGGTAACTAAAACAAAAGGAATATCCCGCATATTTAATTTATTTATTAATTCGTTATTAACATCAACCGTGGCTATTAGAACTCCATCAACGCCTTTTTTAATAAGCATGTTGATATATCTTTCGCTTAATTCAGCCTTATACTTTGAGTTGCATACAATAACGTTATAATCTGAAGATTCAGCAATATCTATCACACCTTTTGCCAGTCTGGAATAATAAGGATTCTCTATGTCGCAAATAATTAATCCTATGGTCTTGGATTTCCTTGATTTCAAGCTTTTTGCAAAAAAGTTAGGTTCATAACCATATTCTGAGATCACTTTAAAAACTTTATCTTTTGTCTCTGCCTTCACATATTTTTCATTATTTATTGCCCTCGAGACCGTCATAGTTGAAACTCCGGCTATTTTTGCAATGTCTTTAATAGTTATGTCCTTAATTTCCATTATTTTAATTTTCGGGTACTTATTAATTTAATATTTAAAAATTATATCCTTTTTAATATCTCACCGGATATTTTTTCAATTAAGTCCTCCAGAACAATGGTCCTGGCATCCGGTGAAAACATAGGATCAGTTAATTTGCACATTTCGTCATCACAAGAAATACAAAGCGATTTTGTTGCGGCAGATTTGTTTGTGCAGCCCCAAACATCAAAACGCTTACAAACTAATTTTTTAACAGCTAACATTGCTTTTTTTATTAAATCCGGATAACTATTAAAATCCGGATTATTGCCTAAGTAATTCCTTATCTCATCTACTGCAGAAATAGACATATCCGTATAATAATTTATTTTACAGATCCCCAGTTCAATTATCTTTTTGTAATCTTCGTCTGAAATACCGGAACCACCATGTAAAACTAAAGGTATATCTAAAGCATCTCTAATATTTTTAAGCCTATCAAAATCAAGGTTTGGCTTTCCTTTATATATCCCGTGAACATTGCCTATTGCAACTGCAAGTGCGTCAACATTAGTTTCTGAATAAAACTTTATTGCTTCCCCAACTTTTGTATACAATTCTTTTTTAGGAGCATGAGATTCAGGCATTTTTTCAGAAGCTGATTCTCCTCCTATATATCCTAATTCAGCTTCGACACTTACATCCACACTATGGGCAACTCTTACAACTTCCCTGGTAAGATTAATATTTTCTTTTAAAGGATACTTGCTGCCATCAAACATTACAGAAGCAAAACCACAACGTATTGCTTTTACAATTGTTTCCAGCTTTTGCCCGTGATCCAAACTTATGCAAACCGGAATGTTCACTTTTTTAGCAGCGTCAATTATAACTGGTGCAACTCTTTCAATATCCAGATACTTAAAATGAGCTTCAGCAAGCAGCAGTATTATCGGAGAATTTTTTTTCAGAGCACAGTCAATTAAGGTATCAATAAAATCCATGTTTGTTATAGCAAAAGCACCAACAGCATATTTATTTTGCTTTGCATTATTGAGTAAATTTTTTAAATTTATAAGACCCATTAATGAAATTTGTTATAAAAAGAATTTATAAATATCTATTAAAAATTAATTCTATGCTTATGTTAACAATATCTGTTATCATTATCTGATAATGATAACATTTTATAATTATTAATATAAATGTCAATATGTAAATTTGAAATAAATTGTCGCAATCTAAATTTTTACCTGTTCCGGGGAATAAAAAGAGTGGAAAGTGAGAACATATTAAATAACAAAATTTTCCATATTATATGACATAATAAATTCTCCAGAAAACCCTGCTGCTCTTGAAGTAAAATGAAGATTTACAAATTTCTTTTCCTTAAATCCCATTCTTTCATATAATTTTTTAGCCTTTGGATTGGTATCAATTACTTCAAGAATGACTTCTTTAAAACCCTTACCTTTTGCAAGTTCAAATACTTTTTTAATAAGAATAGAGCCTATTCCCTGTCCTCTGACATTCTTATCTACAGCAAGTGAATCTATTCTTAAAACATCATTTTTTAATTTTGGAAGATATTTTCTATAAATAAAATTAATAAAATAACTTGAAACAGGATTAAAAGATTTTCTTAAATTTTTATAATTAATTTCCATGAAATTTTTATTATCATAATGAAGGCCGGCAATACCCACGACTTTTTCATCCATTAAAGCAAATAATGCTTTTTCGGTATTTAAAGATCTCTTATAGGTTGCCAGCGCTTTTTCTTTTGACTTTATTAAAAGTCTTATCTTCTTTTTAAAAGCAAGGTAATAAATATCGATAGCTTGATTTAACTGGTTTTCATCGATTTTATTTGTGATTTTAATTTTTGTTTTATCCATTCCGCAGGTAGTTGTTATCAAATTCTGCCTTGTCTAACCACTTAATATTTATCCAAGATATTTTTGAAAATTTTTAATCCGATACTCAAAAAAATCAGATATTATATTTTAATCTTTTTTTTGCTGTAAGAACTATACTCCCTTATAATTATCGCAATTTATTAGGCATTTTTAAATATAAAAGATTTGAATTAAATAATAAAATTAATCAGTTTTAAGAAGGATTTTTCGACTAAACTTTACTTGATTAATATTATATTATCCAGTAAAATTACTGTACTGAATAAAAAATCAAAATTTTGTTTACTATAAAAATAATTATGATAAAAAATATAGTTTACCAACATAAATTTGAAAAAGAAAATCTGATAAACAAAGAATATGTTTTTCGGGAAAAACTTAATTTTGCCAGGAAATTTATTGACAGTGATTTAATAAAAATAATTACTGGTCCCAGAAGATCAGGTAAATCTATTGCAGCCTTCTTGCTTCTAAAAGGGAAGAAATTTGCTTATTTAAATTTTGATGATGAAAATCTACTGAAAGTAGAAAATTATGATGATATTATAAAGGCACTATTTGAAGTATACCCCGACAGTGAATATTTATTTTTCGATGAAATACAAAATCTAAAAGATTGGGAAATTTTTGTTAATAAGCTTAAAAGGAGAGGGTACAATTTAATACTAACCGGCTCTAATGCAAAGCTATTAAGTAAAGAGTTGGCAACTGTTTTAACCGGAAGGTATATCCCAATAGAAATATTTCCTTTCAGTTTTAGAGAATTCTTAAAGGCTAAGGGATGGGAAATCAAAAAGGAACAAGTGGCTGTTCCGGAAGTCCAAGGCAAGACCCTAAGTTATTTAAATGAGTATCTAACAGAGGGAGGTTTTCCCGAAGTGGTAGTTAAAAACATTGAGTATAGAACCTACTTAGAGACCTTATCTAATTCCATTTTGTTTAAAGATGTGGTAAAAAGGTATAACTTAAGATACTCACAGAAAATTTATGATTTGAATAATTACTTAAATAGCAATTATTCTTCTGAATTTAGCTTTTCCAAGCTTAGGAATATATTAGAATTTAGAAGCACAGTTACACTGCAAAATTATTTAAATTACCTTGAAGAAGCATTTTTAATTTTTATTTTGAATAGATTTTCTTTTAAAGTAAAAGAACAGATAAAAACACCTAAAAAGGTTTATGTTGTTGATAACGGTTTTTGCTCTCTTCTCTCATCTCCATTTTCTCAAGATTCTGGAAAGTTAATGGAAAATTTAGTATTTGTTGAAATTCTGAGGAGAGGATATAAATTAAATCAGGATGTTTTTTCCTATAAAACAAAGAATAATAAAGAAGTTGACTTTCTGTTAAAAAAAGGAATTAAGATTGAGCAGTTAATCCAGGTTTGCTACAGGATAGAAGAAATGGGAACAGAAGAAAGAGAAAGCAAAGCCTTGATTGAAGCAAGCCAGGATTTAAGTTGTAACAATTTAATGGTTATAACCTGGGATAGGGAAACTGAAAAAATAATTAGAGGAAAAAAGATTGTATTCATGCCATTATGGAAATGGCTTTTAATTTAATTATATTGGGTACGGGGTTTTGGACTTTCTTATTAGTCAAATAAAGCTTATTATTTGTAATATTGTTTCTTGATATATTTGTTTTATTAATATTTAAATAACTTGATTGGATAAATTATGAAAAGAAAATTATTTCTTATTTTTACAATTTTAATAATTTCATTTAGCTTTATTATTTCATTATCAAGCTGCAAGAGCACCTTTGCCGGTACTTCAAATTCCGAAATTACAACAACTGCTGTAATTAGTGAAAGCAGCCAGAGCAGCAAATCCACAGAAGCAGGTGATAAAATTGAAAGCAGTACAAAAATTGAAGAAACCACAAGCACAAAAAGCTCTCTTCCGCAGGGAGAAATTAATTTTAAAACTGATGATGGCATAAATATTAATGGCAATATTTTTGGTAGCTTCGACAGGATAGTAATTTTGTCACACATGTTTCCTACCGATCAAACAAGCTGGTTTGAATTTGCAAAATTTCTGAATGAAAATAAGATTGCTGCACTGACTTATGATTTCAGAGGTTATGGAAAATCTGAAGGCAAAAAGGAAATAGCAAATATATACAAAGATCTTGAGGCAGCAATAAAATACATTAATCAGTATAACTTAGACAAAATATATCTGATGGGTGCAAGCATGGGTGGAACTGCAAGCATTATTGCAGCAGCGGAAACAGATGTAAGCGGTTTGATCACCATTTCAGCCCCTGATGAATTCGAAGGTCTTTCTGCCAAAAATGCAATTAAAGATCTGAAATGTCCTAAACTGTTTATTGCGTCTAAAGATGATACTTATGCTTTTAAATCTGTTAATTTCTTTTATGATAATTCAAATGAGCCAAAAGAAACATTAATCCTTGACGGGAAATCTCACGGAACTTTTATATTTGATGAAGAACCTGAAAATGGAACTAAAATCAGGGAAGCTGTTATTTTATTTTTAAATAAATAAGATATACTATTCAGCTTATAATTCCATTCATGCCTGGAAATAAATAATAAATTTTGTCCCTGCTTGTTTGCTTGTACACAAATAGATTTTCTTCTATATGATGTTTTTATAACAGATATTGCTGAAAATTTTCAACAATATATTTCTTTCCCTTTTTAATAACTTTATGCCCCTCTGCTTCAAGATAAAATTTCTGCTGATCAATGCCTCCAGGATATTTTTCATTTAAAGATCCATCTGACTTAAGTGTTCTCCAGTAGGGAATGCATTCATCTTCACCGCTTGCCCTTGCTTCTTCAGAAGCATTAGCAGAAACCCATGCAAAAATTCCTGTTGTCAGCGGACAAGCTATTGAAGTATCGTGCTTTTTAGCAAGAATCTGCCTTATTTCTGTAATAGTAATTAATTTCCCTTCAGGTACACTCTTCATAATTTCAAATACTTCTATGGGCGCAGGAATCACAAATGTGCCAAGTCCCCATCTTTTTGACATTTTTTCATCAATAACCTGAATTTTAGGTAAACCTTTTGAGTTATAAAGTTTTTCTTTCCATGTTTTTTTAGCAGCCATAAAAAAACCTCCTATTCTGACAATTAAAAAAATTATATAACATTACCATTCTATATGCTAAGTAATAAATACAAAGACATAGGTTACCCATGTTAATGAGTTAAAATACAAGTACATAGGTTACCCAGAGGTTTATTAGCTGGCTTATATAATTGATTCTTAAGCACAGCATATAGGTAATAAGTGTACGATGTCTTTAAACAAGTATTCATTAAAGTAACCTATGTCCTTATACTTATGGGTGCACGATGTATATGTATTTAACACATAATTTTTAAGTAATTTTTTTATTTTAGACGGATCTTTCGGTAAAGGATTTGTTGGATAAAAAATAAGCAGTCCGTCAAATCCTTCTGTTGCGGACATGATTTCAAGTTTTTCCTCCAGCTTCATATCTTCAAAATAGCCTGAAGGTACATATCTTTCAGAAAAGGAACCGAGCACCCAAAGATGAGAACTGATTTTAGGTTTCATAATCTTCTCCCGTTAAATTTAATTAAAAAAATCTTTACTTTAAAAATTAAAAGCTATAATATCTGGGAGAAACAGGGATGAATTTAATGTTAAATTTAATTGAGGGGAAAAGGCTAAAAGATAAAAAAATAATTTTGGAGCCTAATTTAATTGAAAGACAGTCTGTCTCTTCTCCACGCAGTCAATAAATTTTAAAATATTTTAAGTTGTTAATTAAAAATTAAGATAATCTTATTGCTTTTAAATCAATTAATTAAAGTATCCTTATTTATCCATCGACATGGTAGTGATAAGGATATTGAATAGAAGGTTATAAATGATTTCAATTTATCTTTTGCCAATTATTTCCTTGCTTGTACTTCCTATTGGCTGGATCGAATATAGGATATTACAGAAAACTTTGTTTGGATTCTTGTTAGGGTTTGTAAATATAATAATTTTATATGGTCCATGGGTTATTTCCATATATCTTTCATTTAATCATTTTTTATTTAATATTTTTACTTTTATTGGGCTTTTTATGATATTAACTGCACTTATTCTTTGGGTGAGGGCAATACCATTTCTTATTAAAATACCCGGTCAAATGCATACTTTACCTGAAAGTCTTGCTATAGATGGTGCTTATCAGTGGATAAGGCATCCTCTATATTTAGGTCATATCCTGATTATAAGTGGAACTATATTTGTGTTTGGAACATTAAAACTTTTTCTTGAAATGCCTATTCTTTTAATTATTGCAATAATTGCTTCAAGATATGAAGAAAAAACAAGATTATTGCCGAAGTTTGGTGATAAATTTTTGCAATATAAAGCACGAACACCATTTATCTTGCCACTGTGGGGATGGCTATTACTGGGTATTGTTTATATTGTAGTTATTATAAAAGAATTTATTACTTTTGTTTAATTGATGTAATATTTGATAGTGGGTTTTATGTTAAGCTGCTACTAAAATTGAGGTATCAAAAAAAATCTTCATTTCCGATGACTTTTTTATCCTTTCATCTCTTAAATCTTTTATCAAATTTTCAAAATCCGAGAAGTTCCAATGCAGCAGAAACTCTTGTATCTGATATTTTTAATCTTGAGGATATTTTTTTTGAATATTTTTGTTCCATAAAAATGTTTATATTAAGTCTTTTATTATTTTAAAGATTATTTATAATATCATGTTTCCCGACTTTTCTAAAAAATATTGTATGATAGGACAATTTGTTCAGAAAGACCAGTTGATCGGTTATGTCGGAACAACAGGATATACTACATTCCCTCATCTTCATTTAGAAGTAAAGACAAGGGAGGTTGCAATAACCCCCTAAATTATTTTTAATATCACTTTTCAGGACAGATACTTGAAAAAAATCTTTAACAAAATATTATTTTGAGAAACAGAAATTTTGGCATTGAAATTTGCCAAAAACCATAATATAATGGCAATTAACAAAATATAAAAGATTAAGTAAACAGTAATTACTGAATCAGGAGATTATTAAGTTGACAATAAGAATAAAAACCAAAATTGACAAATTTGGAAGAATTATAATTCCAAAAAAAATGAGAAATGACTTTGGTCTTAGAATTAATTCCGAAGTTTTACTCGAAGAGGGAGAAGACGGAATAATTGTTCATCCTGAGATTTCCATTCCTTTTGTGACGGACAAAGATGGAATTATCGTTGTCTGTTCTGAACCAACAGAAGATTTTAGAGATTTCTTAAAGAAAGATAGGGAAGATAGAATAAAAAAAATAGCAAAGGACATTAGTTTTTGAAAGTATTTTTTGACACATCGGTTTTAATTGCTGCATTTGTAATGGCACATCCAGAGCATGAGAATTCACTGCCATGGCTGCAAAAAGTCAAAAAAAAAGAAATCGATGGCGCAGTTTCTGTTCATTCGCTCCTGGAATCTTACTCTATCTTAACAACCCTGCCTTTAATCCCGAAGATATACCCATCCCTTGCAGTTAATCTAATTAAGGAAAACGTCATTTCAAACTTTGAGATTATAAAATATAACACTAATGACTACATCAGATTACTGAATGAACTTGCTTCCGGAAATATCTTCGGCGGAGCAAGTTACGATGGATTGATTTTATGTGCTGCTAAAAAGATAAATATTGATAAAATACTAACCTTGAATGTAAATGACTTCATAAGAATAGCACCTCAATTTGTAAGATTAATATCTATGCCTTAAAAGTGGCCCTCATCTTCATTTAGAAGTAAAGATAAGGGAGGTTGCAATAATCCCCTAAATTATTTTTAATATCACTTTTCAGAATGATACTAAGCAATGATGCATGAAAAATGAAGTTTTAAAATTAAAGATAATTAAGGATGGGTATTTGTACCCATCCAATTTTAAAATAATTTATTATATTAATTTATATTAATTTATTTTAAATTATCTGTACTTCTGATTATAGTGCATAATTATTTAGAAGCACTGGTTGTTGTAGTGCTCTCAACAGTTGTTGATGATTCTTCAGAAGATGTTTCAGTAGAAGCTGCTGTTGTTGTAGTTTCAGCAGATGTTGATTCTGTAGTAGATTCTTCAACGGTGGTTTCTGTTGCCGGAGCTTCCTTTGTTGTTTCAACTGAAGTTTCAGTTTGAGTAGCAGATGTTTCTGTAGCAGGTTGCTTTTTGCAGCCAACAAATGCAAAGGTTAAAACTATCACTGCTATTGCTATAACTAAAACTGCCAGATATCTTTTTGATTTAACCATTTTCTTCACCTCACATTCTTTTTTAGCTTTAGCAGTAAAATATTATTTTAATATTAAAAAATTATTTAATCTATTAAACAAATCTTTATTTAATAGATTAATTGTTATTAAAATAATATTTTAGCCATTAGTTTTACCATTATACTGGCAGATTTTTATAAGGCAAGAAAAAATTAAAATTTTTAAAAATTATATCCTTCTGTCCCAGCTAAGATAGGAGCCGTTCGCTGATTTAAAATAACTCGCTTTTTATTTTTCGTGCTTTAATTTTTTATCCTGTTATAATAATACATTGATGCAAAGCCGGATATCACCATATGCACGGATTGATGTCTGTCTTTAAAGTTTTATAGGTCTTGAGCAGGAAATCTTTACCTTCGTTTAACATCACCTTAAACCATCGGATTATTAAATATTATTTGTATTGGAACAAAAATAAAATGAATCAGTTTGAAGAATTTGGAATAAGAAAAGAATTAGTTAAGGCAATTATTGAGTTGGGTTTTGAAAAACTTACCCCCATACAGGAGCAATCAATACCAATCCTTAAAGACGGCCGCAGAAATTTTATTGGTATGGCTCAGACGGGAACCGGAAAAACTGCTGCTTTCGGGCTGCCGCTTATCGGCCTTATAAATGCGGACTCAAGGACAATACAGGGGCTTATACTTGCTCCCACAAGGGAACTTTGTGTCCAGATTGCAAAAGACCTTGAGAATTACTGCAGGTATCTTGGTGAAGTAAAAATAGCTGCGGTTTATGGAGGTGCAAGTATAGAAAACCAGATAAGCAGTATAAAAAGAGGCGTGCATATAGTGGTTGCAACACCCGGCCGCCTTACGGACCTTATAAGAAGGAAGAAGATAAATATTTCTACCGTTAAATATGTAGTTCTTGATGAAGCTGATGAGATGCTGAATATGGGTTTCCAGGAGGATATTGATGCAATACTTGAGTTTACACCTGCTGATAAGCAAACCTGGCTGTTTGCAGCTACCATGCCTGATGGAATTCATGCAATAACATCAAGGTATTTAAGTAATCCTTACGAGATCACCGTCGGAGCAAAGAATTCGGCAGCAGAAAATATCGAACATATTTATTATGTAGTGCACGAGCAGGACCGCTATAAGGCATTAAAGAGGATTGTGGATGCAAACCCTGATATTTTTGCAATAGTGTTTTGCAGGACAAAGACAGAGACCCAGGAAATATCTGAAAGGCTTATAAATGACGGCTATAATGCCGATTCCCTGCATGGTGACCTAAGCCAGACTTTGCGTGACAAGGTCATGAAGCATTACAGGGATAGGTCCCTGCAGCTGCTGGTTGCGACAGATGTGGCCGCTAGAGGCATAGATGTAAATAATGTAAGCCATGTAATAAATTACAGGCTGCCTGACGAGACAGAGATCTATACGCACAGAAGCGGAAGAACTGCAAGGGCGGGAAAGTCAGGAGTAACGGTCTCGATTGCCAATACAAAGGATATGGATAAAATAAGGCAGATAGAAAAACAGATAAACACAAAACTTGTTTATGCAAAGGTACCAGGCGGTGTAGAAGTATGTGAGGCTCAGCTTATGGCGCTTATGAAAAAGATACAGAAAGTAGAGATAGACAGGGAGGAAATCTCCAAATACCTTGCTGCAATATATGATGAGCTTAAAGATATTGATAAGGACGAGCTTATAAAACGGATCGTTTCCCTTGAATTCAATCGTTTCATAGAATATTACAGGGAAGAAGAAGACTTAAATATAGATTTTTTAAAGAAAGATCATATAAGAGCCAAAGGTGCAAATAAAAAAGGCAGCAGCATGTTTATAAACCTTGGCACCATGGACGGTTTTAATACAGGCAGGATGCAGAATTATCTTATGGAAATGACAGGACTGTCCGCAGAAGCGTTTGAAAGGATAAATGTCAAAGTGGCTTATTCTTTTATTGACATAAAGAATCCTTTTTTGCCGGATGTCCTTGATTCATTTGAAAATGAGGTCTATAAAGGAAGGAAGATAAGGGTAGACGGCTCAAGTGGTGGCGGCACAAAAACCCGGAGGCCAAATTCGTCTTTCGGAGGTAAAAAGAGGTTTTTTAAAAAAACAGCGCGGAGAAAATAAAGAAAACCAAACCAGTTAAAAATTACATCTTTCTATCCCAGCTAAGATATGAGCCGTTTAAGCATTTTACATTTTTAAAACCTTTATTTTTTAGCAGCCTGTAACCTATATATGCTCTGTATCCAGTCCTGCAATAAATTATAATGGTTTTTGATCCATCTACCTTATCGAGGTTTTCTCTTAACATATTTATAGGAATTAAATTAGCACCTTCAATATAGCCGGCATCAAATTCTCTTTGTGCTCTCACATCCAAAATGAATATGTCATTTTTTGTCAGATTTTCAATACTGTCTTTAGAATCTTTAGTCCTTTTATTGCCTGTTTTACTATAACTGTCATCTTTATTTAAAATATCTCTTAAATCTTCGCAGTTTATAAACTCCACTTTGCCATCAAATAAATTTCCCCCAATCATACCAATCAAATTTACCGGATCCTTTGCTGCTCCAAATTCAGGCTGATATCCAAAATCACAATAAGCTATATCATCAAATTTTAAGTTTCCGGCAATTGCAGCAGATATTATGTCTGTTTTTTTATCAACTCCATCTCCGCCTATAGCTTCAAAGCCAAGTATTTGCCTGTTCTTTTTATCATAAATTAAAATCATATGCATCATGCTGGCACCCGGGTAATAGCCGGCATGTGAACGAAAATGAATTTCCAGCTTTTCAGCATCCGGATATAATTTTTTTGCTTCCCTGAAGGTTAATCCTGTTTTTGCAACTGCAATATTTAGAATTTTAATTATAGCTGTGCCTATACTTCCCACATATTTTTTTTCTTTTAAATTGCTTTCTTTGGAAATATTATTATTTCCGGAAAGGCTTTCCTCTATAATATTTACCGCAATATTATTTGCAGCAATTCTTCCCTGCTTGCTTGCAACTGATGCAAGATAATAACTCTTCTTATCATTTGAAATCAGATCATTGCATTCTGCACAATCTCCTGCAGCATAAATGTCAGAAATACTGGTTTGCATATACTGATCAACAATAATTGCGCCTTTCCCGCCAATCTCAATTCCTGCATCCTTTGCAAGACTGTTTTCGGGCTTAACTCCTATTCCCATAAGAATCAAATCCGTTTCAATGGTTTTGCCGCTTAATGTTTTTACCGTTTTAACTATACCTTCCCTGTCTTTTTCAAAGATGGAAATTTCTTCTTCCTTTAAGATAAAAATACCTTGTTCATTTAAATAATTTTCTGCATAATCAACAATCTCCTTATCAAAGGAAGGAAGCAACTGGTTTGTCTTTTCTATAATTACCACACTTAAGTTTTTATCTAAAAAAGCTTCAAGCATTTCAAGCCCTATAAATCCACCTCCAACAATAACAACATTTGTTTTTATTTTTCTTAATTCTTCTATTCCTCCATTTATTATTTGAGCAGAGTTTATCTCTTTATTGTCAATCATTAACATATAAGGTTTAACCTGATTTTCAATATATTTTCTGATTTTTAAGGCATCATCAATTGTTTTTAAATTGAAAATATTTGATGCATCGCTTTCTTTAATTTTAAGGTCAATAACCGAAGCTCCTGTTGCAATTATCAGCTTATCGTAACTATCTGTAAATTCTTCGCCTGTCTTTAAATTTCTAACTATGACTGATTTTTCCCGGGGCATTATTTTTATTACTTCATGCAAATTCTTTACATTTACGTTAAATCTTGTATTAAACGATTCAATAGTTGAAACCAGGAGTTCATTTACATTCTGAATTTTTCCGGAGACAAAATACGGAAGCCCGCATGTCGCATAAGATATGTATTTATATTTTTCATATAAAGTGATTTCAATATCTTCTGTCATTCGTCTTAATCTTGCAGCCGCTGAAGTCCCGGCAGCCACTCCGCCAATTATTATTACTTTTTTACCTGTTTGCATTTATTCCCACCTTGATTAAAAGTATTAAATCCATTTATG
Source organism: Actinomycetota bacterium (assembly GCA_023380915.1). The sequence goes on along the minus strand of JAMCSM010000111.1, from coordinate 45,325 downwards.
GTTTCCTATATTTTAAAATTATATTAATTTCTGATCTTAACAAGCTAAATTCCCTGTCTTCTGCATCAAACATACATTATAAATTAAATAATTAACAAATATCTTTTTATAAGTTATTGTTATTATAAAGAAAAATTTTAAATAATTCGTCTTTTTAATATTATTAAAGAATTTACAAGGTGCAAATAATCTTAATATTAAATTGTTTTAAGGAGCAGGAAAATGGCAAAAAGAAAAATAATTAAAATTGATGAAGACAAATGCAGCTGTTTTGCTTTAACTAACATTGTTAAACAGGCAATAGCAAGCTCGGAAAAAATTATACCGTTTGCAGATGTTAATATAAGCATTAAGGGTAAAAAAATCTTAGGGTAAAATCATTAAGATAAAAATATATAGATCCGGATTGGAGGTATTCTGCCGGATCTATATATCTAAATATAAATCTTTGTCAATATTATGTACTAACTTGTTTCTGATTTTTGTCTAACTTTTGAAATTTAAAATCGTTACCTTTTTAACTATATCTAAATACTTTGATGTGATATTGATGATTCCTTAATTCATAGGCAAATCTCCTTTAATTGATTTATAAAGCTGTAATGTATATAAAACCAGATGCAGGTTATCTTAAACTTTAAATTAATTTTTAAATCAGCTTTTGATATTTATTTTTCAAATTTTTTATTATTGCCATTTTAATAATTATTTAAATTTAAACTAATGTAAAATAAGAATTTATATTTTTAATATTGTTAATTATTACAAAGAGTTGTGAAGAAAATTTGAAGAAATTGTAAATTTTTTGTAAAACCTCAAAAAAAGATATCAGAGCTGGGTAGCAGAATTTATTCATGCCGGTATTTTGAATTAATCTATAATCAAATCAAATTTAATCAAATTTAAATCGAACTTAACCTGCAAATTTATCTGCAGTCAATCTTAATATGAATGTATTTAATTTCCCTTCAGATTTAAAATCCAGAGAGGCATTTAAATAGGACGTAATTTTGTGAGAAATTGCCAGACCAAGACCATAACCCTCAATATTGTAAAATTCTGCCTTGTCACCTCTGTAAAACATTTTAAAAATCTTTTCCTTGTCTTCCTTTGAAATTTCAAGCCCTTCATTTGAAACAGAAAAAACCAGATATTTTGAGCTGCGGTTTGCAGTGCTTGTAAGAGAGATTTCAATATTGGAATCAGGCAATGAATATTTAATTGCGTTATTTATTAAATTGGAAAGTATCATTTGAAGCAAATATTTATCACTTGTAACCTGAATTGTATCTTTCAGGTCAACTTTCCTGATTATTTTTAATTTATTTATATAAAGTTGACTTTTATAAGTTTCGATAAGTTCATCTATGATTTCCATGGGATTTATTTTATCTTTTCTTAATTCGATAAATTTATTTTCAACTTTTGAAAGCAGAAGAAGACTATTGGTCAGGTTTTCAAGATCTCTTGTTTTAGTTATTATTTTGTGCAGAGCACTGTTAATTTCTTCCTTATCTTTGTATATTCCCGATTTTATACCTTCCGAATATCCCTGGATTACAGTAAGCATGTTTTTTATTTCATGGGAAACGGTAGAAGTAAATTCTTTTAAGGACAATTGGCTGATTCTTATTTTATCCTTCATTAAATTTATATTCTCTGCCAGATCTTCAATCTCATCTGCTGTATTTATTTTTATTTTTTCATCATAATTTCCTGCAGTAATTTTTTTTACATAACTGCTCAGTTTTATCAGATTACCTGAAATATTTTTGCTTAGAAAAAACCCTGCAAAGTATGAAATCATCAATGCTAAAAGTGAAAGTACCGCCAAAGCCATAAAGTATCTCAAAGGGGGTATATCCAGATCTTGTTTTTCTTTAAAGAAAGCAGAATATAAATTTAAATTGCCTGCTTTAATCATGTAAATGGATACATAATATTTTTTATTTGTTAAATTAAAAGTTACAATTTTCTCCAGGTTGCTTATGTTTGAATTTTTCTGGTAGGACAATCCCCTTAAAATTGAGTTTGATGATATAAGATTCTCCGCATCAACTTTTGTTAAATTATACGGATTTAAGACAATATTAAAATTTTTGTCAATAAGCGTAATTCTTACTCCTGAAATCGCCTCATAAGCTTTTACAATTATAAAAAATCCCGGGTCAAGCATTGCATCATCAACTGACTGGTATTTTTTCAGCAAACCTTCTGAAAAATTTGTATTTTGCAATGTAAGATCCAGTAATCTTGAATTTCTGTGATTGAAAACAAAAAGTGTAGTAAAAATAATTGATGAAAGAAAGATTATAATAAATAAGGTAATAGCAATATAATTTGTCAGTTTATCCTGAATTTTCATACCATCAATCTAAATCCTTTTCATAATTTAATCTGTAGCCTGTCGCCCAAATTGTTTCTATAAGCTTTCCGCTGCCGTCACCAATCTTTTTCCTTAATTCTTTTATGTGAACATCAATTGTTCTTGTTTCTCCGGTAAAATCATATCCCCACACATTTTCCAGGATTTTTTCTCTTGAAATTACAATATTTTTATTCATGACTAAATATAGCAGAAGTTGATATTCCTTATTGGTAAGACGTGCTTCTTTTCCATTAATAAAAACCCTGCGGGAATCTGTATTAATTTCAAGAATTGATGTCTTTATCTTGCCAAGTACGGAAGTAGAGTTATATGTTATCCTGATCATCCTTCCATGGATAATTCTGTTTTTTGATTCATTAAGTGATAACGCAGGTTTTTCATCCAAATATTTTCTAATGCCATGTTCCTTTAAGTAATCTTCATTTTTAATTTCCAAAACAGATTTTTCCTGACTGCTGCGGCGCAAAACTGCCTTAATTCTTGCAACCATTTCCCTTGGATTAAAAGGTTTTGTAATATAATCATCTGCTCCTATTTCAAGTCCTAAAATTTTATCAATCTCTTCATTTTTTGAAGTAAGAAAAATAACAGGTATACTGCTTGTTTTTCGTAATGTTTTTAAAACTTCAATTCCGTCAATTTCAGGCATCATTATATCAAGAATGACCAGGTCAAAGTCATCCTGATGTGCTGAAAGTTTAATAAGTGCTTCCTTTCCACTTGCTGCTAAATCTGTAACAAAATTTTCTTTTATCAGAAAGTCTTTTATTAATTCTCTTATTTCAGCTTCATCATCAACAATTAATATCTTTTTCATAAATTTTAAATAATTGTCTCAATAACTAATTTTATGACAAAATCTGATATTGTAATTTAAATTATATTAATATTGAACTGCTTTTTCAGATTATTAAACAGGATTTATTGTATGCATTTCCTGATATATAATCAGAAAACTAATTCTCAGGTAACATTTTCTAAAAAAATTCTTACAGCAAAATATAATATGAAGAAAGTTTAGAACAAAATGTTTTATATTTAAAGAAAAAAGTTTGTGAAGCAGTAATATTGTAAAATTTCTTCTATTTTATAAACACTGTTTCCTAAGCCTGTTTTTCCATCCTAAACAATGCCCCCCTCGAGCTTATGCAGATTCAGCCTTGTTTTTTGCGTAACGCAGCCCATAGACAGATTTTTTATCGCCCCACCTAAGCTGCTTACTCCATGCCCTTTCATATGTGAAAACACCACAATCCCATCAGCATCCAGACATGGTCTGCTATCTGAATTTCCTTTAAACTTTTAAAATTCACGGGTTTGGGATAATAATATTATTTTACAAATAAATGCTAAATTTCTTAAGAAAATAAATCCTGAACTTCTTAAAAGACATTAACCTTTCAAACTGCAATTGCCCTAAATTTAAATGCAAAAGACATGCAATATGTATTGAGTGTATTGAATACCATACAAAACATAGAAGGCTCCCCTATTGTAAAAGAGAGTAAATATTGAAGCTTCCCGCAAGATTTTATTCATAACAGTGCAATTATTTACTCCTGGTGGATTCTCTTATTATTAATTCTGGAGGAATGATTTTCTTTATCGCTTTTTTAAAAACAGGTTCTGCTATTCTTTTTAAAAGCAATTTGCTTACTACATCGGCCATCTCAATAATAGGATAACGAACAGTAGTTAATCTGGGAATATATATCTCGCTTAGAGGTGTGCCATCATAACCTATAACTGATATGTCTTCCGGAACTTTCAAACCCAAGTCAGCCAAACCTCTTATCGCTCCGAAAGCATTAATATCGTTAAAAGTAAAAATTGCAGTTATTCTGGAATTTTCCTCTAAAAGTTTTTTAACAGCTTCAATCCCGGCATTAAAAGTAAAGCCGCCTCGAACAATATTGTTTGTATCAAAAAATAAACCTTGTTCTTCAAAAGCTTTTGCAAACCCTTTTTTTCTTTCTAAACTATGTGAATGATCACTAATTCTATCAATATAGCCAACATCCGTGTGACCAAGGCTTAAAAGATACTTTGCGGCATCATAACCACCTTTATAATTATCTACCAACACAGTATCCTCATTAATATCAGGTATCATACGATCTAAAATTATTATCGGTATTCCTATGTTCCTAAATTTTTCTAAATGCTTCCCATCCATAGTAGCAGGAACAATTATAACCCCATCCACCATCTTTGATCGTAAGGTATTTAAATGTTCCAGCTCTCTGCCAATATCATATGCCGAATTGCAGACAATAACATTGTAATTCTGGGAAAATAAGATATCTTCAATATTTTTTTCAACTCCTGAAAAAAGCATATTGGAACTGTCGGGGATAATTAAACCGATGGTGCTGGATTTCTTTCTCCTCAAGCTGCCGGCCAGTAAGTTTGGCTGATAGTCCAGTTCCATCATGGCTTTCACCACACGGTCTATTAGTTCATCACTGACGTGGCGCGTCTTGTTTATTACATGTGAAACTGTTGCTACGGAAACCTGGGCTTTTTTTGCTATATCCCTTATGTTAACTATTTTAATCACTCCATATGCTTATTTTATATTGCAAAAATATTTTTCTATATGTATGCCATTTAAAAATAGTTATATTATTTCTTTTTTTTTATTACTTTTTTTACAGCTTCCGCTATATGGGTAGAGCTCATTTGATACTTTTCTAAAAGTTCCTTATTGGTCCCGCATTCATTGAATACATCCTTAATCCCGATTCTTAACATAGGAGCACAAGCTTCTTCAACCAGAACTTCGGCTACCGCACTTCCCAGACCACCATAAATATTATGATTTTCACAGGTTACTATCGCTCCCGTCTCCATTGCACTTTTAATAACTGCTTCCCTGTCTATGGGCTTTATTGTAGACATATTTACCACTCTTACATTTATTCCATCTACTTTTAACTTTTCTGCTGCTATTAATGATTCGGAGGTCATTACCCCACAGGAAATTATTGCCGCATCATTTCCATCTTTTACGATTGCCGCTTTCCCTATTTCGAATTTATAGCTGCTGTCAAATATATCCGGCCATTCATCCCTTGTTTCTCTCATATAAACAGGCCCATAATAATTGGCAATTGTCTCCATGGCCTGATCCATTTCAATAACATCAGACGGGTCAATTACTATAATACCGGGTATTGCCCTCATTATAGCCATATCTTCTCCTGCCATATGAGTAGCACCTGTTCTCCCGTTAAAAAGACCGGTATAAGCTCCTATGATCTTTACATTTAATTTCGGATAAGCAATTGAAATTGAAATCTGATCAGCGGGTCTCTTAGTAACAAATACTGCAAATGAAGCAACAAAAGGGATTTTCCCGCAGCTTGCCAGTCCCGCTGCAACACCAATCATATTCTGCTCAGAAATGCCGCACTGAAAAAATCTATCCGGAAATTCTTGGGCAAAATATGCAACTTTAGTAGAACTGGCTAAGTCTGCATCTAGTACTACTATATTCTTGTTATTTCTGCCTAGCTCCAAAAGTGATTTACCAAATGCTTCCCTGAAAGCTGTCATTAATGTATTACCTCCTAAATTTTCTTTTAAAACTATCTTTTATTTTGCTGCTTGCGCTATTTTCTTATTTCAGCTATTGCAGCATTATATTCATCCTGCGTCGGAACACTCCCATGCCATTTGCAGGTATTTTGCATAAAAGAAACACCCTTACCCTTTATGGTATTTGCAATTATTATTGCCGGTTTTCCTTTTACCTCTTTTGCCTTATAAAGATTTTCTATAAACTGTTTAAAATCGTGACCGTCAACCTCTATTACTTCCCATCCAAAAGCTTTCCATTTATCTGCAACCGGAGCAATTCCCATGATTTCAGGTACGTTACCCATAAGCTGGACATTATTCAGATCAAGTATGGACGTTATATTATCTAATTTATAATGTGCGGCAAACAGGGCTGCTTCCCAGACCTGCCCTTCCTGTATTTCGCCGTCACCTAAAATCACAAATGTATGATAACCTTTTTTGTCTAATCTGGCTGCAAGTGCCATTCCTAAACCTATAGACAAACCCTGACCAAGAGCACCTGTTGAAGCTTCTATTCCCGGTACTTTTGTTTTATCGGGATGTACTTGAAGACTACTGTTAATCATCCCGAATGTCTTTAACTCCTCTTTTGAAAAGAATCCTTTTTGTGCAAGAGTTGAATATAATGCAGCAGCACAATGGCCTTTTGACACCACTAACCTGTCGCGATCGGGCCATCCGGGATTTTCGGGATCTACTTTTAAAACCTTAAAATAAAGCGCTACAAGAATATCAGTTACCGAAAGAGAACCGCCGATATGCCCTACTCCGGCTTCTTTAACCATAGTTAAAACACTGCAGCGTATATTTTTTGCTATATCTTCCAACCGCATTATCTCAATTTCATTAAATCTGTTTAAATTTTCCAATTACTCCCCCAATAATTTTATGCTAATTTCTTATTCATATATTAATCATTTAAATATTATTACTTGCTATTTCTTTAATCTGACATACCTTCCTGTAGGAACTATGGTTATCTTTAAGCTGCTGTTTTGAGAAATACTCTCATCCAGATATTCCTGAAGGTTTTCTATCTTTTTAAAACCCATTTTTTCAGTTGCTTCAATGCTAAAATCCGAATAAAGAAAAACTTGTGTTTTCGTTAAGATCTTGGATATTGCTACCGCTTTATGACCGCCCAGAACAAAATTTCTTTTAAGGTTACTGCTTATAAGTTCATAATCCCTGCAATTTGCCATCCATTCTTCGAATATATCTTCCCCAAATCCTTCAGAGCAGGAAGCTACTAAGATGATGGTTCCTTTTTCAGTTACTATTTCCTTGACATTTTCCAGAGCCTTTTGAGATTGATACAGGTTTATATCTTTCGGATAACCTCCCTGAGATGTTATTACTATGTCAGCAGGTTTTTTAACTTCTCTTTTATATATCAAGTCATATTTTTTTATGCCTTCAATGTATGCTTCATTATTTTTTCCGGCTACAGCGGCAATTATATTTTTTTTATCATCAAGTATTACATTGAATACAAAGCCAATTCCAGCAAGTTTACCTGCTTCCTCAATATCCTGCCTTACGGGATTATCATAAAAATTACCGGCTGCAGCATTTTCATCCAGCATCATTTTATGGTTAAACTGAATTGAATTTCTGGCACATATTCCAGGCATAACCGCTTTTGCCCCGCCGCTGTAACCGGCAAAATAATGATATTCAATATTGCCGGTGGCAATTAACAGATGGCAATCAAGTGCTCCTTTATATACTTCTACCGGAGTATCTGCTGCAGTATGTCCGATTAACTTGGTATTTGAGATGTCCGAATCTTCGACTTTTACATGTTCGTAAATATAATCTCCAACCAGTTTTCTTTTTTCATTATCGGTATGTCTTCGATGAATACCCAGACCCAGTATTATTTTTATATTTTGATTTTCTATGCCTGCCTTGTTTAATTCTTCTACCAGCAAGGGCAGGAATTTATAAGAAGGACAGGGCCTGGTTATATCGCTTGCAATAATAGCTGCACTCTTTTTATCCCGAGCTATCTCACACAACCTGGCTGATTTAACCGGACTTTCCAAAGCCTGCCTTATAATAACATTTTCATCAAGATTGTGGCTGTTGTTTTCTCCGCCATGAATAATATCCTGAATATTTTTATCCGGTATTTCTAATTCTATGCTTTCTTTTCCGTAAGGGATTTTTATGTTCATCATGCTCTATTTTTTACAATTTCTTTTGCCTTTTTTTCAATAAGAGTAAGATCAACTTTCCCGTATGTATTATTGGTCTCCAGCGCTGCTTTGGCCACACTTACCGCAACTGCAGGAAGTACTCTTTTGTCAAAAGGCTTGGGAATAATATAATCTTCTCTTAGGTCGTTACCCACAATTTCTGAAATAGCTTTAGCTGCAGCAAGTTTCATTTCCATATTTATTTCCTTCGCTTTAGCATCAAGAGCACCCCTGAATATGCCCGGGAATGCAAGCACGTTATTTACCTGGTTGCTGTAATCGCTTCTTCCGGTGGCTATGACTTTAACACCGTATTCTTTTGCAAGTTCCACTTTGATTTCAGGTTCCGGATTTGCAAGAGCAAAGATAACAGGGTTTTTCTTCATATTCTTAATCATTTCGGGAGTCAGAACATTTGCAGACGATACACCAATAAATATATCCGCATCTTCCAGTGCCAAAGAAAGATTCCCTTTTACATTTCCTGGATTTGTGGAATCCGCGAGCTTTTGTTTGGCAGCATTGAGGCCTTCCCTGCCTTTGTGGATTATTCCTTCTCTGTCACACATTATGATATTGTTTGCACCAATGTAATTCAATAACCCTGTCACGGAAGTACCCGCTGCTCCTGCTCCGTTTATTACTATTCTTATTTCAGCTATATCTTTGCCATAAAGTCTTAGGGCATTTAATAAACCGGCAAGAGTTACAATAGCAGTCCCATGCTGGTCGTCATGAAATATGAGCATTTTTGTTTCTTTTTTTAATCTGCTCTCAATTTCAAAACACCTGGGTGCTGCAATATCTTCCAAATTTATGCCTGAAAATGAGGGTTCCAGATATTTTACCGTATCAACTATTACGCCATCATCCTGACTGTCTAAACAAATTGGAAATGCGGATACTCCTCCAAATTGCTTGAACAGCACACACTTTCCCTCCATTACCGGCAATGCCGCTCTTGCACCAATGTTCCCAAGACCAAGCACAGCAGAACCGTCAGACACTACAGCAATCATATTTCCTCTTGCCGTATATGTATTTAAAGCTGCGGGATCTCTTGCAATTACCCGGCATGGTTCTGCAACACCAGGTGAATATGCTAGTGCCAGATCATGTTCATCATCGGTTCTTACAGTGCTTACAACATCAATCTTGCCCACAAATTTTTTATGCATTTCCAATGCTTCTTCATAAATATTCAAGTAATTTTCCTCTATTCTTTTTCTGTATTTAATAATTTGTTTTTAATATTTAGTTATAATGAGGGCTTTACATTTTTCCCTTAAAATCATAATTATTTTTTGAATCTTGCGGCTGATTTTTTAAGTGCAGCAACTACTGGAAGCTCCTCACCAGATAAAAATCTCACCATAGCTCCCCCGCCGGTACATACATAAGAAAAATCTTCTTTTAGCCCGTATTTGTTAACTGCAGAAATTGAATCTCCTCCTCCAATTACCGAGAAGTTCTGTGATTTGGCAATATGCGTTAGAAGTTCTCTGGTTCCTGCTTCGGTTTCCGGTTTCTCAAATACACCTGCCGGTCCATTTGTAAATACTGTTGCAGCTTTGGATATTTCTTTTTTATACAGGTCAATAGTTTTGCTTCCGATATCTAATATGGGTAATTCCGAAGGTAGTTTATCAATACCAAATTCGATACGACCATTATTCGAAGAGGCAAAATCCACAGGTATTAGTATCTTATCTTCATATTTCGATAAAATTTCTTTGGCAATATCAAGAAACTTATCCAATTTTTTATCATAAACCACCTTTTTAGATGCTTCCCCTATATCCATATTCTTAGCTAACATAAATAAATGTGCCAGAAGACCGGCAGTTAATATTTTGTCGGCAATCCCATCACCTAAAACTTTAGGCATCATATCAAAAGCATCTTCTATTTTTGCACCGCCTAAAAGAAATACTTCGGGATGTTTAGGGGAATTAATAATTTTTGATAAAACTTCATATTCTCTCTCAAAAAGCCTGCCCATGGCAGAAGGAAGAAGTTCTTCAAAACCAACCAATGTAGGCTGGCCCCTGTGAGCTGCTGCAAAAGCATCGCATACATATATTTGCCCTAGCGGAGCCAATTTTCTGACTACTATTGTCTCGGCCTGCTGCTGCGGGGTTAACTTTAATTTAGTTTCAAATAAAGTCATTTCCTCTGCCATATATCTGACATTATCCAGAAGCAGTATCTGGCCATCTGTAAGATTTTTTATTGCCTGCCTTGCTGCAGGACCGCACACATCATCAATAAAATCAACTTTCTTTCCAAGAAGGTCAGATAGTACACCGGCATGAATCTCGGTGGAAATAAAATTATGATATTCAAGGTCTCCTCCCTGATGAGCTAGAATAGTAAGCCTTGCTCCTTTTTGGGACAATTCCGTTATTGTCGGTATAGCTGCTTTTATTCTTTCGGTATCACTAAGCTTTTGACTTTCTTTATTGTAAGGAGAATTTAGGTCAAATCTGGCCAGTACAACTTTCGATTTAAAATTAAAATCATCTAAAGTATTTATTTGGTATTTCATATAGGTTTACTCCATGCCCAAATATTTATTAGTTAGCTTAACAGCTTCTTTTCCATCAGTTTGAAGAGACAGACTAGCCCTAATGCCATCAATTGTTTCAGGTATTACTACAGATTCTTGCGGAATACTTATTGTAAAGAACAGGTTGTCGCCACTTAAGGCAACCATTTCTCTAAATAGCCCTATCTCATACATGTCAGCTCTTTTGTTTCCCTTATCTCTTGCATATTTAAATAGTGCTGTATTTGAATTAAAGCCCTTAGCTATATCAACAACTTTTATCCTTGGGTGGGCTTCAAATAAGGAAATAGCTTCATCTACAGATATTTTTTTCTTAGGGGTCGCAAGTATGGTAATTATATGACCGTGAGTTGTGGGAACATGAATAAGGGCTCCTGTTGCTTCTATATGGGGCATTATTAACATCAGATCTTTCGCCTGATGGTTTGGTACTTTTTCAACTTGCGCCACATCAACAAGACCTCTATGGGTATCACCCGGATCCGCAACTCTACGTATTATTGTAACAACAACTCTTTCTACTCCAACTGCCTTGTCAATACAATCAACTGCTCTTATAAAACCCGTAGTATTACAGGAGGTTAGTTTTAGATAATCTTTTCCAACACCTTTTGGATAATTTGCATACCCATGAAAGAATACATCGGCTACTTCATTTTTCTCTCCGCCCTGAAATATTGCTTTAACACCTTTTGCCTTATATATTTCCTTGTTTTTAATACCTACTCCGCCGGGCGCAGCATCAAGCATTATATCTACCCTGGACAGCAGATCATCAAAATTACCTTTTACAGGTATTTTTTCTGCCTCGAAGAAAGCTTTCATTGAATCATCGACAACATATAGATCATAAGGCTTGGGACTGTCATAAAGTGCTCTTATTGACAGAGTCGGTGCAACATCAACAACTCCAACGAGTTCCATATCATCCTGTTTAACAATACCGTCAGCCAGACGCTGTCCTATAACACCATATCCTGCTACTCCTACTTTTATCTTTTTCATCTTTCACTCCTTTTATCTAAAATATTTTTTTATTTCAACAGTATATTTTTCACTTGTCGGCCTAGAAAAATAAAAAAATTTAGAAATTTTCAATTTGATTTAAATGTTTACGTAAACGATTAAATATTATATTAAAAAGTTCTTGCTGTCAAATTTAAAATTTAATTTCATGCTAAAAGAATATTAAAAATACAGGATTTATATGTGAAACAGATGTGAATTAAAAAAATAAAATAAATTAATAATCTTAAAGATTTTTTATTCTTTAACCTTTGCCGTAGAGTCTCTTACAACAAGACGAAGGGGTAGTACTTTCTTTTCAAAGTCTTTTATTTTTTCAGGATTGTTTATTTTTTTTAACAGCATCTTCACAGCATATTCCGCTATTTTATACTTCGGAAAGTGGATAGTTGTCAGTCTCGGACGTATGAACGAACATATTTCTATATCGTCAAAACCAACTACGGAAATATCATCAGGCACTTTTAAGCCATGATCAGTGATAGTTTCCATAGCTCCTATAGCCGTTATGTCATTAAAAGCCATTAAAGCAGTTAAAGGATGATTTCTTCTTAGAAGTTTTTCCATTGTTTCATATCCGTCTTTATAACCAAAACCGTTGCTTTGGATAATAATATCATCATCAACTTCCATATTATGATCCTTTAAAGCTTGCTTAAAACCATTTAATCTTTCTAAACTGTGTGGAAGAACTATCGGTCTATCTATGTACCCTATATTCTTGTGACCAAGGTCTATTAAATGAACTGCCGCATCATAAGCGCCTTTAAAATTATCAACTAAAACAAAACCTGTTTTAAATTTTGGTATTATATGATGCAGAACTATTACAGGCAGCATATTTTCCACTAATTGATTTAAATGATCTGGAATAGTAGTTGTTGGCAAAATAATTATTCCATCTACGCTCTTTGATCTTAAGACATTAATATATCTCAATTCGTTTTCAAGACTATAGGAAGAATTACACAACATTACGGTATAATTTAAATCCGAACTAACTTGCTCTATTGATCTTGATATTGCAGCAAAAAGCGGATTAGAATTATCCGGGACGATTAAACCAATCGTCTTTGTTTTACGTGACCTCAGACTTCCTGCCATTACATTTGGGTGATAATCCAAATCTTCTATTGCTTTATTTACTCTGCCACGCAATTCTTCACTGACAAACCTAGTATTATTTAGAACATGCGATACAGTTGCTACAGAAACTCCAGCATATTTTGCTATGTCTTTTATATTTGTTATAAGAACACCCGACCTTTTATTTTAATTAGTGTCTGTTTGATAATTAATCATAAATATATTAAAAATAACGACAATTTAATTAAAAAATTATAGATATCAATAAACCTCCCTTTAAAACTATCAAATAATAACAGAGTATAAATATTTTATTCTGCAATAAATAATTAAAAAACTTTCATTTATTATAAACTTAATGTTAAATTCAAAAAAATCAACTTACCAAATTAAGGAAAATAATAAATCAAGAGAATAAAATATACAAATTCCATTTTAATTCAAAGATATGATCTCTCCAAGTATTTCTTTAAAAGATTACGCCAATTCTGCTTAAATTAGATGATTTTGGTAGTAAAATGAGGGCTAACTGACAAGTCAGGATTATTTATCCAATTTTCAAGTAAAAATTAATATTTTTTTGATTTGCGGCAAAATTTTAATACGGATTAGAATTTAAGATTATATTTTACTATAATTTCCTTATGTCTGAATTGCTGTTAAATTAATCGGCGCATAAATTAATTTATGACACAAGAAAACCCGTAATCACTTATAAATATAGGCAATTACGGGTCTGGTTTCTCTTATCAAAGTTGGTTTTGTGATAAACTCATAATAGAGAATTTTAGAATCCATTCTTTAACGCATCTGCTAGATAATCAGCTCTATGGTCATTATTCTGTTCAATATGCCTGATTAATCTCATCCTCAACTCTTCCTTTACAGCCTTATAATGTGATGAATTAATAAGATTTTTCATTTCATAAGGATCCTCTTTCAGGTCATACAACTCATCTGCATCATATAATGCAGCAACATATTTATATTTATCATACATTATAATCCTTTGTAAAATATTTTGATAATGACCGTTATGTTCACAAATCAGCTGATCAGGCCAGTCTATATCTTTATTTTCACATAAAGGGATCAGACTCCTGCCGTCCATATCTTCAGGAACATCTAAACCAGCCGCTTTCAGCATTGTTGCCGTAAAGTCCATATTACTTACAAACTTTTCAATTTTACGGCTTTCTTTAAATCGGTCAGGCCAGCGGATCGCCATTGGGATACGCGCTACTTCTTCCGTAAAAGTAGATCCTTTATCCCAAAGTCCGCCATGACTTGCTATTCCATCACCATGATCGGCACACCATAAAACAATTGTATTGTTATAAAGCCACAATTCCTCCAATGCGTCAAGTATGCTTCCGATTGCTGCATCATTTTGAAGTGCCTGTCCATAGCATTTGGCTAGGATATCCTGCCATACTGACCAATCTTTGTTCCATTTTTTGACATCAGGATAATGATAATCACGATGAATCAAATATCTAACCGGTCTACCTTCCAGATTATCATGAAAACTAGGATATTCAGGGATACTCGAAGGGTTAATCATGGATGCATAAGGTTCCGATGGAAAGTAAGGTTCATGTGGGCCCCAGAAGCTTGCAACTATGCTCCAAGGTTGGTTTGCTGCAGCTAACTCTCTTAGCTTTTCTACGGTAAGATGCGCAACAAAATTATCTTCATGTGCCTCAGGTGGACCCTGCAAGATTCCGCATCCACCACCCATAAATGCCCATTCAGATGGGTCATGAAGTGTCAATATCTGACCTTCCCATTCAGGAATTCTTGAGAAGTGTTCAATATAAGCACGTGCATCTCCGAGACCTTTTTGTGCTGCATATTTATGGTATTCATCAGACATATATACCTTTCCATAATCTGGAAGCGACCAGCCTTCAATCCCATAATCAATCGGTATTCTCTCATGTCCACAGTGCCATTTGCCAATATAGGCATTGCGATATCCCGCTTTTGAAAGGTGATGACTATAGAGTTGTTGACCACTTCTGAAATCAAGCAAATTACCAAAATAATTTTGATTGGGATTCCATACAATTCCATGTTTTGAGGGGTATAAACCTGTCATAATACTTGCGCGTGCTGGTGTACATATTGGGCATACAGAATATGCATTATTGAAACAAACACCTTCAGAAATAAATTTTTTATATCTGGGATACTCAATTTCAAATGTACCAGGCCTGTTGTGATTATAAAATGCCTGATGATCTGTAATGATCATTAAAATATTCGGTTTATTCTTTTGATTAGCCATAATATTCTGTAATCCTTTCTATTATCTCTGTCTTTTTATAAATCTTTATTATAACTGGAATTACTCTCCTATGTCATTTTGGAGAAATACCTCTTTTATTCTTACTACATTCTCATATTAGTGTCCCAAACAATTCTGATAATTTCTTTTTCAATGTAATTTTAGTTCCAGTTTTCCAATTTCCACTTACTCATCTATGCTCTCCCTCTTTTTTTGCTCTATCTTTATTTTTATATCTTTTTTATTTACTTTTATATCTTTTTTAGCAATAAATTAATATTACAAAGATGATATTTGAATATATTAAATCGTTTACGTAAACGATTTTACCTTAATTATAAATCATTGTCAAACTAATGGTGAGAAAAATATTTTTAAAATATTTTTTAGTCAGCAGAAAATCCCTATTTTATGGGAAAAATAGAGCTTCTTAAGGTGAGAAGAAATTTTGTTCTTCAGAGCTGAACATATACGCTTGCTCTATCATAAGAGTTCTGAAAAATTACTTAAATTTTACTATCATCATAGAGATTAGTACGGTTATGACATTGATATTTTAGTATTTTTTTCCTTTAAATTATTTATATGCTCTTTAATCCAACAACTAAAACATAGCATTACATTCTCATACGTTCGACAATCAAAGAAGCCTCCTGTAGGCGCGGTAGAGTGTACTCAAAAAACTCCTTATAGGACTTACAGTAGGCAGTCTGCATCTCTCCATCTGCGGTTAGTATCCTGTCTCTTTTACAACCATTGCGGCATAAATCCACATATCGGCATATTCTGCACTTCTCAGGAAGCTTTACTGATTCTGCAACAAAGCTTTTTGCCACATCCCCCGATATCATTTCGGCAAGGGAGTTTTCACCTATTGTGCCAATCCGCCATTTGTCATAAACATAATAGTCACACGGGTAAACACTTCCATCACCTTCTATTACAAATTGTATTGAACATTTTCCATTCATGTTGCAGGCCTCTGGAGGCATGTCCGCCATAATATTAATGTAATTATCAAACTGGCGTATGCTTATATATTTATCCTTCTTGAAATCGTCAAACCACAGGTCAAAAAGCTGACATAAAAATTTCGAGTAAACCTCAGGCGAAAGATAGAAATCGGTGCCTCCCCTCTCTACTTCAAGTGGCTCAAGACAAGGAATAAACTGTAAATACCTGAACCCATTTTTCTTATAGAAGTTATATATCTTCTCAATTTTTCGTGCAGTTAAGCCTGTTACAACAGATAGAATATTTAATTGTACCTTGAATTTATAAAATAGTGCTGCCGTTTTCATTAGACGGTTATAGGTATCACCGCCAGACACGGTTTTCCGGTTAAGATTGTGTATTTCCTGAGGACCGTCAAGAGAAAGCCCTACAAGAAAATTATTTTCTGTCAGGAAACGGCACCATTCCTCGTCAATCGTATAGCCGTTTGTCTGGAGGGTATTATTAATTACTACTCTTTTAGTATTGTATTTTTTCTGAAGCTCAATAAGCTTTTTAAAAAATTTCAGCCCAACAAGGGTAGGCTCTCCACCCTGAAAAGCAAAACCGCAGTGATCATCTGCAAACTCAAGGACCTTTTTGACCATCAGATCAAGCATATCTTCGCTAAGCATGCCTGCATTTGGAATTTTACGGTTTTCGGCAATTGCCTTGTAAAAGCAGTATTTGCATCTTAGATTGCAGGCAGACGAGGCAGGTTTTATAAGTATGTTTACTGGTGGCATAGTCTAACATCTTTCCGTTTTTATTTTTATTATATACTCAGTTGCCCAAACTGTACTCCAGAAGCAGGAATTATACTTCACATAAGTCTAATTTCCTCAATATAACTGAAAAAATTGTCACCCTCCTTTGTTGTAATTCACAGCCGTAAACAGACACACGTGTCTATTAAGTGAATCAAACATAAATATTAGGGATTCTTATAGGTTCTCCTCCGGTTCTACCACCACTTTATTAGCTCTGTTACATCGCTACGCAGCTTCACAAAATCAGGTGATGTTATATCGCGAGGTCTTGGCAAGTCAACCTCTATTTTCTTTTTAATCTTTGTGGGCTTGTTTGTGAGGACAAGTATGTTTTGCCCCAGATATACCGCTTCCTCTATGTTGTGTGTAATAAACAAAACGGTAGTCTTTGTTTTTTCCCACAGTTTGATAAGCTCATCCTCTAGATTGAACCTGAGCTCAATATCAAGCTGCCCATAAGGCTCATCCATAAGCAGAAGTTCTGGATTTATGGCAAAGGCACGTGCAATGGCAACACGTTGCAGCATGCTTCCTGAAAGCTGATGAGGATAGTATCCACGGAAAGACGTAAGACCCACCAGGTCTAAAACCTCATTAACTTTTTCCTTTTTCTCTTTAAAAGGAACTTTTTTTATATCAAGTCCAAAGCTCACATTCTGTTCTACCGTAAGCCATGGCATTGTCGAATCTTCTTGAAAAATATAAGATATATTGTGATTTTTCAAATTAACAGGCTCGTTGTTTACTAAAATCTCTCCGCCTGTAATATCATAAAGCTTTGTAAGACTATTTAGGAAGGTTGTTTTCCCACACCCTGTAGGACCTACTATACAGAGAAACTCGCCATTCATAACCTCAAAGGAAATATTATCCAGAACGAGTAAGCCTCCAAATTTTTTAATGAGATTTACAACCTTTACTTTTATATTGTCTGACATATTATGAGCCTCCAATCAAAGTGTTCTATCTTTAATACTGGAAATTTCCTTGCGCAGCCGCAAAAACTTGGGATCTATGTAATCCCTAGGCCGTGGCATATCAATTATATATTCGGTCTTAATGCTGGTAGGACAGTTATTAAGTACCACTACCCTGTCAGCTAGGTAAAGAGCTTCTTCAATGTTATTTGTAATAAATATAACTGTGCGTCTTTCCTTTTCGTAGATGAATCCAAGTTCCTTCTGCATAAGATAACGTGTCTGTGCATCAAGTGAGCCAAATGGCTCATCCATAAGCATAACGACCGGCTCGATACAGTACGCGCGGGCAATTCCAACACGCTGTTTCATTCCACCTGAAAGCTTATTAGGGTATACTTTTTCAAAGCCCTGAAGTCCAACAAGGTTAATATAATATTGTGCACGCTTGCGCCTTTCATTTTTATTTATACCACGCACTTTCAGGCCATATTCAACGTTACCCATTGTGGTAAGCCATGGGAAAAGTGCTGTTGTTTGATATACCACACCACGGTCGGGACCCGGAGACTCAATCTTCTTACCATTAACTAAAACCATACCATCTGTTGGTAACTCAAGGCCGGCTATTATATTTAGCAATATTGTTTTACCACATTGGCCAGGACCAAAAAGTACGAGAAATTCGTTTTCGCGCACCTTAAGGTCTATTTTGTCTATTACCTTAAACTCATCTATCCCAGAATAGAAGATTTTTGAAATACCATTACACTCAATAACATATTTTTCATTTATGTTCCGCTCTTGCTCCATTCGCATAATTTAGCTTCAACTCCTCTCATAATATTTATAAGCAGAAAGCCCACAATACCTATTGCAATCATACCAACAAATATCTGGGTGGGCATGTTGTTTTCCATACCGCTGAAAATAATCCATCCAACGCCTTCAGATGCATGTACCATTTCAGCTGCTAAAACCGTGCCCCAGCTGGCTGAAAGTGCTGCCTGTAAGCCTGCAAATATAAATGGTATCGAGGAAGGTAAAACAATTGAAAAGAATATCTGATGGCTCTTGGCACCAAGCATCTTTGCTGCGCCCACGAGTACAGGGCTAACGGCACGCGCACCTGCAAAAGCGTTTAATGTAATGATAGTAAAAGATGAAATAAATATAATAAAGTCTTTTGATATTTCTCCAAGACCAAACCATATTATTGCGATCGGGATCCATGCTATAGGCGGGATGGGTCTTATTATTTCATAAAATGGTCTAAGAATAGCTTCGAAAAGTTTGTACCTACCCATGGAAAGACCTAATGCAACGCCCAGAATGGCTCCCGCCGTGTAAGCAACCATAACACGTGAAAGACTCCACATAATATGCCCTATAATAGTATAGTTACCTATATTTGTATATAAAGCCTTAAAGAATTTGATAATAACCACTATAGGTCCTGGCATTATCTCGCCAAGCTTTGTACCGTTTGTTATAATATACCACAAAAGCAAAACGACTCCGATAGAAAATATAGCTGCAAATACTCTCTTAATAGCCTGGACTATTGAAGTACTTTTCATTACCATCTACCTCCTTTTAGAACTTTTTTCTCTAAAAAAGTAATAAGATACGTAAGAAACGCACCCATTCCACCAATTACTAACATGCCTACGATTATAACATCGATTCTAAATATACCGCGGCACTGCATAATCATAAAGCCAAGACCTCGGGTTGAAGCGAGAAGCTCTGCTGCAACCAAGGTTGCCCATGAAACACCGAGAGAAACTTTAAGTCCAGTAAGAATCATAGGTAGCGCACTTGGTATAGCAATTTTAAAAAGCATTTTCAGGTTTGATGCACCAAAAGTCTGTCCCACCCATAAATGAACCGAACGTGTTACTTTAATGCCTGAATATGAATTGATAGTATTTGCAACAAAGGATGTCATGAATATAACCATAGCCTTTGAAAAGACGCCTATGCCAAAAAGTATTATCATAAGCGGGATCCATGAAATACCAGGCAAAGGGCGCAAAAGGTCGAAAACTGGACGGACAAACATTTCGAATCTCTTAAACCATGCCATGGAAATACCTAAGGGCACTCCAATAATTATACCTAAGGTATAACCTGTAAGTGCAATCCTAAGCGAAGAAAAAAGATGCTGAAACATTGTAGCGCCGTCAGGATTAGGGTCATAAAACTTTACAAAGAAGGTTGTTGCTATCTTTATCGGACTTGGGATCATTGTTTTGGGAATTAACTTTAACACATCCGTCAAAAGCTCCCATATTAGCACAAAAGTAGCTAACGATATGATTGCTATAATAATGTATTTTCTGTTATTTTCCTTTTTCATACGCAAACTACCTCTTTCTTATATAATTAGTTAATAGTGAATAATTTAGGACTTTTTACAATATCTTTTAGTATTTATGTTTAATTCCATTATATCAAGGCACTCCTCTATCCTATCTCCTTTGTAACTTTTATAGTAAGATTTATTTAAACCATACATTCTTTTATTTTCACTTATCTTAGCCTCAATTGCTGCTCTTTTGTTATATAACTTTTCCTTATCCTTTCCCATTTTAGTGCTTCTGTTCTTTTTATGTGGTACTGCAATAACTATCTTTAATTTTTTATCAAGAGTAATATCAGTTGTCTTTGTCTTATTACCTGTTTTTGAGCTAAGCAGGATTTATATATAGCGCTAATATCATTCCAGTTTAAAATTTTTTTAATTCTACAAGTTCATGATCTTGCGGTAAAATATTTGTAATTAGACTATCTGATAGTTCTTGTTGATTCTTAGGACCTGTAAACATATGTTAATATCATTTAGCATGTGGTGATATTAGGTAATTTTACCATATTTTAAAAGCTTTCTTAATTTGAAATTTTCCATAGTTAGCATTTAAAATTCCATGATAGATTTTCTTCAAATCTCCTACTCCAGTAATCGAACTAATTTACTATATACACCAAAAATATTTAAACCCATAAAGCATCTTAATTAAGCGAGGCTTTCAAATTTTCACAAGCCTCGCTTAATATAGAATACTGTCTTACTCAGCAACCTTAACATCTATTCCAAGAGCATCCTTAATTATTGACGTGTCAAACGATTTTGTAATATTGGGTAAATTATCCTTTGTAATCTGACCTGCTTCAGTAAAGAATTCGCCGAAAGCCAAATTGCTCTTGCCAAATAGATACTCGGGCTTTGATATATAATCCTTTGTGAAATAAAAACAATAATTTGCTTCTCTTGTCATGTAATCTTCGGTCCATACAATACCATTATCACCAAAGAATTTAATGGCAAAAGGTATTCTTAAATCATTATCCTGTAAGTCATCACATGCATGGTATATAGCTTTTAAAAAAAGTACTATTTCATCTCGTCTTTCCTTAAGTACCTCAGGACGTACAAAAATAGAATCAGTAGAATAAAACCCTGTTATTTCTTCAAAAGGAGCAACTAGAACATAACCCTTATCTACTGCCTGCCAGCCAAATGGAGACCAAGTTGGTAAAAGATCGCCCTGACCTGCCACATATGCTTGAAATGCCTGACCCACATCCATGCCAGTCATCTTTACGTCGCTCATATTTAATCCAAAAAGATTTACATATTTTATAGTTTCAAGCTGACACGATGTTCCGAGAGGACCCAAGAAATTCAGTCCCTTTATTGTATCCTTGCTACCATACATATCAGGATGCTCTGGGATCTCACCTTTTTTTGTGAGTACCTTAGAGTCAGGACGGGCATAAAGTCCAATTTTACCAGCTATGCCTGTTTCACCCACCAATATACCAGCGCTATTTGCAAGTGAAAAAACCGATGCGGTGCCGCTCACTGCTACATCAATAAGTTTTGCATTAACTGCTTCGTTGAGAAGTGCACCGTTGCCAAACATACTCTTCTCAATGTTAAGTCCAAGTTCCTTAAAGTAGCCTTTTTCAAGAGCCCACTGTACAACAACACCCATCCCAAGAGGCAATGTACCTACCACAAGTTTGTCATATTGTGGAACTGTTGCTGCTGCAGTTGTCTCGGCTGCTTTTGTTGTTTCAGCTGCTGCAGTTGTTGCCGTTGTAGCAGCTTTACATCCCACCCCCAAGGAAACTATTAAAACTACTGTAACCAATAATATTAATATTTTTTTCATTATCATTCTTTTCCTTTCTTTTCATAGAATGTCTTCATTAGTAATTTAGTTCAAAAAATTATATTGTCATCTCCTTTCAATCTAATCTTATTAGTAATTTAATTTAAATAATTATATTGTCATCTCCTTTCAATCTAATCTTAAAATTAAAGACTGTTAAGCACATCTATCAGGAATTTTCTACTTTCTACAATCATCCCATAAGCTTCTACCGGTTCTTCAAAACCTTCAGTTTCGTAGGATAGCACACCCTGGTAACCTGATTTCTTTAATACTTCCAAACAACCTATTATATTTATCTCACCCTGTCCCAGTGTTACAGCATTACGGCCGACAACATCCTTTATATGCAAATGTTTAACTCTATCTGTAACCTTTTTAAGTAACTCCACCTCATCATAGCTTGATTTTGTGCCCATCTTCCACTCGTAGCCATCACTATCAGTACCTACGTAATCTCCCCTATGTATATTGGCAGTATCATAATTAACACCAAACCATTTGCTTTCAGCAAGACTTAACAGTTTTGGTAACCCATTTGGTGTTAATGAGATACTTCCATGATCTTCAATAGCTAAATAAACCTTATATTTTTCGGCCACTTCCAGAATTTCTTTATATCTCTCTTTCAAAGTATATAAAGCATCTTCAACAGACATATCTTGCGGAATTCTCCCTTCACCAGTTAAAACCACAGGCACGTCTGCTTCATGTGCCCACTCTAAGGCCCTTTTTATATCCTTAACTCCTTGTTCTGATGTTATAAGTTCTCTATGAGACCCTATTGCAGATACTCCTTTAAACCCAAAACTTTTTATCTTATCCTTGAATTTAACAGGATCGTCTCTCCATGGATCAGCATGTGAGCACCACTTAAGATTTGCTTCTACTTCAACGTATTCATATCCGGCTTCTGATATTTTCTCCAATGCATAATCTAGATCCATTTTTCTAAAAGCTACTGTATTACACCCTATTTTCATTTAATATCCTCACATAATAAGTTAGTAATATTTTTAAATTAATATAATGACTAAAATTAAATTTAATATAAAAGTAGAATATCAAAAATTTTTCTACTAATTTTAGGTTCCTATATATCCAATAACTTTGAAGGGTTATTAATCAACATTGTCCGAATATCTTCTTTAGAAACACCCATAGCAAGTAGAAGCCTTATATATAATTTCATTCCTTCTACCGGAGGAGGATTCAGCATTGAACCAAAATCAGTACCCATAACACATTTATCAGCACCAACTTTTTCTATTATTTTAGTAACTTCTGTCCTGTCACAAACAGGATTATTGAAATGAGGAAATGCGCTATATAAATAAAGACCAATATATGCTCCCATTTTACTAATTTCTGTCATTTGTTCTATTGACATACGGTTAACGCTCCATTGAGGATGTGTAAGCAAAATTTTCTTTACTCCATATTTTTTAGCTTCTTCTACAATAATAAACCTTTCTTTTGTCGAAATATGATCAAGGTCAAGAATTATATTATATTTACTGACAATCTTAAAAATTTCAATTAATTCTGGTATAACATTATCATTCTTATCAATTACCTCTATACCTTGACCTTCATCTAATACTCTCATGTGATGTGCTGCATCATGACTGGGCAACCAAATAATTTTTGCGCCTAGCTTAGCACTTGTTTCTACTGCAATTGGATTTATCCCCCCAACAGACCAATTTAAAACAACTCCACCAAACACATTGAATGAATGCTGTTCCTCGCACTCTTTTCCGTATTTATTAATAATTTGTTGTACAAAGTATGTCATGGGTGCGGTATCTGAATGCATGCTCTTGCACACAATCGCTCTCATTCCAGCATCATATGCACTTTTTGCTTCCCAAGCAAAATCCCAACCTGTATCAACCAAAGCTTCAGGATAACCATGAACATGAATATCTATTCCACCTTGTAAAATTTCTGAAACCGTCTCATCTTTTATATTTCCTCTTGAGCCAAATTCTTCTACAGTATGATAACTAAATTTCGCTCTTTCTTTCCAAATTTGCTTTAAAGATTCTTCCTCGATATTTAAAAATTTATTAGGCATTTCATTCCTTTTAAGTATTTTATTAAACTTTAAATTTATAAATTAAATTCTAACTAAAAATTTTTATAATCAATTTTTGGAATACCTCTTACCCCTATTGCAAAATAAAAACAATTCATTGAAGCATTTTCACTTTCAGACTCCATACTGCTACTTAACAAGAGCTCCTATAACACTGCCAGAAATTGTTACAATACCCCCCGCAAAATTTGCACCTTCCTATATTATTTACTAATTTTACTATCTAAAAACCTTAAATAATAAATAGCTTGCTTTGCTGCTAAATAATCATCAGGTTCTGGAAATACTTCTAGACCTATTGCATTTTTATAATTTATTTTAACCAGAGTAGATATTATAGACTCAAAATTTGTATGCCCAAAACCTGGAGCCCGCCTATTACTATCAGCAAAATGTATATATTTCATGTATCGTTTTGCTTTTATTAAGCTTTCTTCAATAGACTTTTCTTCTATATTCATATGAAAAGTATCGGGGAGTAATTTTAAATTATAGAAACCCAACTCTTCAATTAATTCTATGCCTTCCTGAAGAGTATTTATTAAATTTGTTTCATACCTGTTTATAGGCTCAATCAGCAATATAACATTTCTCTCTTCAGCATATTTTAAACATTCCCTCAAAGCCATTTTACCTTTAGCCTTTTCTAACTCTCTATTGTCTGCCGATTCGGTCAATTTACCCCTTACTCCGCCTATAATAACCATCGAACCTAACTTTGAGGCTATATCGATGTGTCCTTTTAGTCTTTCTACAGCGTTTAGCCTGTTGCTTTCTTCAGCATCAAATAATGAATATCCGTCATTAATGTATGATTGCCCGGTAGCAATAGCAAAAACCTTTAAATTTAATTTCTCTAACCTAGCCAGCAGCCACTTCTGGTCAATATTTTTTGAATCCAGTAAACTCAACTCAATACCCTTGTATCCCAGATCTTTAGCATTTTTCAAACCCTCATCTAAATTACCTGCAAATAACAATGGCCCGAACTTTGTTTTTGTTGGCGACAAGCTAACGGCAATATCAAACATTTTCCCTTTCCCTCTTTACATAGTCATATCAAAAACTACTTTTAACGGATCATTCTGCAATGATGTCTCTACGGCTTTTTGGGCATCATCTAATTTAAATCTATGAGTAATAAGTTTTTCAAAAGGAAATTCTTTTCTATACTTATACATCATTTCCATATGCTGATAATAACCGGTATGGGGGTGATTGCTATTACCTATTATCAAGACATTTTTTGCAGCGATATGTCTGTGAACATTTATATTTATTTCACCAGTATCAACAAAGCTGCCTGTTTCTATATAGGTACCGCCTCTTCTTGTCATTTCAAGTCCTTCTCTCATAGCTTCGGCTGTTCCCACAACTTCTACAACAACGTCGGCACCTCTTCCACCTGTTAAACTCTTTATTATTTCAACTCTTTCTTTTTGGGAGGTTTTGCTATAGTTGATTCCATAATCAGCTCCGAATTCTTTTGCAATCTCCAGCTTTTTTTCGGAAGGGTCAACAAGAACTATTTTGCTGGCGCCAAGCATTTTGGCTTTAACAATATGCATAAGTCCCATTGCTCCGCCTCCCTGAATAACAACGGCATCGGCAAATCCGAATCCCCTTGCTTCAAGTCTTGAAAATTCTTTAGCCCTGTCAAGTGTTGCAGATACGACAAAAATTTCCGCCAGTGCCCCAAATTCATCCGGCAATTCCTCAGGAACTTTATAAACCCAAGCTCCCTTTGGAACATACATATATTCCGCCCATCCGCCCGCAACATAAGGATGTTTATTGCTTGTATAAGATAACCCTATGGTGGTATTATGCGCACAGAAAGGATATGCAAATATATGTCTGCAATACCAGCAGCTTTTACATATTACGTTAGGACACATAGTAACCCTGTCACCAATTTTTAATTCATTGCCATGATATTCTATTAGGTTCTTATCTTCCTGGTGCATTTCAACTATTTCCCCAACATTTTCATGTCCATGAACAGTTGGATATACGATCTCCTGCTCTGCTTCGGTGCCTCCATATAATATTCTTTCTATGCCCCCCCTGTAACCGTGCTTGTCAGTTCCGCATATACCAGACATATGCATTTTTAATATCAATGCACCTCTTTCAAGTTTTGGCCAGGAAAGCTGCTGAACTTCCATCTTCCCGGGTCCAACCATCACTGCTGCTTTAATAGTCTTTCCTTTTACATAATCTTTCTCGCCTTTTACATACGCTTCCATTAATTCTTCTCCTAATCTGACTTGAAATAGTTACATAATTTTAATTTTTAATTAATTATGCTGTATCAATTGAACACCGGTACAGCCTCTATTATTAAAACTTTCAGTATGTCAGAGTATAAATGTGTCGTCCGCCATTGGTTGGCCCCTTTATGACCGCCTCGATATCTTCGCGATTTCTCTGGGTAACTTTCTCGATAGGAGGCAGGATGCCTGCCGGATATTTCTCCAATATTTCGTTAACTAATTTTTCCAGATAGTCGAGAGTTCTCTCCACACCAACCCGTGCTTTTTCCGCATCAGCTAATTTAGCATCGCCAATCACGCCTTCAGGTGTACAAATACACTCCATCCCCACACTGCCATACGCATTGTACCATTTGATCGGACCTGCACCTCTTTCGGCGGAATTGTTGATATGGCCAGGCGGGAGCATGGGAGCCGGTTTAGTTGCAACAGCATTCACCTGCTTGCAGAGTTCCGGGAAAAGGGCCAGAGACCATGACTGTTCCACTTCATCAGCATGGATGAATGGAGTCTGGTACGGGCCGCCATTTTCAATCGTATCGAGTTGTTCTTTAGCACAGTTCCAGAAATGGACATAAAGGACAATCCCTGGAACCTGAAATTTTTTGCCAAATTTATGTATGGCAAGCGGGATAACATAGTCCTGACCATGACCATTGACAACAATGATCTTACGGAATCCAGTGTTCCAGAATCCGGCAAACACATAGCAGAGGTAATCTGCAAGCGTTTCTTCAGGAATCATGATGGTACCAGGCATCCCCAGATGATGGTAAGGGTGGGATCCGTACCAAATCGGCTGGGCTACGGTACAACCTGTCACCATTGCAACTTGTTCGCACAAACGGGTGTCCAGATAGGTGTCTTCGCCATAAGGAGCATTGGGACCGTGATTTTCGGTAGAGCCTACTGGTATGAGGATAACATCATTCTTCTTAAGCCGTTCCGCAACATCTTTATTGGTCATGTTCTGGTAGTAGATGCCATCGTTAACTTCCATGTGCCCGCCTTTGGCAGGAATTTGCCATTTACTCATTTATAATCCCCTTCTCGTTTAAGGTGTTTTTGCATCTATATGATTGTTAGTAATAAATATAATATTTTAATTATTAAAACGTTTACGTAACCGATTATACTGTTAAAAATATCTTATTGTCAATATAAATTTTTGAAATTATTTTTTATGAATTATAAATAAACTCAAAGATAAATTTTACGATAGCGGATACACTCAACAGGGTAAAAGACTATCCGGGAATTGCGGAAAGGTATGGTTTTATTGGCAGTTGCGCCTCCCGATGTAGCACTTCCGCCATTTACAAAAATAGTCGGGGAGATGAAAAAAATACTATAATCAGGTTAATTTTCTCGTATATTGCTGTTCTTGCAATAATTCCTATTGCCGGGGTTATCTTTATAGGGAAAAATATATTTGAACCTACAAGACTTATAATATTTTTTCTTGAAATTATCATAGGTCCCATTATAATTTCGCAGCTTACAAGAAGGCTAAAATTTGATAAGTATGTCCTTAAATACCGGAGATCCTTAATAAATTGGAGACTTAAGGCTTCAAAAACATCCGTCATAAAGTTGATAATTTAGAACAACTAAACTTCTTGAGCTTTTTCATTGTTACTTATATCGTCTGTATCCAAAAACTTACTTTCTCCCGTTGGCAGAGCCTGAACCTTATTTAATTTTCTTTCTATGCTTCTGGTTTTGGAAGTGGCAGTTTCAATATTATCAGAAGCTTCCTTAAGTTTTTTATGGGTTTTTTCAAGTATTTCTCCAAATTTGCCAAAGTCATTTTTCACGGCTCCAAGTATTTCCCAAACCTCGCTGGTACGCTTTTCTATAGCAAGAGTTCGAAATCCCATCTGCAGGCTATTAAGCAAAGCTGCAATTGTAGTAGGCCCGGTAACAATAACTCTGTAATTGTTCTGTAGAAATTCAACCAGTCCCATTCTTCTTACAACTTCTGCAAATAAGCCTTCTATGGGCAAAAATAAAATTCCGAAATCCGTGGTATAAGGAGGGTCAAGATATTTTTCTTTAATATCTTTTGCTTCATTTTTGATCCTTGCTTCAAGAGCCTTACCTAAAGTATCTGCTTGGCAGGCATCAGCATTTTCCTGCGCTTCAACCAGTTTCTGGTAATCCTCTACGGGAAATTTAGCATCAATGGGAAGCCAGATGGATTTGATGTGATCATCTTTTCCAGGAATTCTTATTGCAAATTCCACCCTTTCAGAACTTCCTTTTTTAGTGCACACATTTGTTGCATACTGTTCCGGAATAAGTAATTGTTCAAGCAAATTCCCAAGTTGAACTTCCCCCCATGTCCCCCTTGATTTAACATTTGTGAGTACTTTTTTTAAATCGCCTACTCCGGAAGCAAGGGTTTGCATTTCACCCAGACCTTTATAAACCTGCTCCAACCTATCATTTACAAGCTTGAATTTTTCCCCAAGCCTTGTTTCCAGAGTTGCTTCCAATTTTTCTTCAACAGTCTGTCTCATTTTTTCCAGTTTCTCGCTGTTATCTTTCTGTATATTTTCGAGCTTCCCCTCAACAGTTAATCGAACCTGTTCCATCTTGTATTCATTTTTTTCAGTAAGCTCTGATAACTTTTTTGAAAATGTGTCAAAATTAGATGTCTGTATTATGGAAAAATCTGCCAATCTTTTATCTGTGCTTTCATTGAAATTCTTAAATGAATTCCCCAGCTCTTCTCTTGTAATTTTGAGATTTTCCGTATTTTCAAGCCTGTTCCTTGAAATTTCATCCTTTACGGATTTTTCCAGCCTTTCCTGATTTTTATCAATCAATAAAAGTGCCTCATTCATCTTTCCATTTTGGGCAGAGGGTTTTTTGAGAATCACCAGAATTAGAATAATTATTGAAATAAAGATTAGAATTCCAATTAAAATATTAGTCATAAAAATCAGCCTTTTAAAATATTATTCATGATGTTAATTTTTTCTCTTTTACAGTTATTAATTTATATTCTCAAGTTACGATATAAAGATATTATTACTATTTTATATAATCTTCCATTACTAATATCTGTAATTTATTATCTGAAAATTTTTTTATATTTAAATCATTTGTTATAAAGACATCAGAACCTCTTGCTATTGCTGTAGCAATCAGTACTGCATCAGGAGTTCTCAAGTTTGACTGCGCTCTTATTTTTGCCGACAGTTTTGCAATATCGAAATCAAAGTCACATATTTTACTGTTGGGAAAAGTTCTTATGAATTCTTCAAATAGATTGATATTTTTAAAATTCTTCTCTTTAAAAGGCCTGACAAAAAGCTCTGATATAACCAGAGTTGAAATATTGCAAAATAATTCACCTGAAGATATTTTTTTTATGGTAATGGATGTAAGTTCATTATATGGTTTAATATTCTCAAGATGGTAAATAAAAAAAGAACTGTCAATACTGACACTTTTATTACTGTTCAATTTGGCTGTAAATTCATCAATTCTTACCATTTTTTATTTCCAGGAATCTCTTTCTTCCTTAATATAAGATTCCACTTCCTCTTTCGTGGATCCCCAGACCCCCTTTATCAACCCTCTCGTATATTGTGAATATTTTTCAGGAGTCAAAAGAACAACTTCACCGTCTCTTTCAAAAATAACAACATTGTTTCCAGTCTGAATACCCATTTTTTCCCTGATTTCCGAAGGAAGTACTATCTGACCTTTTTTACTTAGTTTTACAATTTTTACTAATGGCATATTAATAATTTTAGTTTTACATTTTAATAATGGTTATATGAATTAAATATTATCATACATATTTATTTTTTCAAACAAATCATTTAATTTTATTGTGAAAAATTTACTAAAAGAAGAAGCTGATTTAGAATATATAAAAGAATGGTCAAAAAGATTGCAGATATACGACATTTTGGAAGGAATTATTAACGAATGATACTGATTACAATATTGATGAAATGTACAGAAAAATGCTGATGAACTTACCTGGTGAAAAAAGGATGCTGATGAGTTTTTCCATGTTTGAATTATTTGCCAATTTTACTGGCTTTATAAAAAAATCTTCTAATTAAAACAGCGATCAAAGCAAGGTATACTGTATATATAATGATCTCAAGCAGTGAAGGAGAAGGATTATAACCAAATAGTGATTTTAATATTCCTCCGGCAACACTGTCTTTACTGATAAACCTGCTTATATCATAAACATTGTTCCTTATTGCAGGTAAAATTCCTGCCTCCTCGAATTCATGAACACTTTCAGAAAAAAGCCCTGCTGCTATAAACATTATAAGTATTCCTGTTATTCTAAAAAACAGGGAAATGTTAATTTTAATGGTGGAGATAAAAAATATTAAAGCCAAAATAATGGAAGATATTATTCCAATTGCTGCACCGGCTATAAGCTCTTTTGAAGCAGTCTGATAGCTGATTGCCCTGAAAAACAAAACTGTCTCTGCTCCTTCTCTGAATACCACGATAAATCCTAAAAAGAACAGGCTGAAAATCCTTCCTTTGTCAATTGCTTTTTCTACTGAGACTTCGATATCGCTTTTAATCTTACCTGCCTGTTTGTTCATCCAGAATATCATATAAGTTAAAACTATTACTGCAAGAAGCATTACAGACCCTTCAAAAATCTGTTCTTTTTTACCTTCAAATCCGCCAAGCAGGAGTTCAAAAAGAAATGCAATACCAACGCTTAGGGCAATTGCAGATACTGCTCCCAAAAATACTTGTCTGATATATCTTCTTCCACCTGTTTTAAAAAGATAGCTTATGATGATTCCGATTATTAAAAAAGCTTCCAGTCCCTCTCTGAAAGCAATGAAAAAGCTTGATAACATTCTATAATCAGCTCCTCCAAAATATAATAAATTATAAAATAGATATGTCTAACTTTAATAGATTGATATAACTTTGTCAAGAGCACGAAAATTAAATGTAATAATGATTTGTATCTCATGGAATATCATAAAATTTCAGAGTAGAAAAATCTTAAAAGCTTTTTATGCCACATACTTGGCTGAAAGTTTTTTAATGCATTTCTCCAAATTTATACCCTGACCTAAAACACCTTTCCAGATATCACCTATTTCATCAAGTCTTGAAAAAATATTTTTAATTGTAAAATCAGAAGGTTTTATATCTCTTTCAAGTTCCTTCCATAACAATGGAGTAGATACAGGTGCACCTGGTATGGGCCTTATACAATAAGGTGCAGCAACAGTCTGCCCAATCCTGTTCTGATAACAGTCAAGATATATTTTTTTGTTTCTTTTTTCAGGTGAGCGCTCTATGCTTGTTAACTCCGGCAGGCTTATATTTACAGACTTTGCCAATATTTTTGTAAAATCCAGTGTTTGTTCATAAGTGTATTTTGCACCAAGTGGAAGATAAACATGGATTCCCTTAGAACCCGAAGTTTTGCAGAATCCTTTTATTTCTATTTCATCCAGTAATTTTTTTACTCCTATTGCAACTGTTTTTACTTCCCTAAAGCTAACATCCAGAGGATCGAGATCCAGAACTGCAAAGTCAGGATATTCAAGTTTGTTAATTTTTGAATTCCATGGATGTATATCAATACAGCCCAGATTTACCATATAAAGCAGTGAATCAAGGTCTGTGCAAACCAGATAATCAATATCTTCATTTTTGGATTCAGAATATATTTTTTTTGTATGCAGCCAGTCCGGCAGTTTGTAATCAATATCTTTCTGATAAAAACATTCTCCTGCTATCCCGTCAGGACAGCGGTTTAAGGATTGAGGTCTGTTTATTATGTAGGGTAGAATAAATGCAGAAATTTTTTCATAGTATTCAAACAAATCTTTTTTAGTATAATTTTCTTTGGGCCAAAATATTTTATCCGGATGAGTAAGTTCCACATTTGTTTTAAGTTTCATAGGTTCAACCATTTTTATGAAGCTTTTTTCTTTTTCTTTGCTTCTTCAAGGCTTTTTCTTAGTTTTTCAAGAAGATTTATAACTTCACCCTGTTTTCCGCTCTCGATAGGTACCTTTTCTGTAATTTTTCCTGTTTTGATCTTTTCTTCAATTGCCTTTTTTATTTCTTCCGTATAAGTATCCTTGAAATCTTCCGGTTTAAAAGGTGCACTTAGCTGGTCTATCAGCATTATCGCAGTATCTATTTCCTTATCAGACATATTTTCACCGGCAGGAATTTTTAAATCTGCAGGTTTTCTGATTTCACTGTCAAAGCGGATCTGATTTAAAACCAGAATTTCATTTTCAACTTTTAATACTCCGAGGTGTTCAAGATTATGCAAAACATATTTTGCCACTCCAACTTTTTTAGTTCTTTTCAATGCTTCCCTTAGAAGTGCATATACTTTAGAGGCACCTTTTTCTGGTTCAATATAATATGGCTGCTCATAATATTTTGAATCTATTTTATCTTCATCGGTAAATTCAACTATTTCAATATTTTCGGTACGCTTCAGATAAGCTTTTTTAAAATCTTCATCATGCAGTATTATGTAATCTCCCTTTTGATATTCATAGCTTTTGACAATTTCATTATAAGGTATTTCCTCTCCGGTTAATTTGCAAACCCGCATGTATTTTATGGGGCATAAATCCTTCTCTCTCACAAGATGAAAGTCAGGTTTTCTCTCTTTAGTAGCTTTATAAAGTTTGACTGGTATAAGGATTAGCCCAAAACTTATAGCGCCTTCCCATAGTGGTTTCATTTGTTGCCTCCGGGATTATTAGAATACAAAATTTAAAAAAATTATAAAAATTATAAAACTATTCATGAACCAAGTATTATGATAATTCCAAGTATTTATATTTTAGCATATGGGTTTTACTATGCAATAAAGATGAAGCTTATCCCAGTATAGAGGACCGGTTGTCTAGGATAATGTTTTATGATATAAGCAGATTTATCAGTGAAGACAATGTTGACGGGATATTGAAATCTCTGTAACTGAAGCATATGTAACTGAAGCATATTGAGTTTTGTTTCTATATGTTATAAATTTAAACATTATTTAAATTTAATATTTGAATTTCAGGTGAATTATGAAAAATGTAGCAATAGTATGCGATGTAATGAGAAGTGATTTGACCAGATTGAATAACTTAAATCATAATGATATGGATTTTATTTTTTTGGAACAGCATCTTCATGACAAGCCTGACAAGATGAGGGAAAAGCTGCAGGAAGAAATAAACAGAATAACTGATGACTATGATAAGATAATACTTGGATATGGATTATGCAGTAATGGTATAGTAGGTTTAAAATCAAAAGGTCATGAAATAATAGTTCCCCAGGTAGATGACTGCATAAGCTTATTTTTAGGTTCAAAGGAAAAATATATGGAAGAGTTTAAAAAAGATCCGGCAACCTATTATTTATGCAAAGGCTGGATTGAATTTGGAAGTGACCCTTATAGAGGCTATCTTGTATGGACGGACCAGGAGAATAAAATTCCTGAAGAATGGTTTAAAAATAAAGAAAGATATGGAAGAAAATTTGATGAAAAAACCGCCAGACTTTTATCAATAGAGATGATGAAAAACTATAACAGGATTGTTTTAATTGATAATAATGATATAGAAGACATTCATAGGGAATATGCAAAAAATATGGTAAATTTCATGAGTGAATTATTAAATAAGCAAATAATATACACGGAAATTAAGGGTTCATCTGAATTGCTTGAGAAATTAATTAAAGGCGGATGGGAACAGAATAATTTTTTAAGAATTCAGCCGGGGCAGGAAATTCTGCAAAAATATTTTATAAATTATTATTAAGATATCGATAAGTTGGAGGATTTATTAAAAACATTGTTTCTATTTCTGAATTTTAAAAATTCATCGTTTTTGTGATTTAATTGTCTAAAAAAGCCATTAATGTTATTATTAAATAATAATTAATACAATTAATACAAAAATCTAAAAGGGGTGGGGATATGAAAGTTTCATTGGAGCCTGTAGTAAAAGCCAGCAATAATTTGAAGGAAATGCTAAATAAAGCAATAGCAAGAGAGATACAGGTCAGCATCCAGTACATGTGGCAGCATGTTCAGGCTATAGGAGTCAAGGGGATTGCTGTGCAGGATCAGTTCAAACAGGTAGCAATAACTGAAATGAAGCATGCAGAAAAAATTGCAGAAAGGCTGTGGTATCTTGGCGGTACTCCTACCACCAAACCGGCAGCTATAGATGTTGGAAGCACCTTAAAGGAATTTCTGGAGCTTGACACGAAAGCCGAGGTGGAAGCTATTGACATGTATAAGGAAATTATCGATTTGGCTAATAAGGAAAAAGACATCACAACCGCTTTTATATTTAAAGAAATTCTTGAAGATGAAGAGGAACACCATGATCTCTTCACAACCATGCTGGAAGAAGTTTAAAAATATTTAAATATATTATTCTTAAAAAAATATCATTCTTAAGAAAGAGGCTTTCTGTAATGCTAAATCAGGAAGCCTCTTTTTTTATAATTGGAATAACTTCTTCCATTATTTCAGCTTTAATATTATCTGAATTATCTGAATTTTTATATTAATCCCTTGAGAGCAGGAAATATGCAAATTCAGAAAATAAATTGGGCATGAGAATCTTGGGAATTGATTTCTTGTTAAATCCTGTAAAGTTTTTATCAATTATTTTAATATCCTCATTTTTGCAGAAATCTGTAAAATCCTTAATGGTAAACAGGTGTATGTTTGGCGTATCATACCATTCATAAGGAAGGATTTTTGTTTTTGGCATCTTTCCTGAAAATAACATTCCAAATCTGATTTTTATATATGCAAAATTTGGAAAGCTGATAATAATCTTGTCCGAAAGCTCAAGAATCTGCCTGATCGTTATGGCAGGTTTTGTCATGATTTGGATGATATCATGAGCAATAACGTAGTCAAAGG
This sequence comes from Actinomycetota bacterium, assembly GCA_023380915.1. Next base: position 10,018 of record JAMCSM010000111.1, on the reverse strand, counting down.
ATTTTCGCGGATAATCTGTCAGGTCGCTATTAATATCTCCCTGGATAACTGACATACCGCTTGAGATTGCCTCATAAACTTTATTTTCATCTATGTCAATCCCAAATCCTTTTATCTTATTGCTAATCTGCAGGGATTTTATTATTTCACCGCTGCCGCATCCTAAAAATAAGATTTTACTTCCTTCTTTTACCCATTTTTTTATTATTCCAAGTTTCTTCATTGGATATGCTCCTCAAGAGATTTTAAAAAACCTGCAAATAATCTTTTAAGCCTGTCATCATCAATTAAAAAAGAATCGTGTCCATAAGGTGCCTCAAAATTTGTATATGTTGTTTCGATACCATTTATTTTTAATGCTTTAACTATTTTCATTGACTGTTCTTTTGGATAAAGCCAGTCAGATGTAAAAGACATAACAAAACATTTTGCTTTTATCTTTTTAAATGCATCAGTAAGATTTTCAAAACCGTCAGTAATGTCAAAATCATCAATAGCTTTTGAAATATATAAATAAGAATTTGCATCAAATCTTTTAATGAAGCTTTCTCCCTGATATTGAAGATAGTTTTCCACTTCAAATTCTTTTGTAAAATCTGCAATATCTGCTTGAAATATCTTCCCGTTTATTATCTTTCTTCCAAATTTGCGGTGCATTGATTCTTCACTTAAATAAGTAATATGACCAATCATTCTGGCAATTGAAAGACCTTTGTCAGGCTTTTCACTTCCATAATAATTACCATTATTCCAGTTTGGATCTACGATTATTGCATATCTTCCCACACTGTTAAATGCAATTGCCTGTGCGGTATGTGTTGGCGAGGTTGCTATAATCATGGCACCTTCAGTAAAATCAGGATAGGAAACAAGCCACTGCAGAAGCTGCATTCCCCCCATCGAACCTCCTGCAGCACAAAAAAGTTTTTTAATCCCAAAATAATCAAGAAGCTTTTTTTGAGGAATAATCATATCTTTAATGGAAATTATAGGAAAAGTTATTCCATAAGGCTTGCCTGTTTTTGGATTGATTGATGAAGGACCTGTTGAACCTTTGCATCCTCCTATAATATTTGAACATATAACAAAATATTTATCCGTATCAAAAGGTTTTCCGGGACCTATCATTATATCCCACCATCCGGGCTTTTTTTCATCTGCACTATTATATCCTGCAGCATGAGCATCTCCCGAAAGAGCATGAAAAATCAGTATTGCATTACTTTTGTCACTGTTTAAAGTACCATATGTTTCATAAGCAATGGTTACAGGGCTTAACTTGGAGCCATTGGACAAAACAAATTCATCAGAAGGATTTGCAAAATCAAAGTAACTGATTTTTACAATACCAACACTTCCCGAATCATTAATATTATTAAATTTATCGTCTTTTTTATTTTCCATTTATATATAATAATAATATGGTTTCATATATATAGTTTTATATCAGGGCAATACTCCCATTGTTCTGCAGGTAATATTATAATAAAAAAGCAATATTAATCATACTTTCGATATAAATACGGTAATTGCAAACAATTACTACTTGGCAGTTACAAATGCAGTTACAAACAGTTATTCCTGGAAAAGCCATGTTGACAGATATCTTTCACCGCTGTCAGGCAAAACTACCACAATTGTTTTCCCTTCGCTTTCCTTTCTTTTTGATATTTCAAGAGCAGCCCACAGCACAGCTCCGCTTGAAATCCCTGCCAGTATTCCTTCCTCTTTTGCAAGTTTTCTTGCAATTTCTCCGGCATCCTCATTTGTAACAGTGATAATCTCATCAATAACCGCTTTGTTTAATATTTGAGGTACAAATCCTGCTCCGATTCCCTGAATCTTATGAGGACCTGGTTTTCCTCCTGACAGAACAGGTGAATCTTTAGGTTCAACTCCTATAATTTTAACTCCAGGAATTTTTTTCTTTAAAACTTCTCCAACTCCTGTAATTGTACCGCCTGTTCCGATTCCGACAACAATATAATCAACTTTTCCTCCTGTATCATTTAAAATTTCAATGGCCGTTGTTTTTCTGTGTATTTCCGGATTTGCAGGATTATTAAACTGTTGAGGTACAAAACTGTTTTTGGTTGCCGCCGCAAGTTCATTTGCTTTTTCAACTGCCCCGCTCATTCCCTTTGCACCTTCAGTTAAAACCTGCTCTGCTCCAAATATTTTAAGAAGCTGCCTTCTTTCTATGCTCATAGTTTCAGGCATGGTTAAAATTAATTTATAACCCTTTGCTGCGCAAACAAATGCAAGAGCTATCCCTGTATTTCCGCTGGTCGGCTCGATTATAACAGTGTCTTTGTTTATTTTCTCTTCCCTTTCCGCAGCTTCCAGCATGGCAACCCCAATCCTGTCCTTTACACTTGACAGCGGATTAAAAGATTCAAGTTTTACAAGAATTGTTGCCTTTGACTCTTTTGCAAGCTTGTTGATTTTAACTAAAGGAGTATTTCCAATAGTTTTTGTTATATCTTCATATATTTTTACCATTTCTCTCCTCCGATAATTATAATTAAATAATTTCTAAAAATATTTTTAATGTTTAATGCTAAAAATGATTCATTTCCCCAAATTTAGAATCATCTTCAATTTATGCTGCAGTAACTTTATTTAGATGTTCGTTATGATTTTTTCTATTAATTGTTATTGCTCTTGAGATTTTTTCAAAGCCTGATCAATGTCAGCAATTATATCATCAATATTTTCAAGCCCAATTGACAACCTTATAAAATCTGATGTAACTCCAGTTGCAAGTTGTTCCTCTTCTGAAAGCTGCTGATGGGTTGTTGTTGCAGGATGAATTGCCAGTGTTTTTGCATCACCAATATTTGCCAGGTGGGAAATTAACTGCAGGGAATTTATAAATTTCTTTCCAGCTTCAACTCCGCCTTTAATACCGAAACCAATTATTGCTCCGGCTCCCTTTTTTAAATATTTTGCAACTCTTTCTTTTTCAGGGCTTGACTTAAGTCCGGGATAATTTACCCATTTTACAAGAGAGTGAGATTCAAGATGATTGGCAACAGCAAGTGCATTTTCACTGTGTTTTATCATTCTTAATGGCAAGGTTTCCAGACCCTGCAGAAATAAAAATGAATTAAATGGAGAAAGTGCAGGTCCAAGATCCCTTAAAAGTATGACTCTTGCCTTTATAATATATGCAAGATTTCCAAGCGGTCTTAATGCTTCGACAAATTTAAGCCCATGATAGGCAGGATCAGGGTCTGTTATGAGAGGAAATTTCCCATTTTCCCAATCAAATTTCCCTGAATCAACTATGACTCCCCCGATAGAAGTTCCGTGACCACCTATAAATTTAGTAGCAGAATAAGCTATAATATCAACTCCAAAATCAAATGGTTTTAAAATGTATGGAGAAGATGTATTATCCAGTATTAAAGGTATTCCATTATCATGTGCAATTTTTGAAAGTCCCTCCAGATCTGCAATATCAAGTTTTGGATTTCCTATTGATTCCGCATAAAGAGCTTTGGTGTTTTTGTTTATGGCTTTTTTGAAACTTTCAAAATCATTTGATTTAACAAAATTAACTTTTATCCCAAATCTTGCCAGGGTGTAATGAAAAAGGTTGTATGTTCCTCCATACAGGTTATCCGCAGAAACTATTTCATCCCCATTTTGAGCTATATTCAGGATCGCCAATGTTTCTGCTGCCTGTCCGCTAGCCACCCCTAATGCACCAATGCCGCCTTCCAGCAATGCTATTCTTTTCTCAAAAATATCTGTAGTAGGATTCATTAACCTTGTATAAATATTCCCAAATTCTTTTAATGCAAACAGATCTGCCGCATGTTCCGTATCTTTAAACTGATATGAAGTTGTTTGATAAATCGGCACAGCTCTTGCTCCGGTTGTCGGATCGGCTTCCTGCCCTCCATGCAAGGCAAGAGTTTCAACTTTTAATTTTTCATCAATTTTTGTCATTTTTTTCTCCTTGTAATCATATTTATTATTTTTAATTAACTATTAATTCTTGTGAGCAGGTTTTAAGCTATAAATATTATTATTAATATTTAAGGATTTTTACTTAAAATTTTATTCATACTGCCTGTTTTATAACCCTCAAGGTCAAGTGTTACATATAAATAACCCTGCTCTTTAAACTTTGTAATAATCTGCATCCGTATATCGGGATCATTAAATTTGTTCATTTCCTGTTCTAAAACCTCTATTCTTGCTGTTGAGTTATGATGTCTTACTCTTACCTGGCTAAATCCAAGATCAAGAAGCAGGTTTTCCAGAAAGTCTATCCGTTCAAGAAGTTCTTTTCTGATTTGTGTTCCATAAGAAATTCTGCTTGAAAGGCATGCAAATGAAGGACTTGACCAGTTTGGAAGTCCAAGCCTTTTTGATAATTTTCTAATTTCTGCTTTTGTCAGAAAGGATTCTTTTAAAGGGCTTCTTACACCTTTTTCCAGGGCAGCTTTCATCCCGGGCCGGAAGTCGCTTATATCATCATAATTTTGTCCATCTGCAACAAACCTTATACCTTCTCTTTCTGCGATTTTTTTTAAATCCTCAAACAGTTCTGTTTTGCAGAAATAACATCTTTGTGTGTCATTATTTATATAAGAAGGATTATCAAGCTCACTGCTTTCCATAATCATATGTTTTGCCTTTAAACTACCGGCAATTTCAACTGCTTTTCTGATTTCTCTTTGAGGAAAAGTTGCAGATTTTGCAGTAACTGCAAGAACATTCTCATTTTTTAATACATCAACTGCAACTTTTAAAAGCAATGTACTGTCAACTCCGCCTGAAAAAGCTACCAGAATGCTGTCCATTGATTTTATAATTTCTTTCAGGTTTTTAAATTTATTTTCCAGAATATTATTTTTTTTAAAATCTTTAATATTGTCTGCTATCAATCTTTACCCCGTTATGTTTTGTTAGCATTTCATTTTTTGTGATTATAAACAAATTACTAGTTCTTGGATCAGGCAGTGTTTCGAAAACACGCAATCTTTGCCCCAGCGAGGCAAAGCTTGCTCGGATTCAGACTTCGCTCTCCTCTTTACAGAGGAACCTTGCCCGCTCAGCCTTCATACGGTTTTCTCAACACCTGCACCGATCCTTTATTCCTTACTTTTATTTCTATAATAAAATTGGAAATGCTTCCTTATGCTTATTATTCATATAATTTTTTATAATTTCCTTTTTTAAATAATATAATCCATTGATACTGATTTTTTTTCACTTTGCAGTTTTGCCAGATCTTTTAAGGTAAGGGAATTTAAAAATTCAGTCATTTTTTTGCCTAAATCAAACCATATATCACGGGAAGCACAATTTTTTAATTTAATACAGTATTTTTCATTCTTTATGCACTCTACAAGACTTAAGTCTCCTTCAAGAATTTCAACAACCTGCCCTGCGGTTATTTCTGAAGGATCTTTTGAAAGAATATAGCCGCCATGAACTCCACGAGTTGTTTTAAGCAAACCTGCAGTCCTTAAGGGAATTACAATAAGACTTAAATACTTTTCTGATATCCCTTCGCTTTTTGCAATGTCTTTTAAAAAAGAATAGCCGTTTTTAAAATTAGCAGCCAGGTTAATCATTAACCTCATGCCATATCTTGTTTTTGTTGATATCCTCATTTTTTACCTTCATTTATCTTTAAGTTCTTTAATTTATGCCTATAGTTTTATTTTTTATAAAAATATTTAAATTTATATACATAACTTAATTCTATATACTATTAATTTAGTAGTATTAGTAGTAATTAATAATTTATATTAATATCTGCTGTTTGTCAAATAAACTTTAAAAAACTTTTAAAAAAATTTAAAAATCAGTTAACACCTTTAAGATTTCTGCCCCTCCCAAAACAAGATCATTATCATAAAAAACAACAGACTGTCCTGGTGTTATTGCTTCCTGCTCAATATCAAAGGTTATAAGCAACCCTTCTTTTGTTTTTGTTATAATGCAGTCTGCTTCCTTATGATCGTAGCGTATTTTCGCCTTTACTCTTTCAGGTAATTTTTCACAAAGAAGATTTATGCTACGGGCTATCAGACATTTATTTTTTAAATATTTTCTCTGTCCAACTGTAATTTCAGCTTTTTTTGGATCTATTTTAACTACATATAAGGGAGATGGCGCACTAATCCCCAGTCCCTTTCTCTGACCGATAGTATAAAAAGCAATACCTTCATGTTTTCCGATAATCTTTCCATTTATGTCCAAAATGTTTCCAGGTCTTATTTCATTAATATCAGCATTTCTTTTTAAAAATTCCATGTATTTTTTCCTGTCAACGAAGCAAACTTCCTGGCTTTCCTCCTTTTCAGCAACAGGCAGGTTAATTTTTCGGGCTATTTCTCTAACTTCTTCCTTACCATATTTTGCCAGTGGAAAAATTATTTTTGAAAGATTTTCCCTTTTTATTGAATATAGAAAATATGTCTGGTCTTTTGCCCTGTCGACAGGCTTTTTCAAAAAATAACTGCCGTTAATATTTTCAATCGCAGCATAATGTCCTGTAGCAATACAATCAAAACCAAGACTTTCAGTCTTATCCACAAGCAGTCCGAATTTTAAATACTTGTTGCAGTCAATACATGGATTTGGAGTTTTTCCGTTTATATAAGAATTAATGAATTTGTTTACAACCTTAATTCTCATTGCATCTGAAAAATCAAAAACATGATGAGAAATACCAAGTTTTATGCATACATTTCTGGCATCATTTATTGCATTTTCACCGCAGCATTTTGGCTCATCATCTGAAACTGTTTTTATTCCAAGACACATTGTAACTCCGGCAACTTCATAACCCTGTTGTTTTAAAAGATATGCCGCCACCGAAGAATCAACACCTCCGCTCATTGCAGCCATAACTTTTTTCTTTGAGTTTATATTATTTAAGGAAATCATTTTTTTATTTCAGTAAGGGTGACATTTTTCTTAGTTTTTTAATAATTGCCGTTAATTTTTCTATTGTATAATCAATTTCTTCTTCAGTGTTATACCTGCCAAGTGAAAAGCGAACCGATCCCCTTGCCAGATCTGCAGCTCTGCCTATTGCTTTCAAAACATGTGAAGGTTCAAGGCTGCCTGAAGTGCAGGCTGAACCGGAAGATGCTGCAATTCCTTCAAGGTCAAGTCCAAGAATAATTCCCTCGCCTTCAACAAATTTTATTGACAAGTTGGCATTATTTGGAAGTCTTAGCACGCTGTCCCCATTTAATTTTGAATTATCAATATTTTCAAGGACATTGTTAATGAGTTTGTTTCTTAACTTTTTTTGAAATTCTGCTTCAGCCTGCATCTTACCGGCAGCCAGTTCAATTGCCTTTCCAAAACCAACAATTCCGGGAACATTATGAGTTGATGCCCTTAATTTCTTTTCCTGCCCTCCGCCTGTCATAAAAGGCTGTATTCTGGTGCCTTTTCTAATATAAAGCAAGCCTATTCCTTTTGGCCCGTACAGCTTATGGGCGGAAGCGCTCAGCATATCTATGTTTAAATCATCAACATTTAGAGGAATGTGTCCGAAAGACTGTACTGCATCAATATGAAAATATATGCTATTTTCTTTTGCAATTTTGCCAATTTCCTTTACGGGCTGAATTGTGCCTATTTCATTGTTTGCATGCATTATAGAAATTAGTATTGTATCCTTAGTTATCGCTTTTTTAACAACATCAGGATCTAAAATTCCATTTGGCGCCACAGGCAAATACGTAACTGAAAAGCCATTTTCCTCAAGAAAGATGCATGATTCAAAAACAGCATGATGCTCAATATTTGATGTAATTATATGGTTTCCCTTGCTGCGATTAGCCCATGCCGTTCCCTTTAAAGCAAAGTTATCGCTTTCAGTTCCCCCGCTTGTAAAAATTATTTCTTCAGGTCTTGCGCCTATAAAACCGGCAGCAATACTTCTTGATTTTTCAACAGCACTGCTTGCCTGTCTTCCAAAATAATGAAGACTTGAAGGATTTCCAAAAATTTCATTAAAATAAGGAAGCATTTCCCTTATCACTTCCGGATTTGTTGGAGTTGTGGCTGCATAATCCAAATATATTCGTTTCATAAGGATCCTTTCTTATATATATTCTTATATTAATTAAATTATAATTTATAATTGATACCGGAAAATTTTAGTATTAAATTTCTAGAATATTTTCTACTATTACTATTAAAATAATAGTAAGTAATTATATTGAATAATTTAATTATATCAAATAAAATTTAAGAAATTATGAAGTGTTTAAAAAATCAGAAGTTTAAATAATAAATAATGCGGTCTACAAGATATGGATCAAATTGTTTTCCCTTTGAATTTTCAAGTTCTTCTCTGACCATTTGAGGCGGTAAGGCTTTTCTGTAAGGTCTGTCGCTAACCATTGCATCATAAGCATTTACTACAGCAGCTACACGTGAAAGCAAGGGTATTTCTTCTCCTTTCAATCCCTTTGGATAACCTGACCCGTCCCAATTCTCATGATGATGCAGAATTGCATCGGCAATTACTGCCACATTTTTTATTGATTCAGCAATTCTGTAGCCGGCTTCAGAATGTTTTTGAATTAATTTTTTTTCCTTTTGAGTTAAAATCCCGGGTTTGTTTATTATTTCTTCAGGAATAACTATCATTCCAATGTCATGAAGCTTTATTAAAAGTTTAAGTTCGGTCAGGTTTTTATTACTCAATCCCAGAGACTTTCCAAGTCTTTCTGCAATTAAAAGTTTTGAGTTTAAATTTTCCCTTATATTTTTTCTTCTTTCCTGATAATCCTTTTTTAAATGATCAAATATTAAAGTTTTAGCTTCCCTGCTTTCATCAATTTTTGCGTTATACATCATATTTTCAGCTTCAACAACCAGACTATCCATTTCCATATTATTACTATATTTTGTTGCGCTTCCGATTGACACGGTAATAAATGAATTACTTGAATTTAATTCTCTGCATGCTTTTTTTATCCTTGAAATAACATTTTTTAAAACTTTTTCATCAGCTTTGGGTAAGACGATTACAAACTCATCTCCGCCGTATCTGGCAATTACATCGCTTTTTCTGCATGATTTTTTTAAGATATCAGCCATCTGCATCAGCATTTCATCACCTTTAAGATGACCGAATACATCATTGATGAGTTTAAATCCATTCAAGTCTCCCATAATAATACTTAATGGATAATATCTGTCAGTGTTAAGTCTTTTAAGTTCTTCCTCAAAGTAAGCCCTGTTATAAAGTCCTGTCAGGCTGTCATGAAATCCAAGATATTTCATTTGATTTTGTGCTATTTTTTCTTCAGTAATATCCCAAATCGAAATTACTGTTCCATCAAAATTTCCCTTACTGCCAGTTAATGAAGTTATTGAAGCTCTTACGCTGGATTGTTTTTTATTTTCATAACTGATTGAAAGTTCCGTTGTCATGCTGCCTGTTTCTATTACTTTTCTGATTGCCTTTTTCCACAAGGAAACATTATTTTTCCCGACAATATCATACAGTGATTTCCTGTAGATATCTTCAAAATTACATGAATATTGATTTAAAAATCCTTTGTTTGCAAATATCAGTTTAAGATTAATGTCAGTAACTAAAATACCTTCTTTTATGTTATCTATTATGCGGGGGAAAAGAGTATCTGTACGGGAAAAATTGTTGTTATTTTTAACAGTTCCCATTTTGATATACTTTTAATTTTATTGATTAAATATCGGAATGAAAAAAATATTTTTTATCATTATAATATTAAATATTAACGATAAATATTATATATCGAATCCGGATATAAATAAATAGATAACACTTATAAGCTAAGTTATAAGGATTATATTTTTTAAGTGTAAACCATGATTTTAAGGTTAGATGAAAAAATCTCTCTTAACAGGCATATATTAAATCAATTCATTAATCAGGTAAGCATGATATGGATATTTATGCAGTAATTCGTTTTTATATGTTTCCGCGCTGATATAATCTTCAAACTCAAAACCTGGTGCAACTGTAGTACCAAGAAGA